>JAZSGI010000084.1:0-11564 GCA_045532655.1 Victivallaceae bacterium
CGAAGCGAGGGCGCTTTGACAAATTTGAGGAGTTTTGAAATTGCCTCTGTTAATAACAAAAAAATAAAGACAAAGGGGTTTCCTGATGAAAAAAATGAGTTGGCTGACTGTTTTTTGTGCCGCAATACTTATCACCGCAGCAGGCTGTATCGACAATGACGATCCCACCGGCAACGGTGTTCCTGCCGCATGGCCCCATGGCGGTGCCGCATTTGATGCAGCTTATGGCGACGGAAGTCTTGATTTTGATCCCTCCATGTATCAGGATGGTGCCGATGAAGGCTCCATCGCCGGTGATGACTGGCAGGAATTTGAAGACCGTCTCGGCTTCCCCACTGTTTACTATGCCTACGACAGCGAAGCCCTCTCCGGCAGCGAAACTGCAAAACTTGATTTCGTAGTCGGCTATATGCAGGACAATCCCGAAATCATGCTCACTGTCAAGGGCCACTGCGATGAACGCGGCACTGAAGAATACAACCGTGCCCTCGGTGAACGCCGTGCCATTTCCGTACAGGATTACCTTATCGGTTCCGGTATCGACGGCGCACGTCTCCGTACCCTCTCTTTCGGTAAAGATCAGCCTGCAGTTGAAGGTACCGGCGAAGCCGTCTGGGCTCAGAACCGCCGTGCCGAACTCTGGCCCGCTGTTGAACGCATGTAATAATTTGTGACGGGATAAGTACAATCTGGTTACGATCCCATGTCCGCAAATTGAACATTACGATCCCGGCTTGCAGATGCATGCCGGGATTTTTTTGTATAACAGGAAACAGGCCTGCCGGGATTTTTACAGTACGTTCCCCGGTCAAAATGTTAGAAAAACAAGTAAAAACATGGTAAAAATTGGCATTTCGGCTCAATGTGTGCTATATTAACTGTGTATGTGCATTCATCCTGAAAATAAGATGGATGAATTGTGTTCCAATCACAATCAAGGAGTTTTTTATGTACAATCGTTCAAGAAGCTGGGACGACGGTAAACAGAATTGGTGGCTTTATGTTATTTGGTGCGGCCTTTTATGGCTCATCTGCAAAGAAGCAGAACTTTCACCCGCCATGGCGGCATGTCTGGTCGTTCTCGGTATGCTGCTGCGGCAGCCTTTGCGCGGACTTGACGTCGGCCGTGTCATCTGGGGCTTTTACGGCGTTGCCTCATTGATGCTGATCAGTACAGTCTCTGCCGACAGCCTTCCGGTTCAGCTTTTTTCCCGTGTTCTTGCCTGCGGCATTTTCGGTTACGAACTCGCCGCATGGGAACGCTGCCGTTTTGCCCAGAGATTCATGGTACTGATACTGCTGGCAACACTTGCCACTGCAGCAAGTTCACTTTTTCTGGAAACAGCTCATGCAGTGTGGATCATTTCCGGGCTGCTCTGTCTGGTGACAGTGGTACTGGCTTTCGGCGCGCCCCAATCACTTTTCAGAGCTTTGCTGCTGCCTTTCAGCAGAACAGTATTCCGTGTACGGGCAGCCCATGAAAACGGTGCCGATATCCCTGCAACGGGACCTGTGCTGATCGTCTCCAACCATGTATCTTTCTTTGATATCGGTTTCATACTTGCAGTAACACCGCGCAAAGTGATTTTCCCCATAGATGCAATGATCTGCCGCAAATCACGTTTCGGCTGGTATCTGCGTATGGTCGGATTTATTGAAGTACCGGACGGCAGACATCCGAAACTGCTGCGCGGCTTCTTCGCCAAGGTGCATGAACACCTGCGCAACGACGGTGCTGTTGCCTTCTATCCGGAGGGTGGCATCTCCGGTACCGGTGTCACCGGCGGTTTCCGCAGGGGATTGCACCGCCTCCTGCCCCAGGGGAAAAATGTTCCTGTTGTCCCTGTCCGCCTCGGACTGTACTGGGGTAAACTCTTTGCGATCGACAACGGCAAGCTCCGTTTTATAAAACCCCTGCGCTGGCCTATTCCTGTAACTGTCACCATCGGACATCCTGTTCCAGGCAAGATTTCAAGTTACAAACTCTGGATGCGTATTGCCGAAATGGGAGCTGATACTGAACGGGAACCGCAATACTGGGAATACCCCATGCACATCGCTTTCGCCCAGCGTGCCCAGGCATCCCCCCGCCAGGTGACTTTCAGCGACTATGAGGGCAAAAGGATCAAAAATATCGAGATGCTTATCCGTGCTCTTGCCCTTTCCCGCCTCCTCCGCCGTATGGATCTCGGCGATAAATATGTCGGCATGATGCTTCCGGGAACCACCGCCGCAGTCACCGCAACCATGGGTATAATGTTTGCTGACCGCACACCGGCTCTTTTGAACTTCACGACCGGGCCGGAAGCGTTGGCTGCCTCCATAAAACAGGCGCGGATCAAATGTATTCTCACCAGCCGCCTCTTTCTGGCAAAATTGAAAATGGAACCGCTGCCGGGCATGGTCATGCTTGAAGATCTTGCACTGCAGGTAACCGGTAAAGACAAACTCATTGCCGCCCTCGGCGCATTCTGCCTGCGTCCGGTATCGCTCCTCGGAAGAGTTTTTGCCCCGGAAAGCTGGCGTGACGTTGAACGTGACGGCGCATTGCTTTTCACCTCCGGCAGTTCCGGCAAGCCCAAAGGTGTCATGCTTTCACACCATAACATCAACTCTGACTGTTACAGCTTCTGGCGGGTGGTCTCCTGGAGCCATGAACGTTTCCGCATCATCGGTCACATGCCTCTCTTTCACACCTTCGGCATGACAGTATCATTCTGGTTCCCGGCAATTTCCGGTACTCCGGTCTGCTACATGCCCAATCCACTTGATGCCGTAAAGGTTTGCAAACTCATTCGTGAGGAAAAAATCAATCTGCTTATCGCCACACCGACTTTCCTGCAGAATTATTGCCGGAAAGCCGCACCCGGCGATTTCGATTCCCTGGATCTTGTGATTACAGGTGCAGAAAAACTCCGTCCGGAGGTTGTGGCACAGCTGGAAAAACTTGTGCCTATAACCGTTACCGAGGGTTACGGCACAACAGAACTTTCACCCATCACCGCCATCAACCTCGCCCAATCCTACTTTGCCATCGGCAAGAAGATCGGCAAAACCGGCAGTATCGGTCAGCCGCTCCCCGGAATCGCCGCCCGTACCGTGGATGTGGATACAGGCGAAGTTCAGGGTGCCAACTGTGTCGGTCTGCTGGAATTCAAGGGGCCAAACGTTATGACAGGATACCTTGACGAACCGGAAAAAACAGCAGAGGTTATCCACGACGGGTGGTACAACACCGGCGACCTGGCAAGAATCGATGAAGACGGTTATATTTTTATTACCGGACGTCTTTCACGGTTCAGCAAAATCGGCGGGGAAATGGTTCCCCATGAACTTATTGAGCAGCGTTTGACGGAATTTCATCCCTCCGAAGACCGCCACTTTGCAGTTACCGGCTGCAAAGACGCCAAACGGGGGGAGAGGATCGTGGTTTTCCACAACGTCGATCAGGAGCTGATACCGGGATTTATCGCCAGAATGCGTGAAGCAGGTATGCCCAATCTCTGGATACCGAAAAGCGAGGATTTTGTGCGTATAGATACCATTCCGATCATGGGCAACGGCAAACTTGATTTGCAGGCACTGCGCAAATTGGCAGATGCCCATGGTGAGGCTGTAAAGTAAAGTTTACAGCAGTAACTGTATTGAGATGCGGGAGACAAAATCTTTTCTGTTTCCCGCATTTTTATATCTGTACCGGAATGGAAGCAAAAACCAAATGACAATAAACAGAAAAAAAATGATAATAAACAGCAAGAAAAATCTGTCTCTTATATTATATTAAGTGTTGTGATTATTTTTTTGTTGTAAATCAATGAATTAACGTTATTCTAAATCAAAAATGGCAGTAACCTTAAAAACAATTGCAGAGCGTGCCCATGTGTCGGTCATGGCGGTAAGTGCCGCCTTGAACAACACCACGGGGACACGTCTTTCGGCAGAAAAACGGGCATATATCCGTCAAATCGCCGCCGAAATGGGTTATCGCCCCAATCTGATCGCCCAGCGTCTTTCCGGCGGCAAAAGCCACCTGATCGGCGTGGTTATTGATTCATATATGAACAGTTCATCAGCTCTCATGCTCCGTGGGATCGAAGAAGAAGCAGCCAAGCGGAATTACCGTATTCTCGTTGCCGAACAGCACGAATCCATGTCAGGAATCTCGGAAATATTCAGGATTTTTGAGCAATACGGTTCTGATGGTGCCATCTGCCTGAGTCATGACTACAAAGGCGAGGAAGAAGCTCTCAAAGAGATCTTTTCCGGCATGAAAAATATTGTTTTGTGGGAACGCTCCGCCGCTATTGATGCTCCATATGTATGTATGGATGTGCAGGAGGCTTTCCGCCGGCTTGTGAACGGCTGGAAATCAACCGGCAGAAAAAAGGCCGCACTGGTGATGAATACAGACTTCAATCAGCAGATGATCGACCGTTGCGATCTTTTTAAAGAGGTCTGCGGGGAATATGGTCTGACTCCGGTAACAGTCAAAGTAGATGCCCAGCCTGCCGATAAAAATATCTTTCCCCTGATGCAGCAGGCTCTGCTCCATGACCTCCTGCCGGGCAAAGTGGATTGTGTTCTGGCGGAAAACGATATCTGGGCGTGCAGCCTTATTGGTGCAGCCACCAAAAACGGGGTCGGGATCCCTGAAGATATTGCAGTGACCGGATGGGACAATGAACCATTTTGCTGTGGTCTGGTACCGCCTCTGGCAAGTATTTCCATCAATGCGGAAGAAATCGGCAGAAAAATGGTGCAGCTTTTATGTGAATCGCTTGACGGCAGGACGGTTACACATGTTGCAGTACCGGCAGACTTTTACTGCAGGGAATCCTGCGGGTTTTCTCAATAAAAAAAATGGGGGGCATGAACAATATATATACAAAAAGTTTTGCACTTGAAATCATATAACCATAAAACAAAGGAAGAAAAAAATGAAGAGATTTTTTACACTCATTGAATTGCTGGTCGTTATTGCCATTATTGCAATTCTCGCCTCCATGCTTTTGCCCGCTTTGAGCAAGGCACGTGCCGCCGCTCAGGCAATCAAATGCGTCAACAATGTCAAACAGCTGGGACTCGCCATTGCCATGTACGTCAACGACAATGAACAGTGGATGCCACTGGCCACCATGTCCAACAGCACCTGGGTCCAGCAGATCAGCGAATACGCAGGCGGTCCCACCAAAGATGCATACGGTACATTCAACGGAGATTCTCTCCCCGGCATTTTCATCTGTCCTTCCGATCCCAACGAGGTTTATATTGAAACAGGTTCCAACGGGCAGAATTTCAAAGTGACCAACTACGGTTACAATCAGAATATCGGTAACGAAGTCCGCAGTGACTGGTGGAAACCGAGAATGATCACCGCCTGTCCCCAGCCCTCAAGCTGTGTCGCACTGTTGGATTATGCAGTAAAAACTCAGCGTGCCGACCGCGGCGGTCTTCATTTCTGTTTCATGACCAAAGCCAATATTGATTCTCTGGCAGCTTTCCGCCATGACCGCAAAGATACCAACCTCTATTTCGACGGTCATGCAGAACAGGTGCGTATGCAGAATATAACCGATGCAGAAGCCTGGGATTTCTACTTCCTCGGTACTCCCAACTACTGGTGAGCCAAGATATTGCAGGGTAAAAATGTTGAAAAAGATAGCTCTTTTTTCTGCTGTTTGCGGCAGTATTGCCGGTTTGTATGCCGCCGATCTTCCGGAGTACCGTGTTAATGAATGGCAGGCACTTGACCGGGGCAAACACCGGGCGGTGATCACAGTCAATGAAGACACTGCCGTCAGTCCCGCTGTACGGGTATATATCCCGTGGAGGCGGCGTGACCATGACCCGGAAAAGAAACAAATACTCGTTTTTGCAGAAAAGGGCGATCTTGCTGTAAAAAATGTTGCAACAATAAGTTGCGAACGTGAATATGGAGATATAATTTTTGCCCCTGCTGCAGGAGCAGGGAGATATTTCATATATTATCTCCCTTATCCTGAGCCAACATACTACTTCGGCGATCCCGGCGAATATTATCTGCCGGAAGATACTGCCGACCCGCTCTGGAAAAGTTCTGCACTGGCAGCAGCGGAGGATTTACCCTCTGCCAGTGTGGAAGCCATTGAAGCTTTTTCGGTATTCGACAGTTTTTACCCCATGGAAATACCTGCCACTGCCGCAGAAATGCAGGAATTTTTTGCAGAATACGGCAGCGGCTCCATGATGCTTTTCCCGGAATCACGGGAATTGCCGATCAGAATGAATGATGAACTGCCGGTACACTGGCTGGCAAAGGGTCCGGGAAGAGATTTCCGTGGCTCCGCCCGTCCCAATGAATATTACGCATTCCAGATCGGCGTTTACGCTGCCGGCTGTACACTGCCGGATCTGCAGCTGGAAATGAGTGATCTTGTCTGCGGTACAGATGTCATCAGCAAAGAAAATTTTGAATGTATAAATCTTGAGGGAGTCGATCCTTACGGCAACATTCTTTCTCCGCAAATCGTTGTTGCGGAAAATATGATACAACCACTGTGGATAATACTGCAGGTTCCGGAGGATGCCTCCGGAATATATTCCGGCAGAGCAACAGTTACTTCTTCCAACGGTATGATTGCAACTGTCGGAGTGGAAATAGAAGTATCCGGGGATATACTGGAAGATTCCGGAGTATCCGACATTACATCCATGGCACGTCTCCACTGGCTGAATTCCACTATCGGTACAGAAAAAGAGGTCTTCCCGCCATTCACACCGGTGGAAACTGACGGCAATACAGTAAATATCCTTGACCGTACAATTACATTCGGAGCAAACGGCCTGCCCACTTCTGTCTCCAGCCGCAACAGGGAACTCCTCCGGGAGCCGGTTTCGTTTACCTTGTATACAGAAAACGGCAGGGAAAACTTTGATTTCTCCCCGGCCGAAATTACTGAACACAATGATTCGTATCTGGAACGTACCATTTCCGGAACGAGTCCGTCTTTTGCCCTCCGGACAACCACAAAAACAGAATTCGACGGATGCATACATTACTTCATAAAAGTCACTGCCCTGCATGATATCGATATCAGCGATGCAGTACTTGATTTCCGGTTCCGCACAGAAGAAGTTCCTTACAGCATGGGACTGGGACTGCGGGGCGGATACCGTCCGGAATCACGGGTTTGGGACTGGACACATGCCAGCGCACCGTCGCTGTGGATGGGCAGTGCCGATGCCGGTATGCAGATTTGTCTGGAAAGCGACAACCGCATTTCCCCTCCGGAACGATGGCAGGATGATGCTCCTCCGGCAGCGTGGAGCAACAATAATTATGGTTTCTGGGTCATGGAAGAAGTTCAGGAAACTACAGCAAGCACGATACACTCCGGCAGTATGAGCATGAAAGCCGGCGAAGAAAAGATTTTTCACTTCCGGATGCTTGTGACCCCGTTCAAACCCGTCAATAAGGATCACTGGGACTGGCGGTTCATGAGCCAGTGGGGCGGTTCCGGGGATATGGACAGCACTATGACGTTGCTTTTCCACGGCGATTCCTCCTGCGGTAACGCTTATATCAACTATCCGTTCCTGCAGGAAGATGTTATGAAAAATTATATTGATAACATGGTTCCGGATGCCTCAACGGTTCTTTATCCGGCAGCAGGTATTGCCGCTCCAGCCGAAGGCAGTATCACTTTGTGGCTCCGGCCGCTTATTCCGCTTGCCCACTGCGGCCCCGGAACGAAAGGTTATAACCTGTGGACATTGCAAGTTCCCGGCGGTGACGCACTTTCGCTGCATTGGCACCCGGCAAAACAATCCTATGTACTGCATTTACGTAAAGGATTTGACGGTTTGCGCCCCATTACTGCAGATCTGGCGACTCTGCCTGTCACATCATGGGAGGCAAACAGGGAAGTTGCACTTTCAGTTACATGGCAGGGGGAAAATTTCAGGATATTTGCCGACGGCAGAGAATGTGCCTCAGGCAGCGGTCTCTCCTTTCCCGACACCTCTTCACTTGCACAAACCATGCTTGGCATAGTCAATTCACCTGTTTTTGCAATATCAGCAGCAGCAGTATCATCTGTTGCAGAACCGGCCGTCAGCAAAAGTACAGATAATGCCAATCTGACATTCTACGATGATTTCCGGAATATTTACAACCGGGAAGTAATTCCTGCTTTCGCAGCCAACAATTCAACCGGTACAGTCAAAGGTACAGCAATAGTACCCGGAACAGAATACCCGCTTCTGCAGCCTGACGGTCTTGAAAAGAAACCTGCCCCAATCCTTTATTATGCCGCAAGGGAATTGTCAAATCATGCAGCAGAATTGTGGGCACTCCGCAGTCTTACTGATGATGTTTTCCATGCCACTTCTCTTGTCTATGCTGTAGATGGAGTCAAAGAAAGTGCCTCCGGCGGCGGTTATCCGTGGCTGAAAGAACACCTGCGTTCAGGCTACGCCCCGGCATGGCGCATGCCCATGGGCAAATTCAATGATGCCTCACTCTCCACCGGCATTTCCCGCTGGCATAACTATTACATCGAGGGCATGGATTACCTGATGCGTAATTGCGGCGTTGAAGGACTTTACCTTGACGGAGTCGGCTATGACCGCAATATCCTGCAACGGATGGTCAAAGTAATGAAAAAACGCAATCCCGATGCCCATGTGAATGTACACTATGTTGATGCTTACAATCAGCTCGGCCGCCTGACAAGCGCCTCGTCAATGTATATGGAATTCTGGCCCTATGTAGACAGTCTGTGGTTCGGAGAACTTTTCAGTTACGATCTCGGACCGGATTTCTGGCTGGTGGAACTTTCCGGCATACCTTTCGGTTTGAGCAGCGAAATGCTTAATTATCAGAACGGCGGCAACCCGTGGCGCGGTATGGTTTACGGCATGAGCAGCCGTATGCTGCCATCTGCCAATGCCATGTGGCACTACTGGGATGTTTCCGGCATAAAAGAAAGCACCCAATACGGGTACTGGGATGCCCGGTGTCCCATGACAACCGACCGTGACGACGTCAAATACAGCCTTTATGACTGCGGCAACGGCAAAGTCATTGCAGCAATCGCACACTGGCCCCGCCCCGGAGCGGAAGAGGTTGAAAAGGTTGTTCCATTTGCCGCTTCCACACCCTCTCTCGCAGGCGAAATGACACCGCAATGGTGGGAAGACGGTGCAGTGATCAACGGCTTCAATCTTGTGGGAACCGATTCCAAAGTAGAGGGGATCTGGAACACAGAAGTCCGCATAATGCGGGATGACAATTATCTTTATGTCGGTTTCCAGTGCGGGTTCAGCGGAGAATTGAAAATGTTCAATACCGCACGGGACAGCAATATTTTCAGCGATGACTCCGTCGATCTCTTTTTCGGCGATCAGGATGGCAATACCGTACACTATATTCTCAATGCCGCCGGCGGTATCTGGGATGCAAAAAACGGTGACACCACCTGGGACAGCGACATCTATTACCGTACATGGGTAGGAAAAAATATCTGGGACAATCAAATATGGCACGGTACGGCACGGATACCGCTGGAAGTATT
The DNA here is from genome assembly GCA_045532655.1 of Victivallaceae bacterium. Classification (GTDB taxonomy): domain Bacteria; phylum Verrucomicrobiota; class Lentisphaeria; order Victivallales; family Victivallaceae; genus JAVBQJ01. The sequence goes on from JAZSGI010000084.1 coordinate 9,555, forward strand.
CGGCAGCAATGTTTCTTCATTGCGCTTCAATGCCTGCCGCACCTCCTTCTCCCCTGCCACAATACTTTCCAGCTGGGCCCCGGTACAGGAATACAATGACAGCGCAAAATGGGGAAGACTTCTCCTGGAGCGGGGAGCAACGGCAAAAGAAACGGTTGTGGAAAAAGAGATCCCTGTACGGTTGAATATTGATTTTGAAGCTCTCGGTCTTGACCCGTCACAGATCGAAGTTTATCAGCCGCAGATCAACTATTTCCAGCCGGCAAAGGTTTGGGATATAAATGAACCTGTAATAATACCCAATTCAGCAGGAGCAGTGCTGGAAATCACAGCCAGGTAAATTCCAACTCCAACAACAGCTGCCGCTTCAGCAACACTCTGAAGCGGCATTCTTTTTACTTAACAGGCAATTCAACAACAGCATCTGCGCCCTGTACCGGCGCAAGAGTTATCCTGAAAGTATCTCTTATCCAGTTCCCGTGGGGGTCGATATTCACTTGAAATCTGCCGGGTACTCCGGAAAGAACCTCTTCAAATTCAGCCTCCCAACCGGAAACTCCCACCCATATACCATCCTCGCCGGGCAGTACCGTACCGGCGGCGCCCTCCCAATCCCCGTTGTATTTACGTATGTTACGGCTTACTGTGCGCAGGGAATATTCACTGCCGAAACTTGTACGTATCTCCGCATATTCGCCAGCGGTAAGATCACTGCGTAAAGGTTTACCTGCCCCCCCGTCAGCGACCCCGGAAATCACAGCGGAAACTGCAGCAACATATTCCGCCCTTTTTTCCGGATCAGTTTCAGTACAGAAGAGATCGATTTTTCTCTCGCTCCACGCAATGATAGTCCCATCCCCAGCAATGATACGCCCCCTGACAGCAGGCATGACCCCTTCATGCAGTGAAAGGCGCATACTTTCGGCAAGGATCTCCTCCCTGTCGAAAAGTACGGGGCGCAGCAGCATACACGCCCCAAGGAGAATAAAAATACCGCAAAAAACATAAAGCTGCCGGATACGTGAATCAACCACATTCCGGCAGTTCTGTTTTCTTTCCGTCCGGGAACAGACACTCATATCTGCATTGTTTTCAGACACGGTAAATGCTTCCTTCCGGTATTTCTGATCGACAAAATTATTTTTTCAATGCTGCAGCAAGCAGATCGGCAGCCATCTTGGGATTGGCTTTGCCCTTGCTGGCTTTCATCACCTGCCCCACAAGATATTGCAGAACTCTTTCGTTTCCTTCGAGATACTGTGTAACCTGTGCAGGGTTGTTTTTGATGACATCATCAATAAATCCTGTCATGGCACCTGCATCCGAAACCTGACCGAGTCCGCGCTTTGCAACAATATCAGCAGCATCCCCGCCCTCAAAAAGTTCCGGCAGAAGCTCTTTGGCAACCTTGCCATTGATGGTGGAAGCAGCAACAAGTTTCAAAAGTCCCGCCAGTTTTTCCGGAGTGACCGGACACTCTTCAATATCCAGAGAACGTGCGGAAAGCTCACGGAGCAATTCTGACTGTATCCAGTTTGATGCCAGCTTGGGTGTGCCGCTGGCCTTGGCAACGGCTTCAAAATAGTCAGCCAGAGCCGCTTCTGCAGTAAGCACCACGGCATCGTAAGGAGTCAGAGCATATTCTTTTTCAAAACGTTCCCGCTTTGCTCTTGGCAATTCCGGCAATGTCGCCCTGATCGCCTCGATCTCTTCATCAGAAAAGACCACCGGCATAAGATCCGGATCGGGGAAATAACGGTAGTCGTGCGCTTCTTCCTTGCTGCGCATAAGATAAGTTGCACCACTTGGTTCATCCCAGCCGCGGGTTTCCTGGCTGATGGAACCGCCTGCATCAAGGATTTCCGCCTGACGGACAATTTCATGATCGATAGCATGGTGAACGGCACGGAAACTGTTGAGATTTTTCAACTCCACTTTTGTGCCGAACTTTTCAGTTCCGGCAAGACGGAGCGACACGTTTACGTCGCAACGCATCTGCCCTTTTTCCAT
>JAZSGI010000109.1:0-5254 GCA_045532655.1 Victivallaceae bacterium
AGACATGGTCGATGTCGGCAGTCTTTTTGACGAAGCCTTCGGCAAGTAATCGCCAGTTTGTCTGAATGACATACCGGGTATGCCGTCTGTTGTGATAAACAAGAGACGGCATCCATTTGAATGACCGATCCTGTTTTTTGCGGGATTGGTCATTTTCATTTATACACATTCTTACCGGAAGAAATTATGACGAAAAAATTTTTATGCTTTTTTGCCATTGCAGTAATAACTCTTACAGCATGTTCTGCCCCTTATACAAATTCTTCCGGCAAAAAAGCTTCCTACGGCGGCAAGTTCTCCAGGAAAGCGGTCGATGTCCCCACAACTTACCGACAACGGAGCAAAGAATGGCGTGCAGTGTGGGTGGCAACTGTGGAAAATATTGATTTCCCCATTTGCAAAACCCAAAGTGCTTTCCAGAAAGAATTCAATAATGTGCTGTCTGTTCTGCAGCAGCATAATGCCAATACAGTTATATTTCAGGTCAGGAGTAATTGTGACGCTTTTTACCCCTCGGCCTATAATCCCATGTCCAAATGGCTCACCGGCAAAGAGGGTGGTAAACTCGGTTCTTTCGATCCCCTTCAATGGATGATCGACCGTACCCACGCCTGCGGCATGGAATTTCACGCCTGGCTCAATCCTTTCCGGGTAGTCAGCAAGACAAAATTAAGCAAAAGTGCATACCTTGCCACCCTGTCCCCCAACAATTACGCCCGCAAAAACCCTTCTCATGTCCTGGCCATAGAACTGGGTGACGGCACAAGACAACTGATACTCGATCCGGGAATTCCGGCTGTGCGTACATATATTATAAATACAGTTACTGAACTTGTAAAAAAATATAATGTGGATGCCGTGCATTTTGATGATTACTTTTACCCCTATGACGGATTGAAAAATCAGGACAACGCTACTTTCAAACGTTACAATCCGGGAAAACTCTCTCTTGCTGAGTGGCGGCGGAAAAATGTTGATCAGGTAGTCGAAGGAGTAAGCAAAACAATCAAAAAAAACCGCAGATATCCCAAAACCATTTTCGGCATAAGCCCTTTCGGTATCTGGGCTAACAAATCAAACAATCCGGCAGGTTCTCTGACCGGCGGCAAAGAATGTTATTACACATTGTACGCCGATGTACGCAAATGGATGCGGAACAAATGGATAGATTATGTAGCCCCGCAACTGTACTGGGAATTCCACCACGAAGTGGCAGCTTATGCCTGCCTGGTGGACTGGTGGTGCAACGAAGCCAGAGTTTCCGGTGTCAAATTGTGGATCGGTCAGGGTGCTTACAGAGTAGGCAAAGGGCATCCTCAAGGTGAACTGGCAGCCAAACTCCGTTATGATTCCATCCGCAAAGAGATTTCCGGCGAAGCTATCTTCTCCTACAATGTCCTTTCACGTCCGGCAAATGCCGTCCAGCGCAAAGGTGTTTCAGAAATTTTACGCAAGTACTGGAACAAAAAGATCAAAACGGCGAGATAACCATGCTGGAAAGTATTTCCATAAAAGATTTCCGGAATTATCCATTCCTTGTTCTGGATTTCGCCCCCGGCGACAATATTCTGGCAGGGGACAACGGTACCGGCAAGACAAATTTGCTTGAAGCAATATATTTTGCGTCTCTGCTGCGGAGTTTCCGTACTGTCCGCTGGAAAGAACTCGTGCGTATAGGTGCAGCAAGTACAGATTTGACCATTACCGTCAGACGGGGCAACTGGCGTCAGAAACGCAGAGTACACTTTGAATTTCCCGAAAAACGGCAGCTTTACAGTGATTCCGGCCCAATCAGCAAAGCCAGCGAATATGTTCAGCTTCTGCGGCCGGTGGTATTTGCTCCCGGCGACCGGGAGCTTGTTACCGGCAGTGCCGGACACAGGCGGAGTTTTTTTGATATGCTCATTGCCCTTTCCGATCAGGAATATTGGTACGCCCTGCGTTCACATAATCAGGCGATGCTCCGACGTAATGCGGCACTGCGCAGCGGTAACGGGGACTCTATCAAAGCCTTTGAAAGCATTGTGGCAGAGTCTGCCATCATGCTCACTTCCGCACGGAAACACTGGACAGCACTCCTGAATAAAGAATTGGAGAAATTTTCTTCAGACGCCGTTATCCACTACAAAAGCGATTGCCTGCAGTACACCACCCTGTCAAGTTATATGGCTGCATTTGAGGAGAGCCGCCCCCGTGACCTGCAACACAAGACCACCTCATTCGGTCCCCAGCGGGATGAGTTTGAAATAATCTATCAGGAAAAACCGGCAAGAGCCTTTGCCTCTACCGGTCAGGGAAGACTTCTTTCACTGAAACTGAAACTTGCCCAGGCATCACTTATGCAGCAGTATTCCGACACCCCCCTCGCAGCTCTGATCGATGACGTTACAGGTGACCTTGACGCAAAAGCGAGAAATACCTTTCTGCAGGAATTGCAAATTTTTCCGCAACGTATATATACCTTTACCCACATCCCCCGCGAACCGTTTGCAGCCGGAGCCAGAAAGATCATTTTTTCCGCCTCAGCCGCACCGTCAGTTATGAATTGAGCAGACGGCAGAGACATGATGGTACACTTTCACCATCCGGCTCCGACCTCCCCCTTCCTCTGAGCCAGGGGCCGTAAAAGAGACTGTCACCTAAGCAGAGCACAGTACCGCCAGTTTTCATTACTTTCTTTACCGTTTCAGCAAGGGCAGATGCAGCAGCCTCCGCTCCGGCAGGAGACAGATGCATACCATCATCAAGACGGTAATCCATATTGTTTCCCAGTACTTTGCGTATATCCCAGATACGGCATGCCTTTTCCGCTGCGGTCTCACGGATAACAGCATCTGCCGCCGCAAGAGCAGCAGCAGGATCCGGTACCGGAGAATCAGGATATGCCACAAAATACCTTCGGACACATATTTCCGGCACCGAAGCCAGTACGGTCTTCACCTCGCAGGCGGCAAAATCATTTATCAGTTCCAGCAAATTCTTTTTGTATTCATCAATGGAGATGATATGTCCCGGGAAAAGCATATCATTGATGCCGGTAAGCAGTACAACGGTATCCCCTGCAGAAACCTCTGCGGCAACTGACGCAAAACGCCGGCACAAATCGCATGATGTATTGCCTATTACCCCGCTGTTTATTACATTGTAATTCATCGTTCCTCACATAAAACCAACTTTTTTATGTAAATATAGTATAAATATAATGCCAAAGCAATATATTTCAAATTGAAAAGTTTCCTTTTGGGGTGTATATTATAGTAGAAGTGTATTAATTTACAACATACCTCATAACCTAAACTAAGGAGAAAACCTATGAGTTGTCCGTATCAGTGCTCGCACGAGGTCGAGGGGATGTGCCAGGTCGCCAAAGGTGCCTGCCATGGTCCTGCTCCGATCCCGGAAGAAGGCAAGTGGGTAAAATCCCGCGAAATCAGTGACATTTCCGGTCTCACCCATGGTGTAGGCTGGTGCGCCCCCCAGCAGGGTGCATGCAAACTCACTCTCAACGTTAAAAACGGCATCATCGAAGAAGCTCTGGTGGAAACCCTGGGCTGCTCCGGTATGACCCATTCAGCAGCCATGGCTTCTGAGATCCTTCCCGGCAAAACTCTGCTGGAAGCTCTCAATTCCGACCTTGTCTGCGATGCAATCAACGTTGCCATGCGTGAGCTTTTCAAGCAGATCGCTTACGGCCGTACCCAGACTGCATTCTCTGAAGGCGGTCTTCCCATCGGCGCCGGTCTTGAAGACCTCGGCAAAGGCCTCCGTTCACAGGTGGGCACAATGTTCTCCACCAAGATCAAAGGCCCCCGTTATCTGGAAATGGCAGAAGGTTACGTTCTGAGCATCGGTCTTGATGCCAACAACGAGATCATCGGCTATAAGTTTGTCCATCTCGGCAAAATGATGGCTGATATCCGCAAGGGTGTCGACCCCAAGGAAGCATACGAAAAGAATATCGGTCAGTACGGCCGCTACGATGAAGCTGTCAAGAAAATCGATCCCCGGAAGGAATAAGGTGACAAAATGAGCGTTAATTTCGAAAGTTATTCCCGCCGTATCGACAAGATCAATGCAGTTCTGGCAAAGTACGGCATGAAAGATCTTGAAGAAGCCAAAGCTGTCTGCGATGCCAAGGGCATTGATGTCCGTGCCATCGTGCTGGGCATCCAGCCCATCGCCTTTGAAAATGCCGTCTGGGCATATACTCTGGGCGCAGCCATTGCAATCAAAAACAACGCCGCAACCGCAGCAGAAGCAGCCGAAAACATCGGTATCGGCCTGCAGGCATTCTGCATCCCCGGTTCTGTCGCCGAACAGCGTCAGGTCGGTCTCGGCCACGGTAATCTGGGCGCAATGCTTCTCCGTGAAGAAACTGAATGTTTCTGCTTCCTCGCCGGTCATGAATCCTTTGCCGCTGCAGAAGGCGCCATCGGTATCGCCCGTACCGCCAACAAAGTCCGCAAGAACCCCTTGCGTGTCATTCTCAACGGTCTCGGCAAGGATGCTGCTTATATCATCAGCCGTATCAACGGTTTCACCAATGTGGAAACCGAATACGATTACTACACCGGCGAACTGAAGATCGTCAAGGAAACCAAATTCTCCGACGGTCCGAAATCTGCAGTCAAATGCTACGGTGCAGATGATGTTTCAGAAGGTGTTGCAATCATGATCCACGAAGGTGTGGACGTCTCCATCACCGGTAACTCCACCAACCCCACCCGCTTCCAGCATCCTGTTGCAGGAACCTACAAAAAGTGGGCAGGCGAAAACGGCAAGAAATATTTCAGCGTTGCCTCCGGCGGCGGTACAGGACGTACCCTGCACCCGGACAACATGGCAGCAGGTCCCGCCAGCTACGGCATGACCGACACCATGGGCCGTATGCATGGTGATGCCCAGTTTGCAGGTTCTTCCAGCGTTCCCGCCCACGTGGAAATGATGGGATTGATCGGCATGGGCAACAACCCCATGGTCGGTGCAACTGTTGCAGTAGCTGTGGCAGTTTCCGAAGCCAAGTAATCAGCTTGCGGTAAATCACCGAGTCAAGCACTCCGCTCCGGCGGGGTGCTTTTTTTTTATTCCGGCAAAGCTGCCCGGGGAGCCATTCAGTGGCAACAGCACAGGTTTTCCATTAAATTTCAAAATTATTACATGTAAACGATAAACAAAAAACGATTTTTGGCGACAAATAACAATATAGAGCAAGAAAATAACAATTTGAAGAAAGAAAATATTTTTCTCTATGATA
>JAZSGI010000090.1:0-13380 GCA_045532655.1 Victivallaceae bacterium
GCTGATGGAAGTGAAAAAAGCGGCTCTGCAAATGTACCAGCCGGAGCCATAAACTTTGTCTATGATCCCTGTATCTGGCAGAAAGGTGAATACTACTATTCACTTTCCGGCGGAGCACACCGTCTGCCCGGAGTATGGAAACGGCACAGACAGGCATATCTTTTCCGTTCCCGTGACTTGAAAGAATGGGAATATGTACATGAATTTATAGAAGGTGACTTTTTCGGCAATCCCGGTGACGATTGCGGATGCCCGTATTTTATGCCCATAGGCAGCAAATATATTCTTATCCACTACAGCCACAGAGGTTCTTCACATTATATGATCGGCGACTATGATACTGTCAATGACAAGTTTCACGTACTTGACAGCGGGCACTTCGGGTTCAGCAACAATTTTCCCGGAGGCATCTTTGCCCCGACGGCTTTCCCTGACGGCAGCGGCGGAGTGATTCTGATGCTCTCTCTCGGCAGCGGTCACTGGCTGAACGGCGAAGAGGCCCGTCAGGTGATATCACTGCCGAGACGGCTGACTCTGACAGACAATGAATTATTGATTGAACCTGTTCAGAGTACAGACTCCCTGCGATGCGCTCCGGCAGTATTCACCGGAATAGACATTCCTGCCAACAGAGAAGTATTGCTGGATGGCTGTTCCGGCAACGTTGCAGAACTGGAGGTGGAAGTTGATTGGCAGCATGGCAACTGGCAACTGTTTGAGGTGAATGTCCTGCGTTCTCCTGACAGCGAAGAAGTAACATCGGTCAGATTCCACAAACAAAGCGGTTACAGGGTTCCGGATACTGCGCCTGACGGTGCAGATAATTTCTGCAAAGCACAAGTAGAGAGTGTCCTCTCCATAGATGCCTCTCATTCCAGTTCTCTGCCGGAAACACCGTCAAGGATACCGGAAAATGCACCGGTCTGCATACCGGCAGGCGAAAACCTGAAACTCAGGATATTTATAGATAAAAGTATTCTGGAAGTTTTTGTCAACAACAGACAGTGTGCCGCTGTACGGGTCTATCCCGGCAGGGAAGAGAGTACCGGTATATCTTTTTCTGCCCGCGGCGGCTCTGCAACAATCAAAAAGTGTGTTTTCTGTAAAATGAAAAATATATGGGATAAATAACTGCTGCCTCAACGCGGGAGAGATGACCGGGGATCATTCTGTATCATTTTTCTGCCGGATACAGAAATAACAAAATATTGCCCGGTCATCTCCCGGTAAACTGCCCGGAACAGTCAATCACTTGCAATTGAGCTTACGGAAAGTCAGAGGAGAAATATCCCTGTGTTTACGGAAAAGGCGGGAAAAGTAATCCGGATCACGGAATCCGCATCCGGCAGCGATTTCCTGCACTTGCAGATAGGGAGTACAAAGCAATTGTTCCGCCCTTTTCAATCTTATTTCCCGCAGTACCGAAGCAGGTCCGCAATGCAAATGCCGGTGAAAAAGCTGCTTTAATGTACTGATACTTATATGCATGTGCAAAGCGATTTTTTGCAGATCAAGTTCCGGATCGCCGTATTCAGCTTCAAGAAAAGCTATTGTATCCATAACGATCACGGGATAGGGCAAAGGTCCACTTAAAGAGTTTTCCCGGAAACTGATACGTGCCAAAATCGCAGACAGAAGCATTTCCGCCGTCAACAGGTCATTTTCTTTATATACCCTGTTCAATGCAGTAAACATCTCCCTGTATGTATTATCATCCGGGAGTCCAATTATACCGCACCGGTTCCTCCATACCGGATCATTTGCAGTAAATATGCAGAAAATATCTTCCACGTAAGTATGGTTGAGTTGATTATGACTCATCCCCGCAGGCACAAAAATCATTGACCCGGCAGTTCCGCTGAACCTGCCCTGCTGTGTTTCCACAGTACAATTGCCTGAAAGGATATAAATAAACTCGCCTCCGCTGTGAGTGTGAAAACCCACATTACGGCTGCTGCCGAAAAAAGAACAATCTGTAATTGCAACGTTTTTATTTGCCATATCATAATTTACCTCCAAAAATATACTATTCAAACCTTCCGGGCTTTTTATCCTGTTTTTTAGCTTTTTTTACACGGAAACTGCTATTGTACTCTTCCTGCCGTTATGATATATTATCAGCACTCAACATAAAAAAGGGGAATGATATGATAAAAAAACATCCTGTAATACTTCATACAGATATCGGCAGCGATATTGACGATTCATGGGCTCTGCTTATGCTTCTGCGGCAGCCGCAATGGGATATAAAAATGATCCTCTGTGACACCGGTGATGTACGTTACCGTGGAGCATTGGCCGCTGCCTCATTGAAAGGATTCGGCAGTGAAGGCATTCCCATCGCTCTCGGTGTGAATGATGAATCCACCAAACCGATGGCAGGTCTGCTTTCCGGCAGAGAACTTGAAGAATACAATGGTCCGGTATGGGAAAATGGTGCAGAAAAACTCGTGGAAATCGTCCGCGCCTCTGCTGAACCCGTCACGCTTGTAAGCATCGGCCCGGCACCGGCAATTGCCGCTGCATTGGATATGGCTCCGGAAATTGCGGGGAAAATACGTTTTGCAGGCATGTTCGGCAGTTTCCGTATCGGTTATTTCGGGGAGCCGACACCTTCGCGTGAATACAATGTCATTCATGACATCCCAGCTGCCCAAAAAATCTTCTCTGCCAAATGGCTGGAATTTATCCTGACACCACTTGATACCTGCGGTATCGTTACTCTTGAAGGAGAAAGATTTATAAAATTGAAAAACTCCGGCAACAGCAGAACATCCTTTCTGCTCGATCACTATGACGGATGGCGTGCCGGTGGAAATTCTGAATATCCCGAAAATACAAGCAGCGTACTCTACGATACTGTCGCCGTCCATCTTGCCTCCAGCTTTGAATATCTGGAAATGGCAAATGTCAGACTCGCCGTAAATGACGATGGCTATACAGTTGAAGACCCTGCCGCACAGGAATGTAAAGTTGCAGTCAGCTGGAAAGATCTTGAAGCATATAAAGATTTTCTGACAGATACTTTGTTGAGCTGATAAATCATTTCCCCTGTTGCGGCAATGCAACAGGGGAATTGTTCTCCGGTGTCAGAAGAAGTGCCGGGAAATGATCTCATCCTGTACATTTTCGTGCAGTTTGATGAAAACTGCACTCAATCCGGAGATACGTACAGTCAGTGAAGTATGATTTTCCGGGTGGATTTTTGCATCCGACAAATCCTCTCTGTTCACAAGATTCAACTGCAGAGTCGGTATGCCTGACTGCATGGCGGAACGGATAAATGCACTTACCGTTTCCGTTGTCCAGGATGTTGACAACGGCAGCATAAGATCCAGCACAGCATTGCCGGGGATATCCTTGAAATCGATTTCTTTCAGGAAATTGACAACCTCGGTTGCCGTTGCCGTACATCCCGTCCTGTTGGGGGCAATGCCCTGGGAGAGTATATCGCCGTACCGTCTGCCGTCAGGGGTGGCAGAGGTTCTGTCAGCAAAATTTTTGAAAGCAAAATACACAAAGTAACTGGGTTGGAAGTATTCATTTCTCTCGTTGGGCAGTGACCTGATAACAGCGGCGATATCGTTGGAAAAGCGTGCTGCCAGCTCCCGCAATTCAACGGAATTCCCGCCGAATCTCGGCAAAGCCATTATCTGCTGCCGCAGGTTTTCATAGCCTGCCCAGTTGGCGGCGAGGCAGGCAGACATTTCTTCAAGAGTGAGTATTTTCCGGCGGAAACATATCTCCTGGATCGCAAACAGCGAATTGACCACATCTGCAAACCCCACCAGAGCCACCCCGGATGGATTATATTCGGCACCGCCTGCTGTATAATCCATGGCTTTTTCCGCACAACCTTTAAGCATTGTGGAAAAGAGCGGACACGGATGGTAATTGACCTGATTACCGCCGATTTTCTGTAAGATTTTTGCAGTTCCGCTTAACAAAGTCCGGTAAGATTCAAGCAGAGTATTATAGAAATCCAACCACGTACTCCTGCTGCACAATCCCATGTCAGGGAAAAAATATTCCATATCCGCTTTTTCAGCATCTGACCTGACAACAGGCGGCACAAAGAAAAGATGCAGAGATTCTGCCATATTGAAATAAAAATACGCCGGAGCAGTGTGTTCAACACCTTCACATATAGTTTCCTGACAACCGCCATTTACATAATTGACAGCTTCATGCCACTTTTTCCCCTGCCGCATCTGGGCAGGTATCAATACATCATCGTTGATACAGGTAAAGTTACTGTGTCCCTGCAGCAGAGATGATGATATGAGTTCAAGGTATTCTGCGGGAGAGTCCCCGGAACAGCGGCAATTCAGTTTGGGGGTCAAAAAATTGTTTTTGCAGTGTGTTTTGATGATAAGTCCGGTAAGTTCGTTCCAGACCTCTTCACCCTTTTCGTTTATGCCCCCCAGATTGATCGTTGTACTGTTTTCCGGCCATTCCCGTTCTCTGACCCCGGTTTTGATGTCGTGGGGCAGCATCCAGTGTGCCAACAGACGTTCTGCCCCGTCAACAGTCAGAGAACCATTTTCAATTTCAGCTCTGTACAACGGATAAAGGATTTTATCCGGACGTCCCATAACAGAAAGACCGATGGCATCCAGCGAAGCAGTGACTTCACGGACAAAAAGCAGCATCTGCAATCCTTCATAAAGAGTTGCCGGCGGTTCTGCCGGGATCCTCCTGCCGGTACATGCAATCAGCCGCAGATTGGCGGCAGCGGCATCATCATAAATACCGGAGGCAAGCATAGCCTCTGCCTTGTCTGCAAATTTTTCTGCAACTCTGATCAATGCTGAGATACCCTCTGCCATGGCACGGGTCTCATCATTCTGTACCGGCAAGGCAATTATTTCTTCCCTGATTCTGCGGAAGCCTTTCTGAAATATCCATGTGTATCCGGCACAATGGTGATCCATGTCAAATCCGCCATGGATCTCCCATACTTTGCCGAGAGATTCCCCGTTCCAGATATTGAGCCGTTCAATGAGACGCACCTCTTCCGGGAAAATATCACGTTCATGATGCCCCGGGCGGTGCATGGCATAACGGGCAAGACCGTCACCGGCACCCCAGTCCCAGGGGTGGCGCATTTCCATCTCGAAAAAGAACGGTGTATGGGGAAAGATCACCGGCTCAAATTCATCTGTAATGATCTGATATTGCGCTGCCTTGCGGGTACAGGCGGCGACATGGGGATTGGCGGCATAATATTCTTCAAATCTCTTTATACAGCGTTGCCATACTGCCGGCTGCTCCGTATTGAGAGATGATATAAGATCCTTGTAATATTTACCGTATTCATTTGCAGCTTTCTGCAGCATCATACACCTCCAGGGAATTGTTGATTTTTGTTTTAATATACAGCTGAAAAAATTTGTTGCAAAGAAAAACAAGGTGCAATATTGTTTCTCCCAAGGTATACTTTTGTTTCTTACACGCCTCACATACAGTAAAACCCACCAAAATGATTTGCTATTCCCATGCATCAGGAGTATATTATATATCATGAAGATTATGAGTGGGAAAAATATTTTCTTTGACCTGAAGAACATTGCCAGGATCCCGGGATCGCAACTGCAAGTCGTACAGACGGGCAGGGTCACAAGTTCCTCCGGAGTTCACTATTCCATAGGCGGCTATTACTGCTGGCACATAATAGCATCCGGAAAAGGCTTTTTGAAAGCAGGAGGTAATGTATTCTCCCCCGCACCGGGAGACATGTTTACGCTTCAGCCGGGGGTTGAACTCGAATACTGGGACGACCCGCAAGATCCATGGGATTTTTACTGGCTGCACTTTACCGGCAGCGGGGCAGAGGAATTGAGCAAAATGGCAGGATTTTCTGCAGATTTCCCATGGAAACGCAGCGGCAACGGGCAGAAAATTTTAAAAGCATTTCACGCAATATGGACAGCGGCCGGACAAATATGCAACCACACTCCCCAACGGATGGCATCCCTGCTTTTTAATGTAATAGACGCAGTTATTTCTGATAAAATCAGCGAACCGCAGGAACGCTCTGCAAAGTCGCTGGCAGAAACTGCCGCCGCATTGCTGGAGGAGCCTTTACACAGCAACATAAATGTAAATGAACTTGCCGCCTCCATGCTGGTAAGCCGTGCAACTCTTTTCCGGGCATTCCGGGAGCACTTCGGTATTTCCCCCGGCAAGTATTTGAGGCTGCATAAACTTCAGAGAGCTGCTGCAATACTGCAGAACACCCCCGGTATAACTGTGGAAAAGGCCGCTGCCGCCGCAGGTTTTGATAACGTCAAATACTTTTACAAAGCATTTGCCGCTGCCCGTGGAATGACTCCCGGCTCATTCAAAACTCTTGCCTCCGTCAGGGATGATGCAGAAATTGAATCCGGGCAAATCCCCCTCTCCTGATAGAGATTTTTCACCTGCTCCAGCGGCAGATCACTTTGCGGATCATACCAATAGGCACAACAAGCAATGCCAGCAGGGCACACACGCCCCAGATCCTCGGCGACAACGGCTGCACAGCCAGTATTTCCCCGCCGAATGTGACAAAAACATACTGTAACACAATAATTAAAAGCATTACAATAATAAAATTCCTGTTTCCGCAAATACCGTAAAGCGGATTGAAATGCGATGTTCTGGCATTGAATCCATTGAAAGTTATAGCCATCATGAATGTGGCAAAAACAGCAGTACGCAACACAGTTATATCCTGAGTTCCCAAGAACTTATGCATCGGCTCCCAGAAAAGCACCGCCAGTGAAGCAAGTGTTATGTAAAAGGCACTGCCGAGTATTTCGACAAACATGGCACGTGTGACTATACGTTCTGTCCTCGGTATGGGTTTTTCCTGCATATACTCTTTCAACGCCGGTTCACTGCCGAAAGCTATCGCCGCAAGGGTATCCATGGCAAGGTTGACAAAAAGCAGCTGCACAACAGTCATTACCACATTCACCCCGAACATTGCTCCTAGGAAACAGGTCAATACAGCCGCAACATTCACTGTCAGCTGAAAAATAAGGAATTTACGGATGCTTTTGAACATTGTCCTGCCATAAAGTATCCCCTTGGCAATGGAAGAAAAGTTATCATCAAGTATGGTGATATCCCCGGCTTCTTTGGCTACTTCAGTACCACTGCCCATGGCAAAACCCACATCGGCCTTTTTCAAAGCCGGTGAATCGTTCACTCCGTCGCCGGTCATACCCACCACCAGATCGATATCTTTGGCAATGCGTACGAGACGGCTCTTGTCAGAGGGCAAAGCTCTGGCAACTACACGCAGACGTGGCATGATCTCCCGTAGGTCATCATCACTTTTCTCCGCCATTTCTGCCGAAGTCAACGCAATATCCTCCGGTACAGCAAGCAATCCGGCTTCGCGGGCAATGGCAACAGCGGTCTCTTTGCGGTCACCGGTAACCATTACCACCTGTATTCCGGCATCCATAACCTCTTTAATAGCCTCAACCGCTTCTTTCCGGACATTGTCGCGGATACTCAGTACACATACCAGAGTCATATCATTACTGTTATCATCAACACCGTTCCTGCGGGCGACCGCCAGCAGACGCATGGAACGTCCCGCCTGATTATCAAGATATTCATAAATATCCTCTTTGACCGGAGCGATATCCCTGCAGTTATACTCTGAATCAAAATATGAATTACAGCGTTCAATGATTTTTTCCGGGGCACCTTTGAGATATGTAACCATGCCTGAATCTGCTGCAACCGTTACACTGGAAGACTTTTTATTGGAATCAAAAGCACTGAACTCCGTTACATTGTCCCTGACAATATCCCCGCCGCAGCCGTTTGCCGCCAGAAATCCCAGCAAAGCCCGGTCAGTACTGTTCCCGCCAATGATATTGCCGTTACTCAATACAGCACTGTTGTTCACTCCGGCTCCGTTGATGATATCCTGCCGCAGCTGTTGCGGCAGTTCAGCGACCGGTGCCAATACAGAGGCACTGCCGTCAACCAGTTCCACCACTGAAAGTCTGCCCTCAGTGATTGTCCCTGTTTTATCGCTGAAAAGTATACTCAAGCTCCCGGCAGTTTCCAGTCCGTTTATCTTTCTTACCAGCACATTGTCTTTTGCCATTTTCAAACTTTGCAGAGAAAGAAGTATGGATGTAAGCATGGGCAGCCCCTCCGGCACAGCGCAGACGATTATGGTTACAGCCACAGTTACAGAATTGATTATGAGGTCAAGCCATTCATAGAAACCCGCCGGAGCGGCACCTGTACACAGAGTCCGTATTACAATGCCGATAACGATCGCCGATGCTCCGATATAACCGAAAGTCGATATCTGTTTGGCAAGATGGGTGAGTTTGACCTGCAAAGGTGTTGCCCGTACTCCTTCCTGCACCTCCAGAGCAAGTTCGCCGAAAAGCGTCCTGTCGCCGACGACCTTTATTTCCACATATCCTTCGCCGCTGCAGACAACGGTACCACGGTATACATAGTGCAAATTAAGCAGATCTCTGGTGTCGTACCGGCAGTCATCTGTTGAACATGGGTATTTTTCCGCCTCCTCGGTCTCTCCGTTCAGTGCGGCCTGATCTACTTTGATCGCCCCGCCAACCACCTCGCCATCGGCAGGCAGTTTATCACCGGCCTGCACAAAAACGATATCTCCGGTCACAACCTCGCTGACGTGGATCTCCTGCAATACACCGTCACGGATGACTTTGGTCATCTCTTTGGCTTCTTCCTCCGCTTTCAGCGCCGACGCCTTGCTTTCCTGACTTGCTTCACTGATGGAAGAAACCCCATTGGCAACACCAATTGCAATAAGTATCCCCACTGGCTCGAACCATTCTGCCTGTCCGGTGAAGAGCAGCACCACCTGTACCGCAAGAGCCACAAGCAGAATAAGGATCATCGGGTCCTTCAACCCTTTGAGCATTTTCAGCCACAACGGTTCCGGCGGAAGTTGTGTAAGTACATTGGCGCCATGCCCGGCACGGCTTTTTTCAACAGCAGCGGCATCAAGTCCACGAAATATCATCTATTGCACCTTCCCGGCTGTAAAAATACCGAATACAGCCATTATCATTTTTCCATATTACGGATGATAATATAGCCCGGAAAACAAAAAATAGCAAATTTTTTTTGACTTTTCCAGATATCGTACTATATTCCGTCCAGGGGCAGTTTTGAAGAAAAAAAGAGGAGAAAAAAATGAGAAGTTTTACAAAATTTCAGATTCAGTATGCTCACCGTTTCTACAACTTCAAAGGCGAAGCACAGTATCTGCACGGGCATACAGGCTTTCTGACTATTGAAGTGGAAGACACTGTAAATGACGGAGTGAATATGGTATTCCCCTGTAATGAGATCCAGAAAACAGCGTGGCATCTGCTGCAGAATTTTGATCACGCCCTTATTCTGCGTGAAGATGACCCCATCCTGCCGGCGATTCTGGAAGTATACGAAAAACAGGGTATCCGTCACGGTGCCCCCACCAACACCATGAAAGGTCCGGCGTTCAAAACGCCTCTTGCCACCGCTTATCCGGAATGCCGTCTGGTGGTGACAAAGGAAACAATGACCGTGGAAGGAATGATAAAAATCGTTTACGAACTGCTCCACGACAAATTGAATATCGCCAAACTCACCTTCACAAGCGGCGTGAATGCCGCGACACAGGAATATGTGCCGCCGGCAACCATGGCCAGATGTCCCTGCTGCGGCATAGCCCTTGACAGCAACGGTGTCTGTTCCAAATGCGGCTGGAGCAAAAATAAATAACACGCTCTGACCGTCGATCGTCGCCGGTGCTTCCCGTCCGCCCCTGCGGGAAGCACCTCCGGGATGAATATTTTTATATTATTTTATGCTTCAAAGATTGACTTTTTGCCGTTTCTGTAGTATAATAAAAAAAACAGGTAAGAGAAGGTATCCTCCATGCAGCCAAAAACAGAACTGGTAAAAGAAATGCTTGTACGGTATATCCGGGACAACAATTTGACAGTAGGCAGCAAAATGCCTTCGCAAAAAGAGCTGCGCAGGTATTGCGGTACCGGCGGTTCAACTATTATTGCAGCTATGGAGGAGTTGAGTAAAGACGGTGTAGTGGAGATCCAGCCCAGAGTGGGCGTTTTTGTCCTCACCCCCAACGCAGACGGTCACACCGGCCGCCGTATCGGGGTAATAAGCAAAATACCGGTTTTCAATCCATTTCAGGCGATACTGCTTGAATATCTGGAATTTTTCATGCGTAACGAAAATTGCCGTACCGTCAAATTCTGGCGCACCGGTTCTGAATACGATACTGATTACGGTTTCGATGAATATCCCGGCTTGAAAAGGATGATGCTTGCCGGTGAAATCGATGCTCTCATAATAATCCAGCAGCATCTGGCGGCAGAGATCCGGCAGCTGGCGGAAAAATTAAATATTCCAGTCCTCGGCTACGCCGCAGATAATATGCACAAAAATGTAATCGTACACGATCATGAATATATGACACGGGAATCTGTCCGCAAATTAAAAGAAAAAGGTTGCCGGAGGCCAGTCTTTTTTTCCATTACGACCTCCTGTTACAAACATCTTTTTCAGGTATACAAAGAGGAAATGGAGAAGTTTTATCCGGATCAGCTGGATGTTGTTTCCCCGAAAAACTGTTTCGCCATCACCAATATGGATGTACGGGAAAATAATCTGGAACAGCTTATAAGCGACCGTATTGCAGAAATAGCAGACGGTCCGGAGGAACTTTATCCTGATTGTCTGATCCTCGCTGACGATATTATTGCCTGTTGGGCAATAGAGATAATGTGGAAAACCCGCAGCAAATGGCATCCGGAATTTCTTATGCTCCGCAACAAACAGCTGCCGCTCCATATCACCCCGCCGAAATTCGGCTGCTGGACGCTGAATATCGCCGGAGAAGCAAAAATAATAGCAGAAAAGACTCTACACATGCTCCGCTCCGGCGAAAGAGAATTCCCGGCAATATATACAAAACCTGTATTTACCGACTGACGACCCCCATCAGGAACGCAATGTACCGTTGCCTGTTGCGATCCACTTGCTTGTACACAATTCTGCCGGACCGACAGGCCCTCTGGCGTGAAGTTTATCGGTACTTATGCCCACGACCGCACCCATGCCGTAGTCGCCGCCGCCGGAAAGACGGGTGGAGGCATTGACAAGCACAGATGCTGAATCAACTCCGACAGTAAAGGCTTCTGCCAACGCCAGCGATGATGTTATTATACCGTCTGTATGGCCGGAACCGTGCTGTGAAATATGTTCAATGGCTTCAGCGACCCCGTCGACTATCCTGACGGACAGCACAGGAGCCAGATATTCCGTATCCCAATCAGCCTCGACGGCAGGCACACATCCCGGAATGAGCTTGCAGGTTCCGGCACACCCACGCAGTTCAACGCCCTCTGCAGTCAATGCTGCGGCAACAGCGGGCAATACACGTTCTGCAGCAAGTTTATCCACCAGCAATGTTTCCAGCGCATTGCAGACTTCGACCCGTTGGCATTTGGAATTGACCACAAGGGAAACAGCCATTTCCGTATCAGCATCGGCGGCAATATACTGGTGACAGATACCGTCATAATGTTTAAGAACCGGGATACGGGTATTTTCGGCAACGGCACGGATGAGATTTTTGCCACCGCGGGGAATGACAAGGTCAATATATTTTTCCTGTTTCAGGAGTTCCGTTACTGCTTCATGTCCGGTGGCATCAAGGAGCTGCACGATATTTCCCGGCAGACCGGCCTCCACAGCTGCCTCCTGCATGGCTTTTGCCAGCACCCTGTTTGTGCGGAGCGATTCGGAACCGCCTTTCAGTATCACTGCGTTACCGCTTTTCAGCGCAACAGCTGCAGCATCGGTAGTCACATTGGGGCGTGCTTCATAAATGATTGCCACGACACCGATGGGAACGGCGACACGCCGTACCTGCAATCCCGAAGGCATTGTCCTGCCCTCCAGAACTCTGCCCACAGGATCAGGGAGCGCAGCGGCCTCTTGCAAGCGGTTGAGCATGTAATTGAAAATTTTTTCAGTTACCAGCAGACGTTTCCGGAAGGCATCGGTCAATTCCGGAGCCGCATCAATATCGGCTTTATTGGCGGCAAAGACGTCATCTTTGTATTTCAACAGTTTGTCTGCCATCAAAGCAAGGGCGGCACTGCGGCACCTGCCGGAAACAGTTCTCAGTTCACGGGCAGCGGCACGGGCATTGCATGCGGCTTCTTCAACATTAAACATTTTTGTGCTCCTTCATTATAAAAGTAAGTCAAATCATCTGCGGCTGTTATTGTCAAGTTAAAGGAAAAGATAAACTGTGTAAACACAGTAACAAAGCAGGAGAAAAGCTCCTTCGATCCGGCTCAATTTCCATCCTGTACGCATTTTCGGCAGCAGCACAACGGCAAAGAAAAGCATTACCGCCATATCTGTCATACTTATTGAAGACTCTGTTATGGGAGAAATCACAGCAGTTACACCGAGAATACCGAAAATATTGAAAATATTTGATCCAACAACATTGCCGATGGCAATATCCGCCTCCCCTTTTATTGCCGCCACTACACTTGTTGCCAATTCAGGCAGGCTTGTGCCGACTGCAACTATTGTAAGACCGATAACTGCATCGGGAACCTTGAAAAGTTCCGCAAAAAACACTGCACCAAGCAAAAAGACTTTAGCTCCACCTACAAGCAGTGCTATACCGGCCACAGTCAGGAAAAGAGCAACAGGTATGGAAAAGAGTTTTTCTGCGGTTTTTCCTTCCGGCTCTTCTGTTTCCTGCAGCCCGCTGTTTTTCCGGGAATTCCGGATGTTAAATATTGTATAACCGGTCAACACCACAACAAGCATGATACCGGCTATCCTGCCGACACCACCTGTAAGCCAATAAAGAAGGCATATAATAAAAGAAGCGGCTATCATTACCGGAACATCGAGTTTGAAGAGCTGTTTCCGTACCGCAAGCGGAGAAATACATGCCGCCAGCCCCAGAATCAACCCTATATTGCAGATATTCGATCCCACAACATTGCCGAGTGCGATATCAGTATTATTCTGTAAAGCCGCACTTACACTGACAACCAGTTCCGGTGCGCTTGTTGCACACGCCACCAGGGTAAGCCCTATAACCAGCGGCGAAATACCCGCCCTGCGGGCAAGTGAAACACCGCCTTTGATCAGAAAATCAGCACCGTAATACAATCCGGCAATACCAAGAGCCAACCACAGGACATTAAGCAGAATATTGCTCACAAAAAACCCCTTTTCGTTTTTATTGTCAATGTTACGAGGTAATTTCAAAAGTCATTCAAAAATTGGCAAAGATGCCATTCGCAAAGAGCTGCAAAGGGTAGTTTGAGGTTG
>JAZSGI010000182.1:0-22050 GCA_045532655.1 Victivallaceae bacterium
GCAAAACAGGTAAGAAATATATTACATATCACAAGCAGGGTTTTCATGATTCTTCCCCTTCCGCATTTTCACTGTTTTTGGCAGGTATCCTCAAGGTAATGTTCCATTGTATACTGCTGGTTCCGCCACGCTGATCAACAGAGATCTCGAAACGTTTCCAATAGACATCGTAATCCAATTTTTCAATTTCAGAAACAAATTCAAGTCCATCTTTAAGAACAGCGACGAAGGCCATATCGATTTCTATGGCAAAAACAGAGTTGGTGATCTTGCTTGTTCGCACAGGACCGAACCCGGGATTTTTGATGTTTAATTCCTTGGTAATATTTTCGAGAGTTTCCCGCAACACGACTTCATAGTCGCCATGCACCTTCTGATCCCAGTAATTATTTTGCAGCTCCAGAGCCGCCTCCCGGTTGTGCTGCATGTTTTTCAAAACCTGTGACAGCGAATCTGCTTCTTTCTGCAGATCATCGGCTTCGGCTTGCATTTGTGCCAGGTCTTCCCCGTCCGGAAGTACTGCTGCAAGATTGATATCCACGCTCATAAGTATCATGAAAGCGGAAAACAGAAGGCCGAAGACGCAGAAAAGCACCATGATTTTTTTCTTTTGCTGTTCTGTTTTTTTCATTTTTTCCTGCCCCTGTCAGTGACTTCAAGTCTGATGGATATAGTTGTCATTTCCTGTCTGGTCGGTCTCTGTTCGATATTTTTCAGTTTGAATCCCGGTATACGGCGGAATGTTCCTGCCAAATCAACTTCTGCGCTTTCGGTAAGACAGTTTATATCCCATGAGTTTTCATTGACTTTAAGGTCGCTCAACAGGACATCGCCGGGGATCACGGAGGATATTCTGGTCAAACGCTGCAGTAGTTTGTCTTCGCCGTGAAAAGCCTCAAGTATTTTCTGAAAATCTTTATCGTCTTTTTCTGCCGTCTTGATCTTTCTTTTTGTTCTTGATATTTCCTGAGTCAGAGAGTCAAGTTTGCCGGAGAGTTTTCTGTATTCGCCGGCTTTACCTGCCATGCCGCTCCAGAGTGCGGATGTCCCTGCCACGGCAAGGAGAGCGAGCATCAGCAGCATGTAGATGATATGTCCCCGCAATCTTTTCGGGCGCAGTGAACCGTTGAAAATCGAATAGTCGGTAATTGTGCCTTTGGGGTGGATCTTTGCCGCTGCGGCAGCTGCGGCAGCACATGAACCGTACAGAAAAGTATCTTCCGGAGAGATTTTCTGTGCAGTGATTTTTTGTATGAACTCTTGAGTTTCTGCAGAGAATTTCTCTTTTGCGGAGGAGGTTACCGGATACCACGAGTTGTTTTTGCGGGCAAAGTCTGCTCCGAATTCCCTGAAATATACAGAAGCATCCGACGGCAGAGCAAGGAGGGTTGGGATATAACCATCGATTTTCCAATGAAGCATTGCCAGAGCTTTGCCCACAAGTGAAAGTTCAGCGGCATCGCAGGCGCATGCTTTTATCCGGAATTCCTCTTCTCCGTCAGAAGGTTGTGCCATCCAGTTCAGACAAACTTCCATGGGAACCATGGGCATTTTTGAATCCAGTTCCATTAACAGTGCATCTTTGATTTCCCTGGATGACATTTTGGGAATATTGAGTTCAAAAAATACACTGCTTGGCAGAAGCCCGGTCAGATATACGATACTGTTGCGGGTTTTGTGCAGTTCTGCTGCAATTTTCTGCAGATTTTCCATCAGTGTTTCGCATGTTACATTCCCGCCTCCGGAAACGGATGCCCGGTCAAGAATATTCAGCGAGTGGGTACGGCTCTTCACTCTGATTCCGGCAAGTGCCATATCAGGTGAAACACTTATTATGATCATATCGTTGGAGCGGTATTTCATAGATCAGGGCATCTCCGCGGCGGCGGGTGTTGCTGCGCTTCCTGCAGCCTGGCCGGGGTGGGGCCAGCGTCCGCCCGGAGCCATTGCCCCGGCAGGCGGCGGGAAGTTCCCGCGCCTGCTGCGTCCGCCGAAATTGTGACCGCGTCCCTGATTTTCAAAGTCAGCACCGGGATAACCTGGCATTGCTCCCGCCTCTGACGGAGGGAATTCCTGAACGTGGGATTCCGTAATTTGCCGTTGTCCTTTTATGATAAGTCCGGGGATACGTGCCGCAAGTTCTTTGAAAAGGTAACGGGCATCTTCGGGAGATGAGTTACGCAGTTCTTCCAATTTTGCAAATTCTTCCGGAAAAGCCTCTTGTATGGCTTTGTCTGCTTTTTGCATATTCAATTTTCTGTTGTCTCTGGGGAACGTGAATTGTATTGCCTGTGCGGTTTCTGCCGGCGGCATGGGCGGCATTGCGGCGAAATCAGGAAGTTCCACTCCTGCTTTTTTTGCAAGTTCGATTCCCTGCCGCATTGCCTCCTGCGGGTCGGTTGCATGCAGTTTTACTATACGGGCAAAATCTTCCGGGTATTTTGCCTGCACTACTGCAATGATTTCCATGAAATCTGCTCTGCCGGACGGCTGCGGGAAGGATGGTGGCAGAGTCCCGGCTGCGTCTGTAACTGCTTCTG
The DNA here is from genome assembly GCA_045532655.1 of Victivallaceae bacterium. Classification (GTDB taxonomy): domain Bacteria; phylum Verrucomicrobiota; class Lentisphaeria; order Victivallales; family Victivallaceae; genus JAVBQJ01. Next base: position 2,541 of record JAZSGI010000182.1, read on the forward strand.
CCGCTTCCGGCTGCTGCGCAGCAGTGGTATCGGCGGTAAGAGCAAATGGCAGCACAAGAATAAAGGTAAATATAAATCGTTTCATTGATTTTCTCCGGTATTTTGTTATAAATACACAGTCAGCACCGTGGGAATTGCTATCTCCGGAACCGCTGTATTTATCTTTAAGACGTATGAAAAAACTGAATATTGTCATAATTTCACTTTTTTTCACGATTTACAACGAGTGTTGTTTTTATATAGACCCTGAACACGGCGTTTTTCCCGGTTTGGCATTGGTTCAGCCATTTGGCAAGATCCCGGCTGAAAAGGTCATAAGACTGGCGCATCATTGCAGTCCCTGGTACGCCGCAGATTATTTCAGGAGCATCAAAAGAAAGAAGTTTGAAATCTTTTCCTGCTGTTGCTCCGTATTTTTCTGCTTCTTTAAGTAAATCTTTCAGAAGTTCCTGATTTGCAACAAAAATATTATATTTTGTATTGCTGTTGCCGCCCCACAATCGTTTCCCGGTTTCAGGCATGGCAGATGCATCCGTGGAATATGATTTTATATGAAGACTTGACGGAAGAAGTTTTATACCGTTTTTTACTGCTGCCTGAAAAAAAGCCAGCAGTCTGCCGTGTTGATACGGCAGCCATTCGCATGGTTTTTCGGCAATAAGACAGATCGGATCCCCGAAGGAGGTGAGCCACTTCACGCCTTCTTCTATACTTGCTTCTGAATTTGTTATTATGCAGTCGAAACCTGCGAATTCACGGTTTATGAGCAATTGGGGGATATTTCTTGCCTGCAGATGTTTCATCAGCATCAACTGCGACAACCCCGGCATTATCCAGACAACTGCTCCTCCGGGAGCGGCAAGAAGGTCGAGATTTTCTCCGGCACAATTCGGCATTATCCAGCGGATTTTCAGGTCGGAAATACTGCTGTCCTTGAGCAGATACGGGAAATTGTCTGCTGCTGTAAATGGGGACAGCGGGGAAATGATACGCAGCTCACTTATTCGGTTGCTGCCGGAAGGTACAGCCACAAAAGTTCCGCTCCCTCGTGAACTTGTGATATTACCGGAGGCGGCGAGGGAGGTCATGGCACGTTCCACGCTTGTGCGGGAACACTTGAAATCCTTTGCAAGTTGATTCCGTGACGGCAGTTTGTCGCCGGGCATGAGATGCCCGGCAATGATTTCGCCAAGTATATGATCTGCTATCAGTGAGCTTTTGGTAAGCACTTCCCCGACTCCATTTGTTTTGTATGTATAATATACCACAGATAATACAACAATACAAGTTATAGTATTGCATTTGTGATACAATGATACAACTTAACGGAAAAAATTATTTGCTTTGTCTGCAATAGAAAGATAAATTTACCTGTGAGTATGTTTTTAATCTTTAACAGGAGAACGTTTATGAGTGTGAGATTCGGAATTGCCGGTATCGGCAACATGGGAAGTTATCATTGCAGTATTATTGATGAATTGCCGGATGCCCTGCTGACTGCTGTGTGCGACATCGATCCTGCGGCTTTCGATCGCATTCCGGAAAGATTAAGGGAAAAGGTCAGATGTTTTGAATCTGCTGATGATTTGTGTGCCTGCAGTGAGGTGGATGTGGTGGTAGTTGCTGTACCCCATTACAGTCATCCGGATATTGCGATCAAAGCAATGGAGTGCGGTAAACATATTGTCGTGGAAAAGCCGATAGCTGTACACAAAGCCGAGGCTGAACGGCTGTTGGCCGCTGCCGCAAAATATCCGGAACTGGTCAAGTCCGCCATGTTCAATCAGCGTACCGTGCCTGAACACAAAAAAATCAAAGAACTCATTGTGAATGGTGAATTGGGTAAAATCAATCGCGTAAACTGGATCATTACAGACTGGTTCCGGACTCAATGTTATTATGATTCCGGCGACTGGCGCGCCAGCTGGCGCGGTGAGGGGGGCGGTGTGCTATTGAACCAGTGTCCGCATCAGCTTGATCTCATGCAATGGTTCTTCGGCATGCCGTCCAGGGTTATGGCGCACATCCACTACGGTAAATATCATGACATTGAGGTGGAGGACGAAGTTACTGCTTATCTGGAATATCCCGATGGCATGACCGGATGTTTTATAACCACAACCGGGGAGGCTCCGGGAACCAACAGACTTGAAATAGCTGCCGAAAAGGGTCGTCTGCTATTTGAAAACAATACTCTTTCTTTTGTACGCAACGAGATCGAAACCAGTGAATTCATCCGCACATCGCCCCAGGCTTATTCCGGACCGCCGGTGTGGTTTTGTGAAATACCTGCCGGAAAAGCCGATCCGGTACAGCACAAAGCGGTATTGGCAAATGTCGCCAATGTTGTCAGCGGCAGGGAGGAAAAGTTGATTGCCCCACTTGAAGAGGGAATAAGAGGATTGGAACTTGGCAATGCAATGATGCTTTCCGGCTGGCTCCGGGAAATGGTGGAACTGCCCATAGACAGCGGGGGTTATGCCGCCAGACTTGCAGAGCTTGCGGCAACTTCCAGATATAAAAGCAAAAAAGCAACCACTCTTTCGGGACATGATTTCGGAAGTTCATTTTAAGGCAGGAGGCTTGAGTATGTCTTTGGAGGGTAAGTGGATAACATGCAGGAAATTTGCTTCTTTGCGTAAGCAGAATGTTTTTCATCGTCAGCTTGATCATGCTGCGCATCCTGTTTTTGATGAAGATCTTGTCAATACTCATGTTTTGTTCAGACGCAAGTTTTTTCTTGACAATACAGAAAATTGTATTATCCGTATCACTGCCGATGATTATTACAAATTGTACATTAACGGCAAATTTGTGACTTCAGGTCCTGCCGCCGGGTATGATTTCCGTTATTTTTATAATGAAATCGATTTGAGCAATTGGGTCGTTGCCGGGGAGAATACAATAGCTGTACATACTTATTATCAGGGCATGATAAACAGGGTATGGGTAAGCGGAGACAGACAGCACGGTCTGTTGCTGGATCTTTTTTCCGGGGAGAAACTTATATTGGCTTCTGATGAAAGTTTCCGCTGTGCGGTTCATACCGGCTTCAGTGCTGCCGGAACAGCAGGCTATAATACACAATTCATGGAGCGTTATGATGCCGGAGCTCCTGAATGCGGTTTCGAGGCTCCTGATTATGATGATTCGGCGTGGGAATATGCACGCAAACGGGAACATGAATCATATACAGTACTCAAGCAGCCATCCTGTCAGTTGGAATATGAGGTTATTGCTCCTGAAAAGATCTCCGTTTCCGGCAACAGTATCATTGTTGACTTTGGAGCCATGTTTGTCGGCAATATTTCTTTTGCCGCTTCCGGTAAAAAAGGCGACGAAATCACCATGTATTTCGCGCAGGAACTTAACGACGATGGAACATTGCGTTATCAGCTGCGGGCAAATTGCGAATATGTGGAGTATTTCCGCCTTTCCGGACGTGAAGAAGATCAGCTGAAGCAGTATGATTACAAATCTTTCCGTTATGCGCGATTGGTATTGCCGGATGGAGTTTATGTTGACAGGAACAGTATTCAGTTGAATGCCAGACATTATCCTTTTGTGCAGAAAGGAGAATGTGTTTACAACGAAGAAAAACTTAAACAAGTATGGCAGTTGTGTGTTGATACGCTCCATTACGGAGTGCAGGAAGTGATACAGGATTGCATGGATCGGGAAAAAGGTTATTATCTTGGAGATGGATGTTATTCTTTGCTGGCATACACCCTGCTCACAGACGATTTGACATTCATGGAGAAGTTTTTTGATGACTTTTTTGCCACAAGTTTCATCAATCCCGGATTGATGACTTGCACTGCCTGTTCGTTTATGCAGGAAATCGCAGAATTTCCGTTTATGATGATAAATCTTGCGGTGGCTTACTGTGATCTTTCCGGTAACGTTGACTTTATACGGAAACGCTATAAGGAATTTGTGAAGATCATGGATTTTTACCGCAATTCTTATGCGGAGAAAGACGGCCTCTTGAATAATCTCGACAAATGGTGCGTGGTTGAGTGGCCCATGAATGTGCGTGACGGATATGATGCTGATATTACAGAAGGCAAGGTCTGTACTGTCAAACATAATGTCATAAATGCTTATTATATCGGTGCGGTCAAATCTATGAACAGGATCGCCGCATTTATCGGGGAGGAAGAGTATTATGATGCTGCTCCTCTGGAAAAGGCATTTATCAATGCATTTTACCTGCCGGAAAAACATAAGTTCAAAGACAGTGTTGATTCCGGACATATCAGTTTCTGCGGTAATATATTCCCCGGCTTTTACGGGATAATTCCTGATGATGAATTTGTGCAGAACACTGTCGGTCTTATTCGGGAGAAAAGGCTTTCATGCAGTCTTTTCTTTGCCACCGTGCCGGCATTGACTTTTTTGCGTTGTCACGGAGAGGAGGAGCTTGTGAAGGAGCTGCTTGCTGATCCTGATGCATGGTTGAATATAATCGCAGAAGGAGGTAAGCGGACATTTGAAGGATGGAGCAAAGACCTGAAATGGAACACTTCGCTTTTCCACCTGACTCTTTCGCTCGCCGTTATTTTTATGACAAAATGGAAACCGGAAAAGGTTTGGAACTTTTAATGGAGAAAATATGTTTTTAACTGGATTCGCTGACGAGGCATCTGCAGATTTTCTGACGCAGCTTAAGGCTACACAGGAACTCGGATGGAAAAATATTGAGTGCCGTACTATCAATGGCGAAAGCCTTGCAACCATTTCTGATGCTGAATTTGATAAAATATGCAGTCAGCTTGATGAGTATGGCATAACTATCAACTGTTGTGGCAGTTCTATTGCCAATTGGAGCAAAGATCCCCGTTCTGCGGAGGCGCATGAAGCAGATATAGCTGAACTTACCGCTGTTATACCGAGAATGAGGCGTCTGGGAATAAAAATGCTCAGAGGGATGAGTTTTGCCTATGTGAAAGATACGGAGCGTCCGGACTTGCCGGAAATAGAGAAACAGGTTTTCAGCAAAGTGCAGAAATATGTGGATATATGTGCGGATAACGGCATAATTTACGGTCATGAAAACTGTATGAATTATGGAGGACTTTCCTGGCGGCACACTCTCAAGCTGCTGGATAATATCAAAGGTGAAAATTTTACTTTGATATTTGATACCGGCAATCCGGTATTCAATTATGATTTTTCTGCGGATGAACCGTGCAAGCTGCAGTCTGCATGGGAGTTTTACCGTAATGTGCGTGAGTTTATTTCTTATATTCACATCAAAGACAGTGTTGCTTTGCCCGGTTCTGACTGGCGCAAAGGTGTTGCTGAAAATATTTACACATGGCCGGGGGAAGGGTGCGGGAATATCCGTGCCATTGTCAAAGATCTTTTGAAAAATGGGTATGACGGCGGTTTTTCCATGGAACCCCATGTGGCATCGGTTTATCATGACGGGGCAGAAAATGCTGCGGATTTCAAATATTCAAGTTATATTGAATACGGCAAACGTTTTGAAGCTCTGCTGGATGATTGCCGGAAAAGTATTATGGAGGTAATCGGATGAATGTAAAGATAGCTCTTACACTTTATACCTTACGTGATTTCTGTACTTCGGAAGATTCTCTGCTGCGTACTCTTGAACGTGTCCGCAAGATCGGGTATGAATATGTTCAGATTTCCGGAGTTCCCCTTGAGGCTGAAATTGTCCGTAAGGCTCTTGACCGGCAGGGATTGATATGCTGCGCCACTCATCAATCACTTGCTGATCTTGAAGATATTGAGGCGCTTGCCCGCAGGTTGGATATTCTCGGATGCGATTTTGCTGCGATAGGATATCCGGGAATTGAATATTTTACCGACAGCGGGATCAACAGAGTTGCCGGGCTCATGAATATCAAAGGCCGTGAACTTGGGAGCAAAGGTATCAGACTCGGTTATCATAATCATCATTTTGAGTTCAAAAAAGCCGATGACGGAACTTGCCTGCTGGAAAAGTTCTACCGTGAAACTTCTCCGGAGTATGTTTTTGCAGAACTTGATACCCATTGGGTGGCAAGGGGAGGCGGTTCCCCTGAGGCATGGATAAGAAAAGTTTCCGGCAGAATGCCGGTTGTGCATTTCAAAGACTTGGCTTTGAATGAAGAGGCAGAACCGGTTTTTTGTGAAGTCGGCGAAGGTAATCTGGATTGGTGCGGTATAATAGAGGCATGCCGTCAAACAGGTGTTGAGTATTATGTTGTAGAACAGGATTTGCCGTGTTTTGACAGGGATATTTTTGACTCGGCGGCGATTTCTTACAAAAATTTGAAAGGGTTATTGAAATGACTGTTGATCTTTCCGGAAAAGTTGCCGTCGTCACTGGGGGCGGCGGCGTTTTGTGCAGTGTCATGGCAGAAGCTCTGGCGACGGCAGGGGCATCTGTTGCTTTGCTTGATCTTAATGTGAATGCGGCAGAAAAAATTGCCGTAAAAATCAGAAATTCAGGCGGGAAGGCAATGGCTGTAGAGTGCAATGTCCTCGATAAGGCAAGTTTAGAAGCCGCTGCAACATGTGTCGAATCCGCCTTGGGAGTATGTGATATCCTGATAAACGGAGCCGGAGGCAACAATGCCGGCGGTACTACCGGTATGGAATTTCTGGAACAGGCGGACCTCACTGCAGAAACAGGAGGGGGAAGAAACTTTTTTGAGCTTGACGGGGATGGAGTCAGTTTTGTTTTTGACCTGAACTTCAAAGGAACTTTCCTGACTGTCCAGACATTTGCCCGCAAAATGGCGGAACGGAACAACGGATGTATTATCAATATTTCCAGTATGAATGCTTTTACACCTTTGACTAAAATTCCGGCGTATTCTGCCGCCAAAGCTGCTGTCAGTAATTTTACCCGTTGGCTGGCAGTGCATTTCGCCCATGTGAATATCAGGGTCAATGCCATTGCTCCGGGATTTTTTCTTACAGAGCAGAACCGGACACTGTTGACCCGTCCGGACGGGACATTGACTGAACGCGGAGAAAAAATCCTTGCCCATACTCCTGTCGGCAGATTCGGTGAACCGGAGGATCTTACCGGAATATTACTTTTTTTGTGTGACAACAAAGCATCAGGGTTTGTCAATGGCAGTGTTATCGCTGTTGATGGTGCATTTTCTGCATATTCGGGGGTGTAATTATGTTTATGGAGCCGACATTCCGCTGGTACGGACCGGGCGACAGCGTACCTTTAAGTTTTCTCCGGCAGGCTGGGGCAGAAGGGATCGTTTCCTCTTTGCATCATATTCCCTATGGTGAAGTCTGGAGCGTGGAGGAGATACGCAAGCATCAAAGTTTATGCCGTAAAGCAGGTATGAGCTGGCAAGTAGTTGAATCCCTTCCTGTACACGAAGATATAAAAACCGGAAACGGAAATGTAAAAAAGTATATTGAAAATTACAAAATAAGTATCCGTAATCTCGGTAAATGCGGCATAAAAGTCATTACCTATAATTTTATGCCCGTATTGGATTGGGTACGTACCGATCTGCATTACAAGTTGCCCGACGGGAGTGAAGCATTATATTTCAATAAAGCTCAATTTGCCGCTTTTGAATTATTTATTTTGCAGCGGGAGGGGGCTGAAAATGATTACAATGATGGAATACGGGCCGCGGCAAAGAATTTCTATGATGCAATGACTCCGGCTGAACGTGAAACTTTCGCACGGGGAATAGTGGATAATTTCCCCGGGTTCAAAGGTGTATCTGTGGACGATATCCGCCGGCTGCTGGCCGCTTATGCACGGCTTGACCGTACCGGATTGGTAAATAACCTGAAATATTTCCTTAATGAAGTTTGTCCCGTTGCTGAAGAAGCAGGATGTATGATGACTGTTCATCCAGATGATCCGCCGTATTCCATTCTCGGTTTGCCGCGTATAGTTTCAGATGCAGATGATTTGAAAGCTCTTCAGGCAATGTGCAAGTCTCCTGCCAATGGGATATGTTTCTGTTCCGGAAGTTTTTCCGGCAGAGTTGATAATGATATTGTGCAGATGTTTAAAGACAATGCTTCCAGAGTCGGTTTCCTCCATTTGCGTTCTACGGCTCATGTCGGCAATGGAAATTTTTATGAGGCTGATCACCTTGAGGGCCGGGTGGATATGTATGAGCTGGTTAAAGCTGTTGTCGAGGAACAGATACGACGGCGCAATGAAGGGCGCAGTGATTGGCGAATACCCTTCCGACCAGATCACGGTCAGGTCATGATGGATGATCTTGCCAAGCCTGCCTGTGCCAATCCCGGTTATACTGCTATCGGTAGAATGAGAGGCCTTGCGGAGATAAGAGGATTGGAACTGGGGATCATGCGTTCCTGTTTCCAGGAATATCTGTAACTTGCAGGTGTTATTTCCTGAATCAGGATAAAAGTAAGAGAATAACCTCCATTTTTTTTACTTTCCGGACTTGTTTTTTCCGCTCTTTGGTTATACATTATAGAATGTAATCAAATCCAAAGATCAAACAGGGAAGTTTTTATGGAGCTGTTAAAAATAATTCTTATTGCTTTACTGCAGGGGATTGCTGAATTCCTGCCCATAAGCAGTTCCGGGCATGTGGTACTTCTGGCGGATATTACCGGATTCTCTGCCGGTAATACAGCTTTGTTGAATGCTGTCGTGCATGCCGGAACGCTTGTTGCCATATTGATATATTATTTCAAAACAATATTTTCCATTGTTGTTGATGTGAAAAAATGGCGTATCATTGCCCTTGTTGCTGTTGCCAGTATTCCGGCTGCAGCAGCCGGTCTGACTCTTAAATTCTGCGGCATGGATGAAGTTTTGAACCGTTTGCCTGTTGTAGCCGCCGGTTTTTTTGTTTCTGCGGCCATCCTATGGACTATGGGCAGACCAATGGCAGAACAACTGCCTGATATCAAAAAACTTTCTTTCCTGAAGGCTCTGGTTATAGGTTTGGGACAGATGATTGCCATTACTCCGGGGATCTCGCGGGCTGGAACCACAATTTCGGTCGGTCAGCGTATGGGATTGAGCGGTAACGATGCTGCAACATTTTCATTTCTTATGGGGGCTGTTGTTATCGGCGGACCCTTTTTGCTTGAATTACCGGATATTATCGGAGCAGCCGGGGCCGGAGAAATGATTCCATGGTGGCATCTTGCCGTTGCTTTTGCTGTTGCCGGTTTTGTCGGTTATATTTCTCTGCGGTGTCTTATCAGGATCCTTGACCGTGGAAAACTGCAATTTTTTGCCTGGTATCTGTTGCTGGCCGGAACTGCAGCAGCTGTTTTGACTGTTTGTAAATATATTTAATCTTTTGAGAAAGGTTTTTTTATGAATATTTCATTTATCGGAGCCGGAAAAATGGCAACTGCGCTTGCTGCAGGTTTTCTCCGCAGCGGAATCGGGGCTGACTCAATATATGCTTATGATCCCAATCCTGATGCTGCAGCGGCATTTTCGGCTGGTACACAGGGGCAGATCATTGATGATCCGGCAAAACTTCCTGCAGAGTGTTTCGTTATTGCTGTCAAACCCCAGCAGCTGGATTCGGCACTGAAAGCCGTGAATATGGCTGGCTCCCTCATTATTTCCATAGTTGCAGGAGCTTCCGTCGCCAGGATCGCAGAATTGACCGGCTCTGAAAAGGTGATAAGGGTAATGCCGAATACTCCGGCTCTTGTCGGTTCCGCCGCAGGGGCATATACCGCATCTGATAAAGTTTCTGCAGATGAATTGCTGTTTGCCGGAAAACTTTTAGCCGGATGCGGCAAATTTTTCCCTGTGAATGAGTCGCAGATGGATGCTGTTACCGGACTTTCCGGTTCAGGACCGGCTTATGTCTTCAACTTTATTCAGGCTCTTGCTGATGGGGGTGTAACTGCCGGACTGCCGAGAAATATGGCTCTGGAACTTGCTGCTGCAACTGTCGAAGGAGCTGCCAAAATGGTGCTTGCCACCGGCAGTCATCCTGTGGCTCTTGCCGATCAGGTGATGTCTCCCGGCGGAACAACTGCATGTGGGGTGCTTACTCTCAAACGCGGGAAATTTGATGCTGTTTGTGCCGACGCAGTATTGGCCGCTGCGGCAAAATCTGCAGAGCTTGGGAAAGGCAGATAAGATGTCAATCAAATCAGATCTTGCAGGCAGACTTACCGTAGTTATGCCCGTTTACAACGAGGAACTCACCATTTGCGGGATCGTTGACAGAGTTCTGGAACAGCCGGAAGTCGGAGAATTGATCATAATCAATGATGCCAGCAAAGATGCTTCTTGGGAAAAACTCCAGATTTATCGTGATAACCCGCGGGTCAAGCTCCTTAATCAGCCGGAAAATATGGGTAAAGGTGCAGCAATTACCCGTGGGTTTGCCGAGGCTTCCAGGGATTTTGTTATTGTGCAGGATGCAGATAATGAATATGATCCAACAGAGTACAGTCATGTTATTGCCCCCCTTGCGGAAAACCGTGCTGAAGTCGTTTACGGATCACGATTCATGGGGACGCCGGGGTTGGTGAGATATTTCCGGCACGAGATGGGAAACAAGTTTTTGACGGCACTTTCCAACTTTGCCAGCGATATTCATCTGAGCGATATGGAAACATGTTATAAAGCATTTAAGCGCAAGGTGATCCAGAATATAAATCTGGAATCTGAGCGTTTCGGTATAGAGGTGGAAATAACTGCCAAGATTGCCGCCTGCCGCTGCTTGCGTATTTGGGAGGAGCCTATTTCATACCGCCCACGCCGTTATGATGAAGGAAAAAAAATAACCTGGAAAGACGGTTTTGCGGCTATATGGCATATCTTCCGCTTTAATGTTCTTGCGGACTATAAAAAGTTTTACGTCAGGGACTGGGATGTTGTTCTCGCTGAAATCAGTGCCGCTGAGGAGCGGGACGGAGAATAGAGGCAGCAGAAAAATTTATGCGTTTGGATAAATTTTTATCAGATGCTACGGCGTACAGCAGGCGGGAGATCAAGAGCCTTGTCAGAAAAGGCTGTGTAAGGGTTAATGACAAAAACGTTTCAGCTTGCGATATCCGTGTTGCCGATAACGATTGCGTGGCTGTAAACGGTGTCAGGGTATCTTATCGCAAGTATATCTATCTTATGCTCAATAAACCGCAGGGGTATCTCTCGGCGACTGAGGACAAGCGTGATCCTGTGGTGGTTGATTTGGTGCCGGAAGAACTGCAGCACTTCAAAGTTTTTCCGGTGGGCAGACTGGATAAGGATACCGAAGGGCTTTTATTGCTGACAAATGACGGGAATTTTGATCATCATTTGATGTCTCCGCGCAAAAATGTTTTCAAACGTTACTATGCCCGTCTGGATATTCCTGCAGAAGATGCTGATATCGCTATATTCAGTGCCGGTATGGAACTTGATGATTTTGTGGCTAAACCTGCCAAACTTGAAATTTGTGCCGATCCCTGCGAAGTTTTTATTGAAATTGCGGAAGGCAAGTTCCATCAGGTAAAGCGCATGTGTGCCAAAGTCGGTAAAAATGTCACCTTTCTGCGCCGTGTCGCCATTGGCGGAGTGATGCTTGATGAAACTTTGCCTGCCGGAGGTGTCAGGGAGCTTACTGCAGAAGAACTGCAAATACTCGGTTACTCAACCTGATCATCTGCCGGTTGAATACTTTTGATTTCTTTACGTATCTGCTGCAGAAGAGGCTTGGCAGAGCGCAGATTGGAGAGATCTTTCAGTAATTTCCCTTGAGGGTCGATCAAAATCATTGTGGGATAAGCGTTTATTGCATAACGTTTTTGCCAGATGCCATAACTTTCCTGAAGTTGCGGCGGCAGCCGGGAGGGATCAGAAAAATCCAATTCCAGCAGGATGACCTCATCTTTTATTTCCTCCACAAAGTTTGACCCGTTGAATACCCTGGCTTCAAGCTGTCTGCACGGACCGCACCAGCCGGGAGCGGTAAACAGCACAAATACAGGTTTGTTTCCGGATTCGGCCTTTTTCATGGCTGCTTCGGGATCTTTCATCCACGGGCTTTTCCAGTCGGCCGCTGCTGCAGAAATCTGATCAAGGAGTTTTTGAGACGTCAGATTTGCGGTGTAGTTGAAAAGCGCAAAAGAGTTTCCCTCGTGGTCAGTCATCATCATTGTGGGAACAGACTGAATTTTATGTTTGGTCAACCATTCGTTATAGCTCTTTTTTAATTTTTCCGGAACCTTGTTTAAATCGGAGACATCGAAGCGCAGAAGCACTGCGGATTCTGCTGCTTTAGCTGCAAAATCTTTTTTATTCAGAATTTCTTTTTCCAGTTTACGGCAGGGCGGACACCATTCCGGAGCTGTAAAGAGTACAAAGAGCGGTTTGTTTTCTTTGACCGCTTCTGCGGTTGCCGCCGCCGGATCAGTGAACCATACGGATTCAGCGCAAAGTGTCAATGCTGTAAAGAGTATTGCAAAAACGTTAAAAATTTTCATAATGTCCTCCTGTTTTTTTATGCTTTTGCCTCTCCGATAAATTACTCCGTCAAATTTTAAAAATCAAGAAAAAAAAGATAAAAAAATCCATTTTTCCTTCTCATTGCGAAAAATACCCAAAGATGTCCAACAAAAACTTGATTTCCCGCTGAATTGGTGTACATTAATAGCATTATGAAAACACTTAACTTATATGTATTGCGGGGCTTCCTCTCCACTTTTATCATGGCTATTGTCATTTTGACCTTTGCCATGTTGGGGGGGCGTGTTGTACAGATCATAGATAAACTTGCCGAAGGTGTTCCTTTTTCGAGTTTTCTCTGGTTTGTTGCTTATACCATGCCGGTGGTATTGTGTTATACTGTGCCGCTGGCGGTAATGGTGGCTGTTATGATGGTTTTCGGCAGGCTTTCTGCTGACAGCGAAATAACTGCCATGCGTGCATGCGGTATTTCCGTTGTGCAGATAATGTCGCCGATACTGCTGCTGACACTGCTGCTGTCGGGGGTTTGTCTGTGGCTGCAGCTGGAAGTCGGGCCGCCATGTCTCGGCAAGGCACGTGAGGTAATAAAAAATGCTTTTATAGAACAGCCTCTTGCGGTTTTTACCCCCGGCAAACAGATAGAATATGACTTCAACAAAATCATCTATATCGACAATAAAATAGGAGATAGCGAACTGCGTGGGGTGCAGATCTACGAAGTTGAGATCGACAAAACCGGCAATATAGATATACGCCGTGATATTTCTGCTGCGACAGGACGGCTTGAGGTCGATGAAGAGGCGAAGATTATGAATGTCAGCCTTTTCAACTGCACGATCACTGATCGCGGACTGGGCGGGGGCAGCAAAACTACAGTTATGGCGGACAAGATAGAAATGCCTATTGATTATGGCAAGAAACTTAATGCAATGTCTTTGAGTGTCAGACCCAAATTTATGAAAGTCAGGGAACTGCTTGCATTTATCCGTTTGAATATCCAGATGGGCAAACCTACTGCATGGCTTGAAATAGAGTTGAATCAGCGTATCGCTTTCGGGCTTGCGCCTATTGCATTTCTGCTTTTCGGATTGCCGCTTGCCACCCAGACTAGCCGCAGGGAAACTTCAGTCGGGCTGTTTTTGAGTGTCATCCTTGCCGGAGGTTTTTTCCTTGCTGTGACTATTTGCGAAAGTTTCGGTGATTATCCCAGGCTTTATCCGCAATATCTCTTATGGCTTCCGACGCTGGTGTATCAGATCGGAGGGGTGATCATGATATACCGCATTACCAACCGATGAGCTGTTAAAAATCCCGGAGGAGAACATGGGCAAATTGTTTTTCACTGTGCTGTGTGTTTTCTGTGTGCTTATTGTTTTGGCGATTTTTGCTGTGGACCGGGTGTTCTTCCGGTTGGGAGAAATCGAGGAGCGTTTGTTTGCTCTAGAGAATCGTTTGGCGGAAGGCGGAAGTTTTGTTGCTGCGCCACAGCGTGAAAATAGAGTGTCGGGGGTATTCGCCAACCATGAATATATGGCTGCGGAACGCTCTTATGACGGCACAATGACTCTTGCTGTTTCTGCAGATGTCCCCAATCTGAATCAGCTTACAAGTCAGGAAGCCGGGGCGTCAATGATCCACAGCTTTTGCAACAGCACCCTTGCAGAGCGTAATTATGACCGCCTTGAAGAGTTCGAGCCTGTTCTTGCTGAATCATGGAGTGTTTCTGAAGATGGTTTGATTTATACGGTCAAGCTGCGCAAAGACGTTTACTGGCATGACTTTGTTGATATAGAAACCGGGATCGTGCATAAAAATGTAGAGATGACAGCAGATGATTTTGCTTTTTTCTTTGAAGTCCTGTCGGATGAGCGGGTGAACTGTGCGCCATTGCGGGTTTATTATCAGGGAGTAAAAGATTTCAAGGTTGTCAATGATTATGAATTTCAGATAAGCTGGCGTGAACCTTATTTCAAATTGGAGGAGCTTACTTTGGGGTTGTCGCCGCTGCCACGGCATTTTTATTGTCCCGGCGGTGTATTTGACCCGGAGAAATTCAATTATGATGCCGCCCGGAACTCTGAATTTATCGGTGTCGGCCCATACCGGCTTACAGACCGGAGCAGGGATGTTTCCATAACTCTGGAACGTAACGAAAATTACTTCGGGAAAAAATACGGTGCATTGCCGGGTATAAAACGTATAGTTCTGGTTGTGAATAAGTTGGAAAGTACACGTTTTCAGGGACTTCTTGCCGGTGATCTTGATATGATCATGCTTACTCCTGATCAATGGATAAACCGTACCGGCAGTAAACGGTTTACTGCAACATTACGCAATGGCGATCCGGCTCTGGATGCAGCAAAGATCCCCGGTAATGACGGTAATTTTGTCAGGTGCGAGACGGGTGGCGGCTCTTACAGTTACATTGCCTGGAATCAGCGTTCTCCCCTTTTCCGTGACCGTGAAACCAGACAGGCATTAACGATGCTGGTAGACAGGGAGCGGCTGTTGAAAGATATCTATTTCGGTCTGGGGCAAATCGCTGAAGGACCGTTTTCGCCCGGTACTCCCGGTGATGATCCGGAACTTGAACCATGGCCCTTTGATCCTGCGGCGGCTGCCGCATTGCTGAGCCGTGCCGGGTGGGAAGACAGGGATGGTGACGGTTATCTTGATCGTGATGGAAATAAATTCTCTTTTTCGGTCATGCAGGTCGCCAATCATCCGGCGCAGGAAAAGATATTGCCTGTTATAAAGGAAGAATTAGCCAGAGCCGGTATAGAAATGCGTATAGATATTTATGAATGGAGTGTTTTTCTGGAACGTATAAATTCCCGTAATTTTGAGGCATGTATGCTGGCGTGGACGACACCTCTGGAACCTGATCCATATCAGGTATGGCATTCCAGTCAGGCTTTTGCAGAAGAATCAAGTAATTTCATCAGCTTCTGCAACCCCGAAGCTGATCGCCTGATCGAGGAGATACGCCAATGTACAGATGCAGCAAAACGCACTCTTTTGTGCCGTGAGTTTCAACGTCTCATACATAAAGAACAGCCCTATACATTTATGTTTGTGCCGTCACAATTATCTGCTGTTTCGGCAAAATTCAATAATATCAGGATATTTCCGCCGTATATGATGCCTGAAACTTTGATGTGGAGTGAATTCTGATGGCACAGGAGCCGGAAATAGCTTATCGTGAAGAAGATACTGTAGTTGCCCAGTGGTCATTTGCGGGAGTGTGGTTGTATTGCAGGGGATTTTTCAAATTCGGACTTGCAAGTTTTTCTGCTGCTTTGCTTGACATAGGGGTGTTTTCGCTGCTTTTTTATGTGCTTTTCAAGGATATGCCGGAACTTTCATTTGCCGGATGGAATATAGATATAAAACTTGTTTCAGCCCTTGTTACCGCCAGGGCGGTGTCGTCGGCATGGAACTTTGCTGTTAACAGGTATCTTGTATTCAGCAGGGAAAGGAAAGAGCGAAATTCTTTATGGAATGAATTGGTAAAGTATTATATTCTTGTTATTGCTGTTTTATCAGCGGCTGCAGCAGTTACTTACCTGCTTGGGTTGTTTATTGCCGACAGATGGATAGCTGCAGTGAAGATTGCTGTGGATATTGTCCTTTTTATTGTGGTGTACTGGATACAGAAAAACTGCATATTCAAAAATAAAGAGTGAATTTTGTCTGGTCACGTTTGCCGGAAGGGAACCTCCGGCAAACATTATAGTGCGACTTTATCAATGACCGGCAGGAGTGACGTAATCAGAGGCCCACTCGGAAACAAAGTGCCAGTTGCTGCTGACAGTGCCAGAGCCTGTTGTTTCTGGTAATTTGTGTCGTGCAGCATGTCCGTCAGCAAAAAGATAATTTGAGCCGTTATTATGCCGTTCCGGAGCGACTTTATCAAGCCAGTTGGCAGGAGCGGTCATGCCCGGATAACATTGGTGGTGCCATGGGGTTCCGCTGGGATCTTCACCTCTTTCGCTTAAAACGATTCTTGAACTGGTGGCTGTTGCAGATATTTTTCTGCCGAAAGTAAACATTGCATTGACCATATAACTGGCGGTGGTGTCTTTTTCGTAAAAACTGTCAGTTGGGCATTTCAGAAAATCTGTGGAATAACCATATTCGGAGATAAGCGGGGAATACCACTGAGGATCTCCGGCAACTTCAGATGGAGCGGCAAACGTTCCTGCGTGTATGACTGGGAATGTATCATCCCAGTCGTTGCTGTACAGCAGTAGTGCCAATCCTGCCTGTTTCATATTGCTTAAACATTTCGTTCCCTGTGCGGAAGCCCGCGCCCGGGAAAGAGCAGGGAGCAGCATGGAGGCAAGTATGGCGATGATGGCTATGACAACGAGGAGTTCAATAAGTGTAAAAAAGGTACGTTTCATGATAATATCCTGAATTAAAATAAAAGTAAATAAGGTTGGTACAGCATAAATAGCTGTACGATAAGAAAATTCAGGATAAAACCGGTGGAGCCCGGGCCGGTTGCAGGGCAGCAGAAAATAACGCCTGGAACCGGGTATTTTCTGCCTTGGGTGTTTCCGGCAACTGCTGTTTGATATTTACTGCAAAATTTTCCAGCAAGAGTCCGGTATGGGCAGCTGCACAATAAGGACAATCGTGAGGGGAAAAAATAGTCGCTGTATTACTGTTGACACCGGTCACAGAACCGGAGTCCGAACTTGCAGTCAGGAAAATATCTGCTGTATTGCATGGCTGTATATGAGCAAGAAAATGCAGACTGCTTGCGCCGGAGACTGCCAGAAGCAGTGCCAAAGAGATCAATTTTATGAATGGTCTGTACTTCATAACCCTTGAATATAACCCGGAAAATCATTTTGTCAAATATAATATGCCGTAAAAATAAAATATTTTGACAATAGTTGCCCTGTTACGGCATATCCAATACCGGCATTTTTTGACGTCTTTGGGCAAAAAGCCATTTCCATGTTTGCGGCGAATTGTATATTTCAGTCCAGCAATCATGCCCGACATCCGGCATTTCCCGGTATATCACATTTTCGCCTCCGGCGTTCCAGATTGCATTTACCATCAATCGGGAGCAGAATACCGGTACAATATCATCAGCTGTACCGTGTGCAGTATAGATGGGAATATCAAGCAGATTTTCCGTTGCGTCCAGATCTCCTGCTCCGCAAAGTGGGATAGCAGCATCAAAAAGCTCCGGACGGCATCCTGCCGCAAGCCAAGTACCGAATCCGCCCATGGAAAAACCGGTAATATATGTTTGTGCCGCATTGAATTCCTGCGCTTTGGCTTCTGTAATTTCAAGGACCTGCATCAGGGAAGGGGTCGGTTTTACTGCCGGAAGGGCGTTTTCGCGTCTTTGCAGCTCCATCCACATATCTGTTTCCGGACATTGCGGGAATATTGCCACGACTTTCAGTTTATTCTCCAGACAGTATGCGATAAGCTGATCTTTGCCCATGGCGATTTGTGCTGAATTGTCATTGCCACGCTGCCCCTGTCCATGCAAAAAGATAACAAGGCTTGTATCACCGTCAAGCTCACTGTTTATCACATATTGGCGGCAGGGCAGGGGAGACGTGATGATTTCTTCTGATACAGCAGCAAAAAGCTCCATTGCCAGAAAAAAAGAAAATGTAAAGAGCGAGAATTTCATTTATTGACCTTGTTGAGCTCTATTATGTGTGGAATGATATCTTCATAAACACCGCTTTTGTTTCTGAATCCTCCCGGGATCGTCCCAAGCTGTCTGAATCCGATCTTCCGGTACAATTCCAGTGCCGGAATGTTGGAGGCGACTACCCCATTGAATTGCAGCAGCCGGAAACCCGCGGCACTCCCGGCAGAGATTATACGGGTTGCCGCATATTGACCGCTCTGCAAATGCGTTGCCGCAAATACCGCAAAAATGCGGAACGCAACTTCAGGAGCGGCAAAAGGTAAGATAATATAACCCCAAAACATCGCCCTGTCAAGGAGGCAGGGCGACTTAAACCCCAAAAAAGGAAAAAATATGACAAAGCACAAATTTTCATGGGTCTGGGTGAATGCGTGGCCGAAGTACAAACTGGATGGGGAGCCGTTCTTTGCGTTGATTAATCCGGCGATCTGGGAGCGGGTGACGGAATCCCGCAGCGGAGAAATTGAAGTCACCGAAGATGAGCTTTTTGGCGATTGACTTTTCCGGAAACTTATGTTATATTATGTGTTAACTAACCAGGAGCAAAAATGAAGGAATACGTTAATTTTGGCGAATTGGATTATTGCCATTGGGATAAGCCGTTCCAGTCGATCTGGGTCGAGTTCATCCGGAAGAATGCAGCGGAAATATTGGATTTTGGCGAATTTGAAGCCATGCGGCAGTGGATCTTATCCGGTCCGGATTGTTTCCCGGTGCCGGTAACGCCACAGGAATCCCACCGGATCACCCGCGAATTTTATAAGGCGTTGCGGAAAGAGCAGAAAGGGAAATAATATGTTGTTTTCTCCCCCTCAAATCGAGGGTTTTTTTTTCTTAAAAATCAATTATTCCATGACTTATATTAAATTGATAGGACTTCTCAAAACAAAAAGCTGCACCGCTAATGTAATCGATCCCGAACCCAAAAGGAAACCCTATGGGGAATAAAAAATAAATATTTAAAAAAGTGTTTGGATTGATTTTAGCAGTGATTTTAAATTCCTGGATATTGTTTTCATTTGCTGTTTCCTGTATTTTGACAGAATATTCGTTAGGAATTGATTTCACATTATCAACTGTTGCGATCGGTGCAAATGTTTTCAACGTGACCTCAAATGGAGTTACGCCAGAATATACTTTTTTGCCAAAATTATCAGTTATTATTACTCTTGCAGGCACATCGGTGGCTATTGTCGTAGTTGTTTGATTACCGTCAAGCATACTTGCGCACCCGGAAACACACAATGCAACACCCAAACAAGCGGCACACAACAACATTTTCTTTTTCATTTTTTCTCCCTTTTTTGTTTTTGTGGTATGCAAATTATCAGAATTAATACGCTGGTACTGCTTCTACCGGGCGTCCATATTGATCCGCGCCTATGCCAGGGCCATAAGCATTAGGTTTTACT
>JAZSGI010000104.1:0-2539 GCA_045532655.1 Victivallaceae bacterium
ACTGATGATTTTACTTATGCTGTTGATTACAGCAGTGTGGTGGCAAAACTTGAAGAAATCGCCGCATCGACATCGTTTTTCCTGCTGGAGGCCTTTGCCGGTAAATGCGTGGAAGAGATATTGAAAATGCAGGGTGTCCAGCAGGTATCTGTGAAAATTTCAAAACCGGACATCTTCCCGGCGGTGCGCAATACGGCAGTGAAGATAACCAGGTCAAGAATTGGCTGAAAGGATTGGATTCTTATGAAAAAAATGTTATTGGGAACCGTACTGTTTCTTGTGAGTTTTTACTGCTTTGCATTGGAATTGACTTCAAAAATAAGCGATATTCCTCCTGCAATATGGGTCTCTCCCAAAGGACTTTCCATAGTTAAAGAAAACAGTAACGGCAAATATGTCATGCTTGTTCTTGCCCGCAGGGAATCTCCGCAAACCATCAGGCTTCTGCCGGAATTGCAGGATATAATCGAGCATTACAGCGTCAAAATCAGCTATGCACTCCTCTTTGAAAATACACCTGATGATATCCGGTCCTGGCAGCTTTTCAAAGCCATGCCTAAGTGTGCCGTAGGTGCTGATGCTGCTGTCGTACGGACTCTCCGTGACGGCAGGGAACAGCCGTTGCTGTGCATAATAATCGACTCTTCCGGTTCTGTTGTCTGGATCGGATCTCCGATGGTGGTGCGTCCGGTGCTTGCGGCTATCCATGCCGGAACATACAATGTGGAATCGCTCCTGCAGCCTATGGAAGATAAAGCCGCAATGGAGGCTTTTTTGCAGGAAGGAAACTATACCGATGCCCTTGCTGCTGCAGAGAGGGTTCTGGCTGCAACCCCCGGTGATGAAGCAATGATCGCAGCAAAGTTCAGGATTATTTTTTCCGGACTGGCGCAACAGGAGGAAGCCGTAGCTTTTTTGAAAGAAGAAATCAGAAAAGATCCGGGAAATACGACCTTGCGGCAGCTGGAAATCGCCTGTTACAGGGAGCTTGGCAGTACAGAACGCCTTAACGAAGCCTGCGATAAACTTGCCGGAATGGCTTCACCGTGGTTTCTGATCGTCACAGCCGGGAATATTCTTGAAGCCCGGCAACCAGACCTGCGTAATGCTGTTGTGTTTCTGAATGCCGCCATGGCAACAGGAGTTGACAGCGAAAAAGCCGAGGCAATGATCCTTTATGCCAAAGCATGTCAGCTGGCAGGGGAAATACATTATGCCGTGCTTTATCAGGAAGCCGCAATCAAGCTGATGCCTCCCGTCGGCGGGGAAACCGCAGCAGCTCTTGAAACCCTCGAATATTACAGAAGTGCGGAAAATTCCGCAAAACTGCTTGTCAAACCTGCAGATAAATGAAGATTGGAAATATAAGATATGAGTTTGATACTTGGTATAGAAAGCAGCTGCGATGAAAGCGCTGTGGCTGTAGTTGAAAACGGCAGCAAAGTACTTGCCAGCGCTGTCGCAAGTCAGATCGCCTCACACGCTGTTCATGGCGGTGTTGTTCCTGAACTTGCCGCAAGGGAACACTTGACTGCACTGCCGAGGGTGCTTGAGGAGGCATTGAATACTGCAGGAGTCACTCTGGATGATATTTCCGGTATTGCCGTTACACAGGGGCCGGGGTTGATGCCGGCGCTGCTGGTAGGGCTTAATTTCGCCAAAGCTGTGGCGTTTACCGCAAATAAACCGCTTTTCGGAGTTAATCATTTTCTGGCACATATTTACGGATCTTTTCTTGACGGTTACGATGAGCTGCTCAAAGATGAAAATACCTACCCGGCTTTGGCGCTGGTTGTTTCCGGGGGGCATACAAATATTTTGCGTATCGACAGGGATGGCAGTGTCACAATAATGGGTCGCACGCTGGATGATGCTGCCGGGGAAGCTCTTGATAAGGCGGCAAAACTGCTTGGTCTCGGTTATCCCGGCGGGCCGGTGATACAGCGTACAGCCGAGGGCGGCGATGCCCGGAGATTCAATTTCCCGAGACCTTTGTGCGGTACAGCCGGAAAGGCCGTTGCTCCGGAAAATCGTTATAATTTCAGTTTCTCCGGCATTAAAACTGCGTTACTTTACACTGTCCGGGATATTGAAGGCGGACCGGATGACTGTCAGATCCGTGATCTTGCCTGTTGTTTTCAGGATGCAGTCATCGACTGCCTGATCCGGAAAACACGACTGGCGGCAGAAGCTGTCGGAGCAAAATGTGTTATTGCGGCTGGCGGCGTAGCCTGTAACTCAATTTTGCGGGAACGTCTTGAAAACAGCATGCCGTCCGGCATCAAGGTTGTTCTGGCACAACGTAAATACTGCACCGATAATGCTGCAATGGTCGCCGGCATCGGATACCATCACTGGCGGCTCAATCCGGCTGGTGACGGTATGGATATCGATTCATATGCCCGCCTGCCGGAATTGACAACTGCGCCATTTCTTGTTTAAGCTGTTTCCTGTACCGGTGGCTCACATGCCGCCGGTACCTTTGATAACAGCTCCCTCCACAGTTATTTCATCCTTGAGTTGTTCATCTTCAAAAACA
>JAZSGI010000130.1:0-3990 GCA_045532655.1 Victivallaceae bacterium
ACATTTTCGCACAGATAAGTCACAATCGGCAGACCAAACAGCAATTATTCTGTCAATTTTTCTTTCAAGCTGTCATAATCTGCGTTACGGATGAGTTTCGGAATATTCCTGTAAACAAACTCATGGTGTCCGAAACCGCCATTAACCAGCTCGTCTGCAGCCTCTTCCGGCAAATAATTTTCAAAAACAACACGGTAAGCGGCAACGGCTGCTCCTGTTCTGTCGCTGCCGTGATAACAATGTACCAGTACCGGTTTCTCGGCTTCGTTGTACAATTTGAGAAACGCCGCAAGATCATCTTCATCGATCTTATCTGTCCTCCACGGTAAAGCATAAGCTGCAATGGCAGCTGACCCGACATCATCCGGGCCGGGGGTGAAATATCGTAAACTGATGACACTCCTGATACCGAGCGCTTCCAATTCATCCCATTGATCATCTGCCGGCTGAGCAGAACGGTAAAGAGTGTCGCTGACTTTATGAAAATTCTTAACAGTTGTTATTACCAGCCTGGAGTCTTCAACTCCTTCCATACAGGAAACACAGCCGAAAACCAGTAATGCAAAGATTATGACTGAAAAAATTCTGCGTATCATACTTTTCCCTCCTTATGCCGGTAATATAACATGCTCTACTCCTGAATGCAAATATATTTCAGAAAATGCCCGTAATTTTTGAAAAAAATTTGACTTTTGAACGGCAGGAATTATATTATTGACAGCCTTTAACCTCTAAACCCAGGAGAAAAAAATGAAAAATCTGTTCGTTATGGCTCTGGCTCTCTGCGGCATCCTTTTCCTTGCCGGATGCGGCAATGGTGTCGATGAAAACAAGACCCCGGAAGAAATCAAAGCTGAAGTCGCTTCCATGTCTGCTGAAGACATCGCAGAAACAATTACTGCTTACCAGAAGGCGATTGAAGCAAAAACTGCAGAAATGGCCGCAGAAGCAGCCAAGCTGAAGGATATTCCGATCACTGAAATGCTCGGTGATGAAGCAAAGAAGATCAAAGATAATGTCGGATCTATTGAAGATTCCATTGCCAAGCTCACCAAAAACATGCAGGCTTATGCCGATGGACTCAAGGCAAAACAGTAAGTAAAGTTTTCCATAAACTCCCTCTTAAATGCGGGAGTTTTTTTTTATTGAGGTAATTCCATGTCTGTACCATTGACTTATTTGTATGCATTTGACAAAAATATGCCTGTCTCCCGCCGTCAACAGATCTTTCAGGATTTTGCGGAGTGCGGAGCAAAACATCTTGTACTCACTGACGAGTTGATCAAACAAATACATCAGGATCAGGAACTCCCGCAGACTCTGCAAAAAGAAATATCAGCAGCAGGACTCACTTTTGTCGATGCCCATGCGCCTTTCGGCCCCCTGTGGGATCTCAACTGCCCGGAAGAATCTCTCCGTGATATAATGATCGCCCGGCACAAACTCAATATCAGAGTTGCAGCAATGATGGGTGTCGATACGATCACCATCCATATCGGTAACGATCTGGATATGAAGACGCCCTTTGAACTCCACCGCCGCCGTGTTGAGGAAGCTCTTGAAGCCATATTGCCGGATGCGGAAAAATACGGCGTGACCGTGTGTATCGAAAATATCTGGTTCTGCGTCAATACCCCGGAAGAACTGCTCCGCTACAAGAGCCTCTTCCCGACAGATGCCCTCGGATTCTGTTACGATGCCGGTCATGCCAACCTTATGGACAAGGGACGGAACTATCCGGAATGTAATGCCATCACTGCAGCCAGAAATGTCGGAAGGGAAACCCCTTCATGGGATGACAAAATTCTGGAAAAAATGCTCCCCCATGTGGTAAATTGCCACATTCACGACAATATGGGACAGGTTGATGAACATGTACTCCCCGGCAAAGGCAATATTGACTGGGTAAAAATCAGCTCATTGTTGAAACAGGCACCACGCCTGAAAAATATACAGTCAGAAGCAGGTTGCTTTGGAGACGCAGTCTCCATTAAGGAAACAGTTGAAGCACTGAAAAAATATTTTGCCTGACACAGAAAGCATATCTGCCCCCATGACACTCGTTAAGTGTTGACGGGGGCATTTTTTATACCGTAATCAAATCAGAGATTTTCCACTTCACACAGCAAACGTTGTGCACAGGCGGCAGGATCTGCCGCACCGAACAATGCAGATGCCACAGCAACACCGGCGATACCACTGCCGCGCAACAGAGAAATATTATCTGTACAGATACCACCAATTGCCACTGCCGGAATATTTACTGTTGAACAGATCTCACGCAATGACTCAACAGCAAGATGTGTTGTACCGCTCTTGGTGGATGTTGTGAAAACAGCTCCGCAACCGAGGTAATCTGCACCGGCAGATTCTGCGGCAACAGCTTCTGCAACATTATGGGCAGAAACTCCGATATACGCCTTTGGCCCCAAAATCTTCCGTGCCGACCTTATATCCCCGTCATCCTGTCCCAGATGAACGCCGTCGGCTTTAATGGCGGCGGCAAGTTCAACATCATCATTTATTATTAACGGAACATTGTATTTACGGCAGATCTCTTTGATTTGCAAAGCCTCTGCAAGCAGCTCGTTGCCGGTCAAATGCTTCTCCCGTAATTGCATAATGGAAACACCATTCTGCAACACCTGCTCAACGATACCGGCAAGATTCTTTCCATGCAGACAACTTTTGTCGGTCACGGCATAAAGTTTTAATATTTCCCGGTTCATAAACATTTTCCACAGTAAAAAGGCAGAAAACGCAACTGTTTTCTGCCCTTTGAATCATGCCCGGCTCTTCAGAAAGCACTGCAGAGCCGGATAGAATTCATAATCAGATCATGGTATCCCACAGAGCCATGTCTTCCAGCTTGGACTTGACAGCATTGACAAAATCTGCTGCCATGGAGCCGTCGACAATGCGGTGATCCGCACTCATGGTGATATTCATCATGTTTCTGACAACAATTTCCTTGTCCTTGACAACGGGAGTCGGAATGCAGCTGGAAACAGCCAGAATACCGCTTTCTCCGGGGTTGACAATGGCAATAAAGTTGTCTACATTCATCATACCCATATTGGAAATGGTGAATGTACCGCCCTTCATATCTTCGGGGCTGAGTTTACCGGCACGGGCCTTTTCGGCGAGTTCGCCGGATGCAGCCTGGATTTCGTCCAGCCCCATCTTATCGGTGTTGCGGAGAACAGGGACAACAAGACCGTTGTCGATGCTTACAGCCATGCCGACATTTATGCGGGGACGTTTGGCAACGGTCACGCCATCACACAGACTGTTCACAAAGGGGAACTCACGGAGGGCCAGAGCAACAGCTTTGATGACAAAGACGTTGACCGACAGGTTGATCCCGGCCTCTTTAAGAGCCTTGCGCTTTGCCATAATGTCTGTCATATCCACGCCGACAGTCACATAAAAATGCGGAATTGTCTGCTTGGACTGGGTAAGACGCTGGGCAATAACTTTGCGCATGGTACTCATTGCCTTGGGGCGGGCCTCAATAGCTTCCTTGACGTCTGCCATGGTGATGCGTCCGCCATCGCCGGTACCTTCCAGTTCAGTTACTTCAAGTTTTTCCTGTTTGGCAAGATTCAGAGCCACAGGAGTGAACTTGTAGTTGCTGTAACCGATCTGTTCAAGATACGCTTCAACGTCACGGGAGGTGACACGGCCGGCAGCACCGCCGGTTCCGTTGACCTTGTTGACATCGATCAGGTAATCGGCGGCAAACTTCTTTGCACGTGGAGAAATAGCTTTCTTACCGGCAGGAGCTGCAACAGGTGCTGCAGCTTTGGGTGCAGGAGCAGCAGGAGCTGCAGCAGGAGCTGCAGCTTTCGGTGCAGGAGCTGCAGACTTGGGTGCCGGAGCAGGAGCGGCGGCAGGTGCAGGAGCAGCTGCGGGTGCAGGAGCTGCAGCAGGTGCTGCGATTTCAGGGATTTCCTCACCGGGTTCACCGATAACAGCACCAACGGTCAT
>JAZSGI010000040.1:0-8433 GCA_045532655.1 Victivallaceae bacterium
ACAGAAGCTACAAAGCTGCGGCTATTGAATTCGATAACTCTTTTGGCGGCATAGAGATCTGCGGAAATAAAATTCTGCCGGCCCGCGATCAGGCACTCAGCAAAACATGGTATGCTGCCCCGCAAGCGGCAGTGATCTATGTCCCGGCAGGAAGTGAAATTCCGGATGTCCCGCCGGAAGCCATGCAGGGTGTTGTGTGGACCCCGGAAGTAATATTTTTATGGCAGAAGATCGGTCAGACACAGGCGGCTGTATCCTGGATGCGGGTAAGAGATCACCAATTTATGAATCATACAATGGAGCAGCATGTCCTGAATGCGACAATGAGAGGCATAAGCAGTGAACTTGCAGAACAGGAGCTTTCTCTTCCTGAGCAAATGGATTCATCCGGAACGACAATAAGAATAAGTGACTCTTTTACCCAGATATTTGTTGTCATGAGTCTGATATATATCCTGCTTACTTTTACCGGATATTTCCTTCTTGCGTTTTTTATCTGCGGGATTTTCTGGCTTTTCAGCAGGATATTCAACAACAAAAACAAAAATATCCGTTCCGGCGAATACTGGGTCATGCTCCTTTACACCGGATTCCCGGCAATGCTTCTCGGCAGTATCATTTCCGGACTTGGACTTGACATATCCTATTATATGGTGTATATTTTCGGTACAGTGATTTATTTGATATTCGTTCTGGCACGTCTCAACAGTTTTTTGCAGAACAACGGCGATATCGGGAAATAAACTTTTGAAGGAATAAACAATGCGAACAGATGACTTTTTCCGTACCCCTGTATGGTATCCGATTTTGTCGGAACATACATTTACAACTTACTTTGTACGGTTGTCATTTGAAGAAACAGGGGCTCTGGCTGCCGGAGAAACATCCGGCGAAGTTGCAGAAGGCGTGATCAAACGTCTGCGTTACCCCATGGACGCAACCCCCGGCAACTGTTTCATCATTACAGACAAGTGTGCACCCACCGACACGGAACGTTTCCTTTTCAAACGAGGGGCAGTCTACTCTCCGGAAAGTGCCTGGAAATACCTTGCTGCAAGTGCCAAAGTCAGAGCAGCCGCAGAAGCCGGTGAAGTCGAATATATCGGTATCAGACCCTTCCGCCGTATGGACAAAACCAGAGAATTCCGGCTTTTTATAAAATCAGGAAACCTTGTGGGCATGAGTCAATACAATCTTGTGCGCCACTTCCGCCGCCTTGTCGGAGTCAGAGATTTTTATCTGCAAAAAGCTTCAGAATGGTTCGACTCCGTCAAAAGCGAAATCCCCATCACAGATTATACCTGCGATATATATTTCACGTCTGACAACAAAGTTCTGATAATCGATTTCAATCCGTGGGGCCCGCCGACAAGTCCGCTGCTTTACAGGAAATGGGAACGGGATTGGAGCGGCGAAGCAGAACTGTTGCTGATGCCGCCCCCGATGCAGCTTTCCGGCGATGTGAACGTTTCTTTCTGAAATTCCGGCAGAAATACCGGAATAATTATTTGACTGCTTTGAATTTTCCGGCGAGTTCTGCCGCTTTGCGGACACATTCAACGCATGGGAATCCTGTAACGATTTTAATTTCCCGGCAGGTCACTGCTCCGGCAGCTTCCTCAAAAGCCTTCTGTATCTTTTCCCCTGCCTCACTGTCTGTTATCAACAAAGCCGCATAAAGGGCGCCGCACATTCCACCGGGAGCCTTACCACCGCCTGCGGCGGCAAGTTCCGGCAGGAGGTTTGCGTGTCCGCAACCCTCGGCGACAGCCTGGGCACAATTATGAGTCTTGGGTATTGATGTAAATAACTTGACAGCATTTTCAACAGACATAACTGACTCCTTATTTTGATTTTTGATCCAACGTCGATATTTACCGCAGAATAATATACATTTTTTAAAGAAATTATCAACTTTTAAGGTTTACTTTTTTTGATTTTCGGGCTATATTATAAACAAGGAGAAAATAATGTACAGCAGGTCATCACCATCAATATTGCCGCAATTGAAAAGTTTCTGGCGCAGTGAATTTACAGACTGGAGCCTGAATGAAATTATCTGTATATCTTCTGTATTTATCACTGTACCGTTTTTGAGTATTGTTATTGACGGGTTCGGCTTTATGGCACTTGCAAGCTCACTTACCGGCATAGCCTATACACTTCTCGCCGGAAAGGGGAAAAGTTCATGTTATCTCTTCGGGACGGTCAATGTTATCCTTTACGGCATTATATGTTATCAAAACAAGGTCTACGGCGATATGCTGTTGAATCTTGCTTATTATCTGCCAATGCAGATTGCTGGTTTTTTTCTGTGGATACGCAACCGGGATGCGGCTACCGGTACAATTATCCGCAAAAAACTATCATGGATAAACCGGATATATTTTCTTGCCGGGACAGCAGCTTTGTGGTGTATCGGAGCTTTTTTGTTACGGCTGGCGGAGGCAGCTTCACCATGGCTGGACAGTGCGACAACCGTTATCAGTATTGCAGCAATGCTGCTTGGTGTAATGCGTTGTTTTGAGCAATGGATCGGCTGGAGTCTTGTAAATGGCATATCGGTGATCATGTGGCTGAAGTTATGGCACGACGGCAACGGTTCTCTGGCAACCGTGCTTATGTGGGGTATATTTTTCATCTGCGGTATCGTTTTCGCCTGTCAATGGCATAAAAGTTCACAGCATGGGGCAGAATAATGGATTACAGCAAAGCTACAGTAATTCTTGCCGACGGCGCATTCCCCGAATCTATCCATGTGCAGCAAATACTCCGTCAGGCAGCACGCATTATCGCCTGTGACGGGGCAGCGAAAACAGTTGCTCAATGGGGCCGTGAACCTGATTGGATAGCAGGAGATCTGGATTCACTGGACAAAAATCTGCAGGAATTGTGGTCAGACAGAGTTCTGCATATCAGCGAACAGGAGACCAATGACCTGAACAAAGCCTTCTGCTGCGCTCTGAAAATGACTGCGCCGGAAGAACCCCTGCTGATCCTCGGCGCAACCGGCAAACGGGAAGATCATACTTTGGGCAATATCGGCTGGCTCATGGAATTTGCCCGTCAGCGTCCGGATGTGCAGATGATAACCGATACAGGGATATTTCTTCCTGTACTCCGCAGCGGTACATTCTCCTGCCGTCCGGGGCAGGCAGTATCCATATTCAATCCCAATCCGTGTTTACTGCGTGTAAGTTCAAAAGGCTTGAAATATCCGTTGAACGATCTTGTTCTCAACAGTTGGTGGACAGCCACACTGAATGTAGCTCTCGGCAACTCCTTTTCACTTGAATTTGATGCGTCAACAGGTGCGCTGATAATCTTTCTTGCAAGACTTTAATAAAAAAACTTGATTTTTACCGCCGGCAGTGTATATTAAAACATAGTCCGGCAGAACGAATGGTTTGTTCTGCCCTGGGGAGTCCGTGTTGCGGGCTGAGAGGGAACTTCAAGTTCCGACCCATTAACCTGATTCGGATCATGCCGACGTAGGGAGCTGCAGCTGCAGGGCCGCACTTTTGTGTCAGAATGATCCGCCTAACCGGAGAAAGTGCAAATGACACAGACTGAAGCGGCAAAGGCGGGACAGATCACCCCGCAAATGCAGGCGGTCGCCGCCTGCGAAAAACTCACCCCGGAACTCATCCGGCAAATGGTTGCCGACGGTACAGCAGTTATACCGTCGAATATAAATCACCACCAGACACGCCCCTGTATCATAGGGCGCAGAGTACTTACAAAGATCAATGCAAATATAGGGAATTCCACCCTGGCAAGCTGCCCCGGCAGTGAGTTGTCAAAATTGAATATTGCCCTGCATTATGGAGCAGATACAGTAATGGATCTGAGCACCTCCGGGGATCTCGGAGCAATGCGGCGGGGGCTCTTGCAAAAGTGCCCGGTACCGCTGGGGACAGTACCGGTTTATGAAGTGGTTTCCCGCTGGGGAGGAGAAAATTTTTCAGCAGAAAACATTATGCAGGTGATCCGGGAACAAGCTCAACAGGGCGTGGATTATTTCACCATCCACGCAGGGCTTATGCGCCGTCACATACCATTGGCAAAAAAACGCAAGCTGGGCATCGTAAGCCGTGGGGGAGCCCTCATTGCCGCCTGGATGCAGAACCACGGCAGGGAAAACCCTTTTTACACATCTTTTGACAGGATACTTGAAGTTTGCCGGGAATATGATGTTACCCTTTCTCTGGGCGACGGTCTGCGGCCGGGGTGTCTGGCAGATGCTTCTGATGAGGCACAGTTTGCCGAACTTGATGTACTGGGCGAACTAGTAATCCGCTGCCGTCAGGCAGGTGTACAGATAATGGTCGAAGGCCCCGGCCATATTCCGCTGGATCAGATAAAAGAAAACATGGAACGGGAACAGGAAGTCTGCGGCGATGCCCCCTTTTATATTCTCGGACCGGTAGTAGTTGATTGCGCTCCCGGTTATGATCATTTTGTGGCAGCAATGGGCGGTATGATGGGAGCATACCACGGGGCGGCAATGCTCTGTTATGTTACCCCCAAAGAACATTTAGGACTGCCCAATGCCGACGATGTACGCCGTGGAGTAACAGTATTCAAAATAGCGGCCCATGCAGCAGATGTTGCTCTGCACAAACCCGGTGCTGTTGACAGGGATAATGCAATATCCGATGCCAGAGCAGAATTTGACTGGGAAAAGCAGTTTGCTCTTGCCATAGATCCGGAATGGGCACGACACTTGCGGGAAGAGGCTGTTGCCGAAAGCAATCAGGTATCTGCCCACGGCACAGATCACTGTACCATGTGCGGGCCGGATTTCTGTTCCTTGCGCTTGAGCAAAAAGCTGAAAGCTGACGGGTAAACCCCAAAGACAGCACGAATCATCTTTTTGCCCGGCGGGAAATTTTTTTACAGAGTAAGCGGCTTTTCCCGTTCCTACCGCCTGCGGTACGGGTTTCCGTAAAAGGAAACCCGCACACTGGTGGTATTATTTTATACCATTATAACTTCTGGCAAGTTCTTGCAGTACCTGCCGTCTGATCGCATAAAATTCTTCAGGGGATTCTGCGCCGGTAAAAGCACTGACAATACTGGCATATTTCCAGCTGATACTCTTGCCATTTCCAACATGGCAAGAGTATCGTAATCTTCTGCCGTTTCACGCAGCATCTCCCAGCGGATGGAATCTATAAGGCTCTTGTTTTCTTTATCAGGGTAAACGAGGTAATGCGCCCCCCCCCATATATCATCACCGGGATTGTCCCAAGGATCAGTTTTCCAGGCATACGCCCAGTGCATATATCCGCTGGCATTAATATCGTAACATCTCCAACCGATCTTACGGGTAAGGACAAGAGGTTCATTGATCGTTACTTTGGGATCATTGTAGAGAATAACTGTTTTATACTCTGCTGCAGCTTGCACTGCGGCACGTGTCTCTTCGCTTACATCCACGAGCCAATAGTTGGCTATAAGCATATCTCCAAAATAATTTTCTGTTATATGGACACCGGCTGCGGGTTCCCAAATGTTCCTTCATTGCCTGGAAATAGGCAGTTATATATTCGAGATAGCACGGATCATCAGTAGGGATGTCGATCAGACTTTTTTCTGTATTCAGGGAGCCGTCAGGATTGAGGATTTCTGTTGAGCTTGTAAAAATACCTCTAAAAAAAGAATTCAAAAGGTATGGAGCCAATTTCAAAAGTATTGGCTCTAACAAATAAATTTTTCACCAAAAAGCTTTGGCGTATCAAAAATCCCAGATGTTTTGTGCTATATATGCAGCTTTTTTTTAACCGGAAATCCCCGAATTTCCAAGATCAACGATCTTATTTTTCGTGCATGGGCAAAGCAAAATACGTTTACAGTTTTTTTATACTTTCAAGTAGATAATTTCAAATTCGGCAAAAGAAAACCCTATTCCGGAATTCAGCAAAAAGGCTGCGTCCAAGCAGTGCAGAATTCAGGGAAACAGGCGGTTTTCAGCCGTGATTTACGGGATGATGTCACTACCGCTCTGACATACAGGTCATCTTCTGCCATGTCGTATTCAGCCCAAACTCCCTCAACACTTTTGGCTGTAATTCCGACACTGTCAGGCATGACGGGACGCTTGCGGGTATAAAATTCTTCCTTATGCACAAATTCTTTTACTGCAAGTGTACGGTCAAAGTCTTTCCTTGTGACAATAAAATCTATACGGTAATCAGTGTTTTCTTCCTGATGAACCTTTACCTGCAATTTTCTGTTCGCAAAAACTATATCATCCAGTTCCACTCCGCAGGATGAGTAAAAATCACCTTCAAGTATTGCTTTGCTGATGGCGGCCGGCGAAAATTCACCGGGGCAATTCACCATTACCCACGCACATCCGTATGAACAGGGACTGCTCATACGTTCCGGATCATAGAAATGGGCATCATCTGAGGCTGTCCCGTAAATTGGACCATAACCACGGTCAAAACGATGGGCGAGAATAAAATCCCAGTAGCGTTCTCGCTCATAGATCCAGCCGTTTTCCATTCTGTCGGTTCCGGAATTGCAGATCTCCATCACCTTTATTTCCGGCATATCCATAGGTATTCTCGGATCTACATCCCAAACGTAAGCAAAGGGATGGTTGAGCATAACAAAGGAATCAGCCGAAGCGACGGCGTTGTAAGAATCAAGCATGTCACGCACAAGCACATAATCTGTGCGGTCATCATTTACAGGTTCGGGTATCTCCATTGCAAGATTGAAGGTATTTAAATGCAAATCGTATCTGCGTTTTTTTTCGCCGCAGCTGCGCTGTACAGTGGTAATTTCTTCACCGGGGATCACCAGAAATCCCCCCGGTATCTCCCACTCTTTCTGCAATTCGGCAAAGGTTTTCAGGCGCACAAAGGATTTGTATGACACACGCTTGACTTCCAGTGTACCGGCAGGCAAAAGTTTCACGCTCCGTTCATATTCCGCCCAAGAAAGGTCAGGCGGCCACGGCCCTTCGGCATGAGCAATACGTATCCACATATTTTCATCCGCAGGCATGATATTGTGATCACTCAAACAGACAAAATCAAAACCACTGTCCCGGTAAGATAAAAGAGCTATTTCAGGCAAACTTCTGCCATCCGACCACAGAGTATGAACGTGTAATGCACCTTTTTTCCAATTCTTCTTCATGTGCAACCTCTTAAAAAACACTTATTACAAGACCGGACAAAATCAAACCGACACCTATGAATTTAGGTAATGTACCTTTTTCCTTCAGGATAAAGATCCCAAAGAAGAGTGCTATAACCAATCCCATCTGCCGGAACACCTGTACAAAAGAAACATTCGTAACATAATTCATGGCAATGAGAACAGAAACATATGTTGCGGAAGCAAATATACCGGCCAGAAACGGACGGTAATTGAGTTCCTTAATGAACCCGATCCACTTTTGCCGTTCGGAACTTACAAGCAGAGTAATAATTGTAAGGGTACTGGTAAGAGTTATTCCACGGGTTGAATAATAAGTTATTGACATTACCGGTTTGCTGACATTCATGGATTCGGCAATGGGTTTCAGGACATCCTGAGCCATACTGTCAAAAATCGTATATCCGGTCGTACCGCACGCCGTAACAAGGACAAAAAACATATTTACAGACAGATAACTGCGGATATTGAAATCCGAAAAACTCTTGAGCGGCATACACAAACATCCGACAAACACAACCGCCATCCCGATTATTGCCATAGGCGAAAGTGCATCCCCCAACCCGAAGAGCGAAGTAACAAGAGCCGTCAGCAGCAACGGCATGGCACGCATCATAGGATATGCAGCAGACATATCAAGTAGTTTATAAGCATTTACCAATCCCCATGCGTACAATGTATCACTTGCAACGGAACAACCGAGTATCAGCCAGAAATTCCAGGGGAACTCCAATACATGCATCGGTGTCCAGAATTGAGTATGACACCACAAGAGAGTAGGTCCTGTACATAAAATGGTATAAAAGGCCAATGACATATGATTTTTTTTGGCAATCAGATTCCAGCTGGCATGTAGAAAAGCTGAAAAAATAATAAGACAAAAAGCAACCCAGGACATGAGAACAACCTTTCACAAGCAAGAAAATAAATAGTATCTTTTAATATACATCCGCAAAAATTTTTATCAAGCGAGGTAATTTCAAAAGTCATTCAAAAAATAGCAAAGATGCCATTCGCAAAGAGCTGCAAAAGGTAGTTTGAGGTTGCTACCTGTAAGGTAACAGCCGCTTGTCCCGCCGTAGCTTTATGCGAAGACGGAACTCCACGTTTTTTTCCAAACCTTTTCCTGGCATTTATCTTTTTGCCCTGAAAAAAGATAAATGCCCTTCAAGTTTTAAAAAGATTCCTGCACAAAAGTTAATCACATAGCTTTCATTGATCTACCCGAGTTGGGAACAGAGCGAAAAACAAAAATGG
>JAZSGI010000139.1:0-6808 GCA_045532655.1 Victivallaceae bacterium
CGGGTGATATATGATATTTGGCATTGAATACACGGCAGAAATATGCTGCATCCGAGTAACCGCACTCTTCTGCGATCGCAGCCACAGACATATCACTGCAGCGTAACAGTTCCACTGCTCTTGTCAGTTTGGCATCAGCCAGATAACGTGACGGCGAAACGCCGTTTACATCTTTGAAACGCCGTGTAAAATATTCTTTGCTGTAAACAGTGGTTTTCCGCATATCCTCCACCGAACACATTGAAGTTTTTACAATAAGCTCTTTGGCTCTGGAATCAAAGCGTTTTTTTGCCATATCCGCTTTATCCAGTTCTGAACATACTGTCATAAGGAATCTGGTGGCAAAAACGGCAGAATCATACTTTGATATGGTTTTTCCCCCGGCAAGATTTTTCAGCCAGTCGGCAGCCAACCGCAGGGAAGCGGCTTCTGCCGGAACATCGATGACCGACCCGAACATATTTCTTATATCTGCAAATATCTGCCGGTGATATGTCCCGCCGAAACAAAGGTATATATTGTCCCAGTGGCCACATTCGCGTGAAAAGTAATATTTGTGAACTTCCGGCGCACTCAAAAGCATCGCTTTTCCCGGAGAAACAAGTTTCTTTTCATTATTATACTCCACATATCCGCCGCCGGAAATGGTGTATTGCCAGAAGCTGAATTCCGTCGAACGCTTCATACCGTCCCAGAAGTAAGCTGTTGAAGCAGTGAATGATCTCCCGCCGCCGGAACAGAATAAGGGCACAGGAATCACACCGGGAGTCAATGCCGCATACAAATGAGATTGCGGTTTTATGAGAATATCAGATAAAGTACAATTTTTCATCAAAAAAATCCTATTGACAGCCCTTCTTATCAAATTATATTATAGTAAAATATCATAAAAACACAATAAAACAAACAGGAAAGTACAATTTATGCAAAAATCTCTATCCACTCTGCGTCTGTCTCCGCATATCTGGCTCGAAGATGCGGCATTTGATGAACTTTTACAATTGCTGGAGCAGAATCCCGGTGTCTTTGATGACATCATGCTCTTTTCCTCATTCACCCACGCGCCTATTTCCCTTGCGCTTATGCGAACAAGGTGTGAAATTATGGTAATGAGGCTCCGGAAACTGCGGGAACTGGGTTTCGGTGTCGGGATAAATCTTTTGTGTACAGTGGGTTTTTTCCCGGAATTTATCGAAGAGATCCCCACCGGGATCCCCCATTTCACTTATCTGACAGGGGAAGAAAATCCGGGGAGTTTCTGCCACAACAACGAAATTTACCGGGAGGAATATCTTAAACCATTGCTGAAAATACTTGCCGGAACAAAGCCTGATTTTATCTGGCTTGATGATGACAACCGGGGGCATTGCGCCTGTGAATACTGTATGCATGACTTCAACAACATGTACGGCATGCAGCTGACACGGGAAGAACTGCGCGCCAAAACAAATTCAGCGGATACGGCAGAAAAACTTGACTTCCGGCGCAAATACCTTGACTTTGCCGCCGACAGTCTTGCCAGGCACTACCGTTGCATTGCCGAAACTCTCTATTCCATTGATCCGGATATTGAACTCGGCGGTATGGATATTCTCGGCAATTTCTCTGAAACCCTTGATTTCCCGGCATGGGAGGAAGCCATGTCCGGCCCCGGTAAACACCCGGTGCGCTGGCGGCCGGGCGGCGGGATATATTCTGACAAAGAACCGGAGGCAGCAGTTTTCCGCAAAGGGGTTCTTTTCGGACTGGATGCCGCCTGTATGCCGGAAACACTCACCAACAGACAGTCGGAAATCGAAAATTTTGTCTATCAGAGATTGAAAAAATCGGAAAAAGCAACTGTTTTCGAAGCCTGTGTCAACAACGCTTTCGGTATGACCGGTACAGCATGGAACATTATGGACAGGTGTGACAGACTGCAAGTCTTTGATCCTTTGCTGAAAAAAATCGGAGCGACGGCATCATTCCGCAATAAACAGGTACAGCTGGCAGGAATAACTCCACTAAAAGGGATATGGAACGGTCTGCAGCGTGATGCCGGGGCGTGGTACGCCATTGACGGCAGCTGCCAATGGGAATACCGGGGTTACGGTAATCTTAACAATAAGCTCCACAGCAACGAACTTTTTGCTTCCGGTATGCCGTGGGCATTCAGGGCAGAAGATGCAGCAGTAACGCTCCTTGACCGCAATACAGTACAATATATGGATGATAAAACCCTGCAGCAGGTGCTTTCCGGCGGTGTGTATTGTGACGGCGGAGCGGCAGAAGAAATCACGTCAAGGGGTTTTGGGGAGTTACTTGGATTCAAACCGGCAGGACAGATAATGCGGGATATGCGGGAAAGGTTGACAAGTCATCCACTCAATGGCGACAGTGCCGGATTCTGCCGTGACTGCCGCCAGTCATTCACCCACCAACCAGCCTGGGTGTTTGAACCTGTGGATGAAAATTACGGGATTCTGGCGGAACTTATTGATTACCGCAGCAATACCGCTGCAGCCTGCACCATGGGGATCTATACAAACAAACTTGGCGGCAGGGTTTGTGTTGCCGGATACTATCCGTTTGAAGAACTGCAGTTTGCCTACAAAATAAAGTCGCTGAAAAACCTCTTCAATTTCCTTGCCGGCGGCGCTCTTCCTGCTTGGGTGGCAAGTTATCACCGTACAGCAGTCTGGGCAAGGGAAAGTTGTGTCAACATATCCAATCTCTCACTTGATCCGGCAAGGGATGTGGAGGTTCGCTGGCTTTACGGCAGCAGCAAAGCAGAAATTATGGATATGTACGGCAAAACAGTACAGCTCACCGGCACAAAAACCACTGATGGTGTCTGGAGCTATAAACTGCCGGAACTTGAACCTTACAGTATCAGCTTGTTGTATAACGCATAAACATTCAAGAAAGGAATATCATGCAGCAGAAAGAATTTTATCCCGGTATTGAGTTTGAAAGCAATACCACTTACTTGGGCAATGCTCCGGAATATCACATATATCTTGATGATACTGTGAAAAAAAGCGGCAAAGGTTACTGTAAGTCTGACCAATATCTTGATATTGCCATTTATATGGAAAATCTGGAAAATGTCACCATTGACCTTAACGGGGCAACATTGATCCTGCACGGCAGAATAGCACCTGTTATTGCCAGTCATTGCAGTAATATTGTATTCAAAAATTTCAATATTGACTACGACCGCCCCTTCTATTCGCAGGGGGAAATACTTGCCATAGATCAGAGCGGCATCAAACTTAAATGGGAAAGTGCAAACTTCCCGTACAAAGTTGTTGACGGTATTCCCTTCGCAGTCAGCGAAACATGGGAACAGCCTCTGAATATCAACCACATGCTCTGGCAGCCCTTCGATACCGCAACCAATGCCCCGGCAGAAAATGCAGGCTGTATACTGGCGGTATTCGGCACAAACGAAGATGACAAAAATCCCCCTCTGCCCATAACTCACATGGAGCTTGTGTCGGTAGAAGATGATGTCTTTGATATAAAAGGGACATTTCCACTTACCTGGAAACCGGGCATGATTGTTGCCATGACCCATGAAATCCGTGATAAAAATTCTATTCTGGTGGAATATTGCAGCGAAGTGACTGTTGCCAATGTCCGCTTGCTGCACGGAGCTTCAATGGGTTTCGTTTCCATGTTTTCCAGAGATATATCCCTGCGGCACTTTGATATGTATCTGGATGAACGGTCAAAAGGTTTGGTGACGATCAATGCCGACAGTATCCATGCATTTCACTGTTCCGGCAAATTCCTTGTGGAAGATTGCATTTTTGAAAATATGCTGGACGACGCCATCAATATCCACGGCAATTACAACCTTGTGGATACCTGCAGCGGCACCTCCTTCACCGCCACTGTTCCCGGACACGGTGTCGGAATGATCAAATGGTACAACCCAGGTGATGTTCTGGCGATCCACAAGGGACGCACCCAGGAAATACGCAATACTGTTACTGTCACGGAAACTGTATATCACGAAAACGGCAACATGATTGTAACATGCGATATTCCGGATTGCGCCTGCCCCGGTGATATTATCGAAAATATTGCCATGCCTGATATTACGATCCGCCGCTGTATTTCCGGCAACAACCGTCCCCGCGGCTTCCTCCTTTCCTCCGGCGGCAAAACGCTTGTTGAGGACTGCTACTTCCACAACTGCAGCCTCGGCATACACTTCACCGGGGATATGACCTACTGGTATGAATCGGGACCGGTGAAAGATGTAACGATCCGGCATTGCCATTTCAGGGATTGCGGTTACTGCGGCGACAGTTATGTAATAGCAGCCGATCCGCAGGTGGAACTCACAGAGGCAGTGCCATTCTATCACAGCAATATTCTTATTGAAGACAATATCTTTGCTTCATTCTCCCGCGGACTGCTGCGTCTTAATCACTGCAAAAATGTAACTTTCCGCAACAATACAATAATCCATACCAATTTTTACAGTACAAGAGATATCGAACCGGTATTGCTCAACAACTGTATTGACTGCACCATAAATATTTGAGGAACCCAAAATGTCAGAACAAATCGTAATCAGAAAAAGAGGCAGACTTGCCAACCTCGCCACCGCTCTCACCTCCGGCAAAATCACCATGGGGTTCATCGGCGGTTCGATCACAGAAGCCCACAGAGAATACAACTGGCCCTATCATCTGGCAGCCTGGTTTCAGAAACAGTATCCTGAATTGCGCATCACCTGGGAAAATGCCGCTATCGGCGGCACAGGAAGTCTTTCCGGCGGTATGCGCTGCCAAGAGGATCTGCTGGACGCCGGATGTGATATCGTTTTCTTTGAATACGCCGTCAACGACCCCCCCGGCGAAGAAACTTTCCGTACCCGTGAAGGACTTTTGCGCCAGCTTCTTGCTTCCGGCATGGATGTCGTCATGGTCTATACTTTCTGCCCCGCGCTTTATGATGACATGAAAGCCGGTGGCGTACCGCAGAGTATCGTTGAACTTGAACAGATCGCAGAACACTATAACGTTTCTTCCGTCTGGATGGGGCTCCACGCCTGGAACCAGCTTCGTGCCGGGCGCATGATATGGGAGGACTGGCTGCCCGATAACCTGCACCCGAACCAGATCGGCAGCAGTATTTATGCAGATTCAGTCATTGAATACCTGCAGAGCGAAATCGCTGCCCCGGCTGACAGTGAAATCCTCCGCGGCGACAAAATGCCCGCTCCGATTGCAGCTGACTGCTGGCAGCATTATGTGGAAATTCCCTTTGACGATGTACAATTCAACGGACCGTGGATCATCCGCCGGGAAGTCAAACAGAATTGGAGACGTCATTCACTTTGCACGGCATCAGACGGTTCAAGCATCACCTTCAAATTCAAGGGCAGAGCCCTTGTCATGCTTTTCAGTTTCGGCAAAACCTCCGGGATATTCTCTGCCAGTATTGACGGCGGCGAATTTAAAACCATCGAAGGAATCAGAGACTGGTGGGTTCCGGATAAGGAGTGGACAACTCCGTATGTTATCGCCAGTGGTCTGGCTGAAGGTGAACACACCTGTACTTTCAAAGTGGATTTCAAAAATATGAATGACTGCAAAGGGTCATCATGTAATATTCTTGCCATCAAAAGTGTATTGTGATTTGAGACACAGTACTGCTTAAAAAGGACATAAATAATATGTTTCAAAAAATCAAACTTCCACTCGGAACAGAATTCGTGTACGACAAAGCAGGGAAAAAACTCTTTCCCTCTGCCCTTTTCGGCATGTGCTGTTCTGCGAACGGCGCACCGGCAGATGATGCCGCTTTCGGTATGGCGGTGATATGTGCCGGCGCCAAACGGCTGGAGGGATGGCGGCTTGAATATGAAATTCTGCTGAATGAGCGGCAGAAGTTTGTATATGCCGCTACGGACAGAGATAAAATAATCAACTTTACCGGTACATGGCAATTTTTTGAAGAATATTCCCTTGTTTCATGCAGCAGTACTGTCACAAACACCTCCAACAACCCGGTGACGATACGCCGCGCCCTCCCCCGCTGGTGTTTTGCACCGGGGAAATATGAAGTGTATTTTCATCATTCACGGTGGGGAGCAGAAAACCAGCTGCAGCGGGTCAAACTCTGCGGGAATGATATCCATCTGCACGGACAGCCTGCACGATCATCCATAGGCAATACGCCATTTTGTATACTCAAAGATACAGTAAACAATACTGCGGCAGTTTTTCATGTTGTTCCACAGGGTAACTGGGCAATAAACATAAACTCCTTCCGCCTGGACAATCAGCTGCCGATGCCGGTAATAGAAGCAGGATTGTCCGATACGGATCTCTTTTTCACTCTGCAGCCAGGTAAAAGCGTGGAACTGCCGGAAGTTTTGCTGCAGCAGTCCCCTGCCGGGGATATTTGCGCTCCTGCCGCTTCTCTGCACAGATATTTCAACTCCTGCCGTATGCCGGCAAGCCGTCGCACACTGCCGGTAAGTTACAACAGCTGGCTCTACCGTTTCACGGGATTTACCGGAGAACAGCTGCTGGAACAGGCCCGTGCCGCCAGAGAGATCGGCTGTGAAACTTTCATAGTTGATGCCGGATGGTTCGGGCCGGGAGAAGGATGGGGAAAAGTCGGTGACTGGCGGGAAAAAACAGAGGCTCCCTTTTATGGCAAAATGGCAGATTTTGCCGATGAGATCCGTGCAATGGGTTTGCAATTCGGTTTCTGGATGGAACCGGAAAGATGGGTGGAAGATATTCCAGTCAGGGCAGAACACCCGGAGTGGTTTCCGGAACAAAGTCGGATCGTAGCCATG
>JAZSGI010000146.1:0-5020 GCA_045532655.1 Victivallaceae bacterium
GAATGGCATCTTTGCCATTTTTTTTGAATGACTTTTGAAATTGCCTCTTTTACTGTGATTATTGGATTACGGGGGAGTTCAATATGTATCTTCCTGCCTGGCCATACATATTATACCTTTTGTTTGTGACTTTTTTGTAGGATTCTTTTAGAGAAATTATCACGTTTTTTTAAATTCAAGCTGATGGCACACAGTTCGCGCTCCGGATAACCTCCGGCAGCCATCGCCGTGGGATTGACCATGACGATGGCTGATATTGATTTTTGTTCAGTATCCGGTTATATCTGAAAATGCCAGGAGCAGCTCAATAGTTTTGTTACGAACCTGCACAAGGTCGCAGCTGAGGGGATCTACACTGTCAAGAAAAGCATTAGCCTCTGCAATAAGCCAGGCTGCCTCAGGGACATTGGCGTTGGCACGCATTTGCTGACGCAGGGTGGTGAGATAACGGATATCATCCACTGCTTCACGCATGCCTTCCCATTGGAGAGTCCCGACGATACCGTCTGCAGTGGGATAAACCATGTTGTGGTCGCGATAATAGTGATCATTGTCGTTCCAGGGATGGCCGAAGGCTTCGTAATAACAGTAAGTGGCAAAACCGTCATAATCGGAGAAGTAGCACAGTACACCGTAATACCGGCGATAATAGGCGGGATTTTCCACGCCACCCTGGGGCATGCCGTAGCACCAGACTTTGCCGTTGTTTTCATGACGTATCCTGGCATAATTTTTCATCTCCGGTTCAGGGAGCCAGGCACGCACGATCAGATCAACTATATTGCCGGGGACGCCGGCCATGCTCAACGGTTCAGGATATTTGCAGTCGGAAACAAAAGTTTTTGCACCGAACTCATGCATTTTTCTCCAAATCGGGAACTCTTTCTCATACTGAGTGGATTCGTCTATACCGTAAAAATAAACATCACGATGTCCCAGTTCCTCCTCCACCACCTGCAAAACAGCGTCGATGCGTTCCTTGAGTACAGGCTCATTCTCTGCCGTCAGCGTGGAACCGCAATGCAGATTGGATTCCGGCATGGAATAAAGTGGGCGATTGACCATACCCATCTTCCGGCGCAGCCGGAGGACTTCGCGGAAGGAATCAAGATCCCATTTATCCATCTGCCAGCAAAGTGGATTGGTAATACCATGAGCTTTCATATCTGCCAGTTCGATTTCATATTGTTTCAAGTCACGTTCCCCGGGACAGATACCGGGTTCTTTGCGCCACGGAGAATAAATGGAACAATAGTAGATGCTGGCAGTGAACTCTTTATCAAGATCATAATTTGTTCCGGGAGCTGCAAGTGTAAAGGGCAAAACTTCAACTTCCACCGCTATCACGCCGAATACTTTGCGGACTTCATCTTTATGGAAATTGTCCCGGGTGACCATTTCGGTACCATAAACAGTAATAGTGCCGCTATAGAACCCGGCTGGAACGTCTTCCGGGACATAGAGTGCAAAATGGAGCTGCTGGTTACTGTTTTTGTTGACGTTGAACGGCTGCAGTTCTGCAGCATCATAAATAGGATTTTGAGAAATTTCCAGATGGGGCAGTTCGGGATCCGAGTAATGGCAGGAACGGTTTCTTTCGCCATAAGGACGGCTTGGATCTTCAAAATTCTTATAATTCAAACTTCCGGGTTTGCCCATGCGGATTGCTTGAAATTGATTTACTGTATCAACGCAGATGAGTTCAGGATCATTCACCAGAAGTTCCGGCACAAGGATCGCTTCACGGTCAGCAGTGATCTCTCTGCCGACACGGCCGTACTGAAAATGGCATTTAACCAGTTTTGCATCGATATTGTCAGCAGGTATAACAACTCCATTGCTGCCCGTGAGATCAGATATTTCCAAAGTAAGATCATACAGATCTTCATTGGCATGGAATACAACTGATCCGGACTCATATTCGCCGGGAGTTACAGTAAAAGAGAGAGGCTGATTTATTGCGGAATCATCCAGT
Organism: Victivallaceae bacterium; assembly: GCA_045532655.1. Taxonomy (GTDB): domain Bacteria; phylum Verrucomicrobiota; class Lentisphaeria; order Victivallales; family Victivallaceae; genus JAVBQJ01. The sequence continues at coordinate 1,976 of JAZSGI010000146.1, forward strand.
TTTGAATCAGGAAGCACCCAGGCGGACATAATAGGATCTACCGTATAAAAAGTGATTTTCTCTTCTGCGGGCAGTGCAGCACAAAGAGATGCCCCCAAAAACATTATGGATAACGAGAGATAACGTTTCATTATTGTTCCTTGATTTTTATCGCAGATACTTTCAAATATATGAAATATCTGCATACATAACAGAAAAATGTCTATGGGTACATATGTTCCCGGGCAGAGACTTCGCTGCATTAATAACAGGGCTCAGGAACATATTTCCCCATAGATACTTTCACAATCAGATAACTTTCAGCCGATATCAGAACCAGTACCAGGGCTTGAAGCTGAGAGAAGCACTGATTTCGACTTTCTTTTCTTCAAAGCCAGTCTGGCGGGGCTGCTGTACTGTGCCGACGTGACCGTCAAAAAAGTTGACATTGGTCTTGCTGTTGTGACGATAAATGTCGTTGAACAAAGAGGCATCGATGTGAGAACCGAAAACATGGACACCGCCAATGGGTTTCCAGTAGCCGAAGGAGTCAGACATAAACGGGGTCTTGCTGGGATTTTCTGCTTCGGTCAGAACGCGGAATTGAGTTTGCCCGAGGACACCGGTCTCCCATCCGATATTACCCATGGTTTCAGCAAAAGCACTGTATCCCGGCACATTTGTGCTGGAGGGGCAATAAATCATATTGTCGAGCTCATAACCCTCTCCATCCAGGATGGTCCACCAATATTCGGAACCACTGAGACAGCCGGGAACGACTTTGTCGTCATAATCATTGGCATACATGGTGATAAAGAGAGCCACCTGCTTGAGATTATTGGTACATTTGATTGCCTGTGCAGCGGCACGTGCCTTGCTCAAAGCGGGCAGAAGCATGGAAGCGAGAATAGCTATGATAGCTATCACGACTGTTGTTGCTCTGAAGGTAAGTCACTGAGTTTTCCTGAAGCAATAACACTGTCGGGAGCCAAGTCGCAAATATTCATTTGCAAGTATGTTAAGAAAAAAACAAAAAAGGATTGAAAAAAATGAAACAGCAGAAATTTACTTTGATAGAACTCTTGGTAAAGACAACTTGTCTTATTGGTAATTGTGAGATTACCGACAACCTCCTTTCTTTTTTTATTTGAAACACTACTGTCCGGTAATTTTTACCGGACAGCAGTGGCAGCAATATCAATCTATTTCGCCATCTTCAAGCCCCAGCGGGAGAGGGGCGGGGCGCACACATGTGCTTTCGATGTCGATTCTTTTCCCGGCTTCACTGGATTTTACAAAAGCGAGCATGACTTCGGTTACATGTCTTGCCATTTCAGCAGAAGCCCTGTGTGGGTGGTTATCGGTAATTGCCTGTGCCATATCCGACAAACCGATGCTGCGGCTGTTTTGTGTGTAGATAAAAGGCATGGGAACTGTTTGGGGTTCTGCCATATCCGGACGGTATATCTTTACTTCTCCGCCGAATGTATTGGGGTCAGGACAGACCAGTGAACCTTCTGTTCCGTGGAGCTGGATTGGTTTTCCTTCTGCCTTATAAACATCAAAGCTGGCTATCATGGTGATCACTGCTCCCGATTCAAAGACCATCACGCCGGTCTGATGAGTGTCGACATTGACGGGATACTTGCCGAAAGGTTGATATTTATCTGCGTATTCCGGAGCTACTTCAGATCCAATAGTACGGAAATCACTGCCTCTGCTTGTGACTGCTGTAACACTTTTTACCGGACCAAGTACCGATACAAGAGCTGTAACATAATATGGCCCCAGATCCAGCATCGGTCCTGCTCCTTTATCGTAAAAGAATGGTGCGTGACACCACTTTTCCGGACCTCTGCTCTGTATCATTGCCGTACCGTTGATAACTTTGCCGATCCAGTTGTCATCTACAAGCTTGCGTACTGTTTGCAAACCACCGCCCAAAAAAGTATCAGGGGCACAGCCGATACGCAATCCTTTGCTTCCGGCAAGCGCAAAAACTGAATTGACTTCTGTCATATCCACACCGAAAGGTTTTTCGCTGTAAACATGTTTGCCGGCATTGAGGGCATCGGTCATGACTTTGCAATGAGCTTTCGGCGGGGTCAGATTGAGGACGATATCCACATCCGGACTGTTGATGAGTTCATCGTAAGTCAAAATCCTGCAGCCGCAGTTTTCCGCTGCGGCGGTTCCTTTTTCCAAATCTGTCAAAATCCCCTCCCGGGGGATCGGAAAATCCGTCGATTTGTGGGTAAATAGTCATTGACTTTCCGGGCAAAACAGAGTAAAATAATACTGATACACTATGTGCTGATACACTCGGTGTATCGGCACAAGAATCATGTATATAGGAGGAAATCACATTGAAGGATTGGGCATTCACTACGTCTGTCGAGGAAATGGAAGCTGCCACCAATGAGCTGTTGGAAACCGCTCATAAAGTAGGCGCTGACACCTGGCAGCAGCGCGTCAAGAATCAATCTCCCCACTGTGGATTCGGTGAAGCAGGTACCTGCTGCCGCATCTGCTCCATGGGCCCCTGCCGTATCACCCCCAAGAGCCCCAGAGGTATCTGCGGTTGTGATGTGCACGGCATCGTTGCCCGTAACTATCTGATCTTCACTGCCGGCGGCTCTGCAACGCACTCCGACCATGGCCGTGAGATTATGCACACCCTGCACCAGACCCGCGAAGGCGGCAACTATCAGGTCAAGGATCCTGAAAAGCTGATCCGTATCGCCAAGGAATGGGGCGTTGAGACCGAAGGCAAGGACATTTACGATCTGGCTCACGAGATGGCTGAAGTCGGTCTGCTGGAATACGGCAAGCCCTTTGGCACTCAGAAGTTCGCAGAGCGTCCCCCTCAGCACACCAAGGATCTGTGGGCTGCAGCTGACATTACTCCCCGGGCTATCGACCGCGAGGTTTCTCAGTCTATGCACATGACCCATATGGGTTGCTCCTCTTTGGCTGAGGCGCTGATTCGTCAGTCCCTGCGTGCAGGCTTGTCCGACGGTTGGGGCGGCTCTATGATGGGCACTGAATTCTCCGACGTTATGTTCG
>JAZSGI010000006.1:0-3439 GCA_045532655.1 Victivallaceae bacterium
TTACCGCCGCCAACGGCGATATGGAAGCCGCTATCGAACAGCTCCGTAAATCCGGTATTGCCAAGGCCGAAAAGAAGGCTGCCCGTACCACCAGCGAAGGCAAGATCGCCTGCTCTATCAATGGCAAAACCGGCGCAATGATCGAACTTCTCTGTGAAACTGACTTTGCCGCCAAGAGCGACAAGTTCCTCGCTTTCGTTGCCGATTCTGTCAACAAAACCGCCGCCCTTGCCGGTAACGGTGATGTTACTGAAGCCGCCAACGCCGCAATCGCAGATGAATTGGTTTCCAAGATCGCAACTATCGGCGAAAATATGCAGTTGCGCCGTGCTGTCCGTTGGGAAGCTCAGGGCGAACTTTACAGCTATCTTCATGGCGAAGGCCGCATCGGTGTCATGATCGAAGCCGAAGGTGCCGCCAATGAAGAGCTGCTCAAAGATATCTGTATGCATATTGCAGCCTTCCGTCCCGAATTCATCAATCCGGAAGATATTCCTGCAGAAAAGATCGCCAAGGAACGTGAAATCGCTCTTGCCAGCGATCCTAAACTCGCCGGCAAACCTGAGCAGATGATTGCCAAGATCCTCGATGGCAAGATGAATAAATGGATGGGCGAAGTTGCTCTTATGCGTCAGCCTTGGATCCGTGATGACAAGAGCTGTCTTGCCAAGCTTTATCCCCAGCTCAAGGTTATGCGTTTTGCACGCTGGGAAGTTGGTGAAGAGCTTTAAGCTGCTCCAACTTTTCTGCTGAATGTAATGAGGCGGGAAAGCAGTATTGTTTTTCCGCCGCATGCTTAAGGCAGAAATCTGATTTCGCTCCGGCGGTTATCCACCGGAGCTTTTTTCGTATTGCCGGTAAAAATCAAGTAATGACCGGCAGTTGTCGGGTTATCTTTTCAGACGGTTGATTATGGGGAAGAGAATAGCTTATTTCGGCGGAAGTTTTGATCCTGTACATGCCGGGCATATTGCCATGGCAGAGGCGGCCCTTGCTTCCGGCAGATGCGATGAAGTCTGGTTCGGCTGTGCATGGGTACAGCCGCACAAGATGAACCGTACCGTGACACATATCATTCACAGGCAGAATATGACAGCCCTTGCCATTGACGGCCGCCGGGGTATGAAACTCTGTGATTATGAATCCCGTCTGCAGCTGTCGCCTTCCTATACATTCAATGTACTTGCTGCTTTGAGTGAAAAATGGCCGGACAATACCTTTGTCATGCTTATCGGGGCAGACAGCCTTATGAATCTGCATACGTGGTTCAAGGCAGAGGAACTGGTGGAGAAGTATTCATTTATAGTGGTTCCACGTCCCGGAATCGATATATCGACCGCTGAACTTTCGGCACACTGGAGAAATCAATTTATTGTCGAAAAACTTACCGATAGTGTGATAAATGCCCTTTTGAATGAGGCTGAATCCACAAAAATACGGAAAAATTTCGATTTTTCGGTTGTACTTCCGGAAATCCGGGCGTATATTGAATTGTGCGGACTTTATGGTTCGCCTGGAAATGCTGAGGAGTAAAAAAATGGGAAACGGAAATTTGAAAAACAGATCACTTGAAACCGCACAGCTCTGTGCTGCTGCTATTGATGAAAAGTTCGGCGGCTCGATCATCATTCTTGATGTCAGCCAGTTGAGCGGAATTGCTGATTATTTTGTTATTGCCACTGCGACTTCGTCGCCGCAATTAAATGCTCTTGTCGACAATGTGTACGACAAGCTTCGCAAAGGACTTGATTACCGTCCGCGCCGCATCGACGGTGATGCAGAAAGCGGTTGGATATCAATGGACTACAGCGATGTTCTTGTTCATTTGATGACCGATGATACCCGCAGTAAATATGCTTTGGAAAAATTGTGGGGCGATGCTCCAAGAGTTGAGTTCGATCCCACACGCACAGAAGGTCAATAATCTTGCAGTATTCCGAGAACAATCACTCCTGGGATGAATTCCAATGGGAAAATGAATTCCGGAAAGATGATCACCGGATAGCCAGTTATTACCGGGCTCTTGCCGGTTGTCTTGATCTACCCGGGGAGGATGAACTCATCCGCGGCCGTATGGCACAGGCCGAACCTGTCCTTGCCGCTTCGTATACTGTAAAAGATCAGCGGCTGAATTTTGATGATGATGCCGAAGATGACGAAAACGGGCAATTCAGCAGCGATGTTGATTGGCGTTTCAAGCCCGGTGCCGAGGCGTGCCGCCGTGTAGAAGATATGGCGGCATCGTGGAACAGGTTTGCCAGCAGTTTTTCCGGCAGCCACATGCCGGAAGTCCTTGCTGTTTCCTGCCGTTTCGGTTCACTTCTGGAAAAAGTATATGCCCTGGCAGATAACAGCGAAGCTCCTGCCGCATTGCGTATTTCTACAGTTAAACGCATACTTGCATCGGTAAATGATCTGCTGGGTTGCCTGAATACTTATACCGTATCACCCCATAAAAATAATAAGGAACTTGCAGACATACTCATACAGCTGCAATTTTTCCGTGAAGCTGCGGTTGATTCTCTTGACGCTTTGCGCAAAGATACCGCAGCTGATTCGGCGGAGTCATTTTAATATTTGTTGCAATACCGGTAAAATTGTCCGGAACATACGGTAGAAACCGAGATCATTGGGGTGACACCCATCTACGGTACAAAAGTCCCTGTGTTCACTGTCGAAAAGTTTTTCGCCGTCGATAAAGAAAACATTTTTATCTCCTTTGCCAAGGGCATTCAGGTAAGTCCGTTGTATTATAGTTCTGCGTCTGGCATCTACTGCTGTGACGTGATGATGCACATAATGGAAGTTCGGCTTTGATATAAATATCACCGGGAGTTCCGGTTGGATGGACCTGATAATGTTGAAAAATTTCTCATGAGTTTGTTCCAGATGTTCCGGTGAAGGAGCATTGTGATCGTAATCCATGACAAAGGCCGATAGTTTTAACCTTGCAATAGTTTCGGCAACAGCCGGTTCACCAAGAGCAGAACCGGAAAAGCCGAGATTGATTTGTTCCACATCAAGTTCCCTGCTTAACATTGCCGTATAGTTGTTGCCGGGGCGAGACGCACAACCGCCCTGGGTTATGGAGGAGCCATAGAAAAGCACCGGGTCGGCATTTCTGTGGGGCTGGGGGGGCATAATTTTTGCATCAGCTTTGAATCCAATTTCAACGCTTTCCACTCCCCCATAGAGCGGAAAGTTTATGATCCACTCCCACATTTCTCCGCTGGAATTTTCTCCGATCATGCCGGAAATAATTCTATCTTCTGCTGCAGGAGTTGTGCGTTGCGCTGTTTCATAACTTCCCTGTAAATTCGGTATCACAGTTTTGTTGTACAGGTATTCATGGCCGGGTTTACGGTAGAAAGAATCGAACCCGTTGACACCGGTTTGCGGCATATGATTAAAGAAACAGGAATTTACCGCTTTTGCTCTG
>JAZSGI010000023.1:0-2657 GCA_045532655.1 Victivallaceae bacterium
CCATTCCACTTTTTCGTGATCGAAGCTCCGGAATCTGTAAAAAAGGAATTACCGCTGCAGGAAGCCGGACTGAATGTTGTTTTTACCGATGATCAGACTCCGTACCGCACCCGCAAAGTCCGTTTTCTCAACGGGGCACACACAGCAAGCGTCCTTGCCGCTCACATGGCAGGATTGACTTTTGTTGATGAAATGGTGCGGGATGAGTATTTCAACAAATATCTGCGTACTATTCTTTTTGAAGAAATATTCCCCACTGTCCCCCTCCCCGATGATGAAAAAAAGGCCTATGCAGAATCCATCATGGAACGTTTTGCCAATCCTTTCGCCCAGCATCGTCTGCTGTCCATAGCACTCAATTCGGTTTCAAAGTGGAAAGTCAGGGTACTGCCGACAATATTGGATCATGTAAAAATCAAGGGTCATCTCCCGGAGAACCTTACAAAGTCAATGGCGAGCCTGATCGACTTTTACCGTTCCTGCGAAATCAATGACTCGCAGGAAGTAAAAGATTTCTTTGCTGCTTCACCTTCTGTTCAGGAAATACTTGCCAACAGAAGTTTCTGGGGTATGGATCTCAATGAAATACCGGGCTTCACCGAAGCTGTGTCGAAAGCGGTGACAAAATGATAATCCATCCGGCAGACAATGTTGAGATCCGGCCTGACGGACATAAATATGCCTTGCGTGATATTGCCGCAGGCGAAAACATCATCAAATACGGTATGCCGATTGCACACGCCCTGTGTGACATTATTTCCGGCAGCCACGTTCACACCCACAACGCCGCAACCAATCTGGCAGGTATTCTTGAGTATACCTATGCTCCGGAGTTTGCCCCGGCCTTACCGTCTGCTCAGGCTGATTTTTACGGTTATCTCCGCCCCGATGGACAGGCCGGGATCCGCAATGACCTGTGGATAATCCCCACAGTAGGATGTATCAACCGCCTTGCAGAGCGGCTGGCAAATGCAGTAAACGGGATCGCCCTGACTCATCCGTACGGATGTTCGCAGTTGGGGGACGATCACGAAACAACAGCCAATCTGCTGGCGGCACTGGCGCACAATCCCAATGCCGGAGGTGTGCTTGTAGTAGCCCTCGGCTGCGAAAACAACACCCTTGAAAGTTTCAAAAAAAGGCTGGGGGATATTTCAAAACTCAATATCCGTTTTTTGCTGGCACAGGATGAAGGCGATGAATTTGCACGCGGTATGGAACTGCTGGCAGAACTTGATGCCGCAAAGGTGAAAGAACGCACCCTGCTCCCGGCTTCAATGCTGAAAATAGGCTTGAAATGCGGAGGCAGTGACGGTTATTCCGGCCTTACAGCCAATCCCCTTGCCGGGCGTATATCCGACTGGATAATCTCATGCGGCGGCACAAGTGTACTTACCGAAGTCCCGGAAATGTTCGGAGCGGAAACTTTGCTGATGAAACGCTGCATCTCCAGGGAAGTTTTTGACAAATGTGTAAAAATGGTCAATGATTTCAAAGATTTTTACCAGCGGCACGGACAGGTGATTTACGAAAATCCCTCTCCCGGCAACAAAGCCGGCGGCATTACAACTCTGGAAGAAAAATCTCTGGGCTGTGTCCAGAAAGGCGGCTCCTCGCCTGTTGTTGATGTACACCCATACGGTGGCAGGATTACCAAATCCGGCTTGAATCTTGTAAGCGGGCCGGGGAACGACCTGGTGGCTTCAACAGTTCTGGCAGCCGCCGGGTGTCAGCTGATCCTATTCACCACCGGGCGGGGAACCCCCTTCGGCACAGTAGTCCCTACCGTAAAAATAGCAACCAATACGGCACTTGCCGAAAAAAAACCGCATTGGATAGACTGGGATGCCATGGCTTGTCCCTCAACAGAAGAGTTCGCCAAATGGCTTCTGGAACTGGCTTCCGGTAAAATAAGCTCCCGCAATGAAGAAACCGGTGACCGGGAGATCGCTATATTCAAAGACGGCGTGACTCTTTAAGGGAAAGAGACAACCGGTGGAGCTGTTTTCATACAGGTTCACCGGCTGTTTATTTTTTATTATTTCCGCCTTGAAATAATCCGGTTGTGGTGTATTGTAAGTAAAGACTGTTACAGTAAAATGGAGGCTGTATGAAAGATTTGTTTATCTCTGCTCTTGCAATAGGTTTGTCTACCGTTATCGGGGCAGTTGCCGGCTTGGCTGTCCGCCGGATCCCCCATAAATACAATGATCTGATACTGGGGTCTGCAGCAGGTATCATGCTTGCGGCTGCGATACTCGGTCTCATTGTCCCTGCCGCCGGAAGCGAAGTAAAATATGCCCTGCCGATGATGACAACAGGAGTTATTCTGGGTGCAATACTTATAAGCTGCCTGGATAAAATCGTTCCACACCTGCACAAAATCGCCGGTATAGATCCGGAAAAACATCCTGATGCCAGAGGAGCCGGTAAAATTTTGCTTTTTGTATCCGCCATTGCCATCCATAAATTTCCGGAGGGTATGGCTGCCGGTGTGAGTTTCGGCACAGGCGATACAGGGGATATAATAACTGTTACCGGCAGTATCGCCCTGCAGAATATTCCGGAAGCACTGGTGATCGTGGTACCATTGCTTACCGCCGGACTTTCCATGAAAAGGACAATGCTTATTGCTGCTGTAATCCGAGCAATAAGTA
>JAZSGI010000036.1:0-3970 GCA_045532655.1 Victivallaceae bacterium
ACTGCACCCCATCACTCTGATCCAGAACGCCCGTACCTCCGGCGGCGGCACCGTCCAGAATGTTCCCTCTTCCGCAGTCACCGTCGGTCCCGTCCAGACCTGGCAGTGCGACCAGGTATCCATCTGGCACCCCGGTCATCACGACAATCCCTTCGGTCAGCGTTTGAGTACCTATATGATTGCCAACAAAATCGCAGACTCTTCCGTTCCCATGTCACTTTTGAGCGAACATGACAACGTGGTATTCAATTTCTACCGCGGCGGATTCGGTGTCTGCGAAGTGGAGATGCATTGATTATGAGCAAAACAGCAATAGCGATCGCCTGTCATCCTGATGACATCGAATTCATGATGGCCGGTACTCTTATCCGTCTGAAAGAAGCCGGGTACGAGATCCATTATATGAATATAGCCAACGGGTCTCTCGGTTCTGCAGTAATGGATCGTGACGAAACTGTGACCACACGCCGTGAAGAAGCAATGAATGCCGCAAAACTTATCGGTGCTGTCTATCACGAAAGTCTCTGCGACGATCTGGAAGTCTTTTACAACAGCGCAACTCTCGCCAAAGTTGTTGAGACTGTACGTGAAGTGAATCCGGAGATCCTCCTGACCCACGGTCCCTATGACTACATGGAAGATCATGTAAATGCCGGCAGACTTGCAACCTCTGCCGCATTCTGCCGCGGGATGCAGAACTTCAAATGCAGCAAAGAGTTTCCTGTCCGCATGGATGACGTTGCAGTCTACCACTCAATGCCCCACAGCCTGACAGACAGTCTGCGTAATCCCGTTTATCCGGAACTTTACATCGATATAACCAATACTATCGAAACCAAGAAAGCTATGCTCAGCTGCCACAAGAGCCAGAAAGATTGGCTGGATGTAAGCCAGGGCAACAATGCTTATCTTGAAGAACTCACATTCCGTGGCAAATATTACGGCAAACTTTCCGGCAAATTTGAATATGCGGAAGGTTGGCTGCGCCACAGCCATCTCGGCTACTGTGCAGAGGATTTCAATCCCCTGAAAGAAGCTCTTGATGGATTGATGGTTCCCCGCAAAGGCTGATAACGCCTGCCGGATCCCCGGTAACCGCTGCAGTGCCATGGACGGCATGCAGCGGTTCCTTTTTTTATATTGAGGCAATTTCAAAAGTCATTCAAAAAATGGCAAAGATGCCATTCGCAAAGAGCTGCAAAGGGTAGTTTGAGGTTGCTACCTGTAAGCTAACAGCCGAAAACGCTCCCTTTGTCAGATCGAAGCGAGGGCGCTTTGACAAATTTGAGGAGTTTTGAAATTGCCTCTTAATATATAGCTTTTAGCAGAAATGTCAAATAAAGGATGTTTCAAAATCAAACCGCTTCCGGTATTTTACCGACAACAGGAGAAACTGCACCGGATAACAATATATTTTTACTGATATTTACACTTAAAAAAACAATTCTTACTCTTGACTTTCCTGTATTTATTGTTATATTATTACGGAGAATTTTTGTTTCAGTAAATATGGAATTTTGTCTTGCATGAAAAAAACTATCACAATCAATGATGTTGCCCGGGCTGCCGGAGTAAGCGCAAGTACAGTTTCCCATGCGATCAGCGGCAAAAGACCCATCAGTTCTTCCGTCAAACATAAAATCTTTGAAAAAATCAAAGAGCTTAATTACAAGCCGAATTTCTTTGCCCATTCCATGCGGATAAAGGAGACAAATCGGATCGGAATTGTTACTGACGGCATAATAAATCCCCAGTCAGCCGCACTTGTGCAGATGTTTATCAACAAACTGGCAGAACTTTCTTATGAAACCATAACTTCATGCCCCGGTCTGGATCAGGAACACGGCAGAACCATACTCTCCATGTACTCATCCGGATTGGTTGACGGTATCATCAACATGCTCCCGCAGATCGATACTGTAGAAGCAAGGATGATTTGCGGAAACACGCCGGTAATAACATACATCCGCGACGACTATGCTCCGATGATCATTGATTACAATACCGCAACCATAACTGCGCTCAAAGAGTTTCTGGATCATGGACACAGACGTATAGGGTATATAACTTCCACGCTCCGGCATTACAAAGACAAAGACTCATCTATTGATTGTTACATTGATTTCCTTAATTCAAACGGGATAAAGGTACAGCCTGGTTGGATCGTTTTCGGCGATGATACTATCGAGGGTGGAGCCAAGGCTGCTGAACAGCTCTTTGCGGCTACAGATGTAACAGCAATCTTTGCCGGTAACGACCAGATGGCTCTCGGTGTATACCAGAAGGCATACGCAAACGGCATGACAATTCCCGGTGATCTCTCCGTAATCGGGCTTGATGATATGATGCAGGCGGCGGTATTGTTCCCGCCCCTGACAACACTGCGGTACGACCGTGATCTGCTTACATCCCGTACAGTTGAAGCGATAATTGCCAAGATAGGCAACAGGACTGAACCATTTGAACGGCAGATAGTCCCACTGGAAATGATCAGGCGCGGTTCAGTTGCTGCCCCCAGGAATTGATATCAGGGGGGGAAAAGCGGCTGTTATTCTGCCATCAGAGTTTTTTCCGGAACACTCCGGGAGCGGAACCGTACTTCTTTTTGAATCTGGCAATAAAATATGCAGCGGTGCTGAATCCGCACCGGTCAGCGATCTCTGTTATCCGCAACGAAGTGTTTCCAAGCAGCATTGCCGCATATTCAAGCCTTTTGCAGGTAATATAGTTTGCCGGAGTTGTACCGAAAGTTTTTTTGAAAGCACGTAACAGTGAACTGACAGACATTGAACATTTTTTTGCCAATTCCTCAAGCGAAAGATTCCTGTGACAATTATTGGAAATAAATGTACTTATTTGATGCATGTCCCACGGAACCTCCTTTATTCCTGTACTGCTTTCCACGGCGGCACAACTGCATATTATCCCTGTGATACTCATAAAAACACCGAGTTTGGCACACCCGTTACCCAGCTGCTGCACAAAAAGAAAAGCATCAAGCAGACCTTCCAGCCGCCGGAAGACTTCCCCGTCCGGGTGTATTACCGGATACTCCCTGTTGTGATTTTCATAATACTCCTCCGGTCTGCCGAAAAGTTCCCGAAACGCAGGAAGATTCTGCAAATCCAGCAGGGGAATCGGTAATTTTGCAAAGAGCAAACAAACAATATCAAGCTCCTCTGCCTCCAGATATATATGTTTGCCACCCGGCGGCACAATAAGTATATCCCCATGGCTTATTTCTACCGGGGTTCCGCGCCCGGAACCGTAAAGACCCCAGCCTCCCATTACAAAAACAACTTCGGCAAATTCCTGCCGGTGCAGATCTGTGGGAACTTGTATATGCCGGAACGCCCGTAACAGCAGCTGACTGTCATCAAAGTAATTATCGTTTTGCAGAAAACGTTCTTTCATAAAATTTTTCTCCCGGAACAACCGGTTAATAATGTAGCATGAAAGAAAAGTTTTTCAACGAAAGATTTGACTGTTTTTTAATATTTTTGCAAAAATATTGCTATTGTTTTTTCAGTTACCGATACTAAATTAAAGAAGAATACAAATGAAAGGTTGTCAATAAATGTTTGATATAAATAAATTCCGCACCCCGGATTCTGTCAATACTCCCGGATACTTCTGGCTCTGGAACGGTGTTTTGGAAGAGGAAAAACTATTTGCTCAATTAGAAGATATGGCTGCAAGCGGAGCCAAAAATCTGTGTATACATCCCATGCCGCCGGAATTCAGAGTCACAATGATGACAAAACTTGCCCCCGGTTACCTCAGCGAAGAATTTTTCCGCATATACAGAAAAGTGGTCGACAAATGCGCTGAACTTGGAATGTGCTGTTATCTTTACGATGAAGGCGGATGGCCATCGGGCGGAGCATGCGGCAGGGTACTTGCAGCCGCTCCTGACGACTTCAAACGGTACTGGTTTGAACTTGATACAGCCTCAGGCTCTGTTGTAAAA
>JAZSGI010000019.1:0-3359 GCA_045532655.1 Victivallaceae bacterium
CCCCCTGCCGGATGAATGGGAGGGAGATTTGCAGGAAATTGCCAGACAGAAATATACCCATGTGCAATTCCGCCCCCAGTGGCGCAGACATGAACGTATCCGTGGTAAATATATGTGGGATGATCTGGATCGCCTTTGCGATCTCGCCCATAAATACAAACTGCGTGTCATAATCAAATCAATGCTGGAAAATGCTCCTGACTGGGTATTTACCGAACTCGGCGGCAAACGCATCGGGTTCCGGGGTGTTCCTATCGAACCAATTTCCCATGCTGCTTTTTATGTCGGCGGCTGGCTGCCGTGTTTCGATAATCCGGAAGTTGCCAAAGCTGCTTTTGAATTCAACAAAGCCATGGCATCCCGCTACAAAGATCACCCGGCACTGTGGTTCTTCAACGCATGGAACGAACCCAGATGCAGACCGGCAGGGGAATGTCATTGCCAACACTCCGTTGCTTCTTACCGCAAGTTTCTGCAGGAACGTTACGGTTCTATTGATGAACTCAATGCCAAATTCGGTAAAGAATGGACAAGTTACGATACTCTTTTCCCGCCGGAATCAGGTTCAGATTATGTTGAACTTTTCCTTTGGCGGCAATGGGCGGAAACATCAGTTGCGACCCGTGTCAGGAATTCATACGAAGGTCTGAAAGCCGGAGCCCCTGACAAGGTTGTCATGTGTCACGTAGGTATGTCAAGTGTAGTGCAGGATCCTGTGGCTGACACCAGTTACGACATCCTCAATGCGAAGCAGACTGATTTCTACGGCTGCAGTATGCCGGTCTCTCTGCATCCGGAAAACCCAGTGCAGTGCTGTGACCCGCTTTACATGAGCGCATGGATGCGCAGGGCCGATGAAAATTACTGGGTACAGGAATTTTACCCAAACAATGCCATGTGGTGCAAAACCCCAGACCCCAAACGGTTGGAACAATTGCTGGTAATGTGCCTTGCATGCGGCTGCAACGGTCTTACCATGTGGCAGTACCGCAGTGAACGTTTCGGTCAGGAATCAAACGGTTGGGCAATGCGCAATATCGACGGCACTCCAACTCCACGCAGTGAAGCGTGTGACAGAGTTGCAAAACTTGCGGCAAGTCTGGGCGGGGAATTTCAGGCAGCACGTCTGCCGGTATCGCAGGTGGCTATCCTCTACCACCGCCGCAATGATCTCCTGAGCCGTATCGAAACTATAGAAGAAGAACAGCTCTTTGACCTGAAAGTCAACTGCGGCCACCCTGCAAGACGGGCTTTTATGAGTAGCTTCTCCATGTACAGACTGCTGGGCATAAACTGCGACTTTGTTATCGAAGAAGATGATTTCAGCAAATACAAAGTGCTTCACCTGCCGGCAATTGAGATCGTTGACAGCACCCTTGCCGCCAAATTGCGGAAATTTGTCAATGACGGCGGTACATTGATAATAAGCTATCCCTTTGCCTGCCGTGATGACCGGACATGGGTAACACCGCAACGTCCTGCCGAAGGGCTGGAAGATCTTACCGGCTGCCGGGAAGGGTTGAGGCAGGTGATTGCCGATGGTGATGATGCCACTGCTGCATGGCACGGCAGAAATCCTGTTTCCGGAGAATGGATGACAGAACTTATTCCCACAACAGGCGAAGTTGTTGCCTGCTGGAACGATTTCCCCGGAGCGGCGGCAGTGGTAAATACATACGGTTCCGGCAAAGTCATCACCTGCGGCCTTGCTCTGGATCTCGGCTGGAACGGTGATATCGATAATGACAATATCGCCATATTGAAAGAGATTTTGCAAGCAAACGGCATTACAGTATCAGATAAACCCATGCTGTGGGATATCCAACGGGGAGATTACCGTTTTATTTTCAACCCCGGTGATACTGCAGAAAAAATTTGTCTGCCCGCCAATGCCGAAATCATTTATTCAGCAGAGTACGGAAACGACACACTCGGCTCCTGTGGTACCATCCTGTACCGTATTTGAAGTCTCTGTCAGCAACAGCAGGGCGTATTGCAGGTAAAGTATTTCCCTGCAGATACGCCTTTACTTTTTCGCTATACGTTGTATATTTTGAAGACAAATGAAAAGTTTTTTTATTCTAAACGGTGTGCAGAAAGAAATCGCCAGGGAATTGAAAGATACCAATAACCTGACTTTGCGTCAACTGGATACAGGGGATGCACCTCTGCTGGCGGCATTTTATGAAAATCTGTCAGCAGATTCCAGAGTTTTTTTTACTCCACATAAATTCGATATCCCTTCGCTGGAAAAAACCGTCGCTGATTTTGTAAAAAGCGGCAGGCACGAAGCATTTCTGTTAACAGACAGCTCCGGAAATATCAAGGCTTATTTCTTCCTCTGGAACATTGATTTCCCCACCCCGGTACTCGGCATAGCTGTTGCGGATGCATGGCAAAACAAAGGCGTTGGCGGCAAACTTGTACGATTCCTGCTGGAAGAAGCCAGGGTTCAGGACAGGGCAGCCGTAGAATTGACAGTACACCCGGATAACGCCAGAGCATTCCATCTGTATCAGAAAATCGGTTTCAAATTTTCCGGCATGGTTGAACGCATAATGCCAAATGGTAAACAAGTTCAGCAGAAAGAAATGTTTTTCCGTTTCTGAAAACAGTTTCAGTTTTTATAAATCTGTTTCATTTATTATATCTACAGTTATTTGTATTACTCCGATCCTGCAGTAATGTAATAGAAGTTTACAACTTTTACAAAAAACTCAAAGGCAGAAAATGAAGCAACCAAAATTCATAAAAAAACTTCTTGCAGGAGGTATCATGTCAACAACCCTTTGTGCAGCACTTGCAGATGTTCCGCAAATAGAAGTAAAAGAAATATATAGAGGCGTAATACAAAATGAAGCCGTTCCAACCTATCACGGCTGGCCCACCGTCGCCAATGTGGGAAATGACAAACTGGTTGCCGGTGCCAGTGGCGGCAGAAAAGGTCATTTGAGCCACGACGGCAGAGTTTACCTCTACGAATCAACCGACAAAGGCAGAACATGGTCAGGCCCGCGCATTGTGACCCAGGGCCCTCTGGATGACCGCGATGCCGGTATATTGTGCACTCCGGATGGCACCTGGCTGGTAAATTATTTCACTTATATACACCTCGCAGAAGAAAATATTTTAGAAAAATATAATATCACTCCTGAAATACAGGAAAAAGAACTTGGTTTTTTCCTCATGCGTTCAACCGATCAGGGCAATACTTGGACTCCACCCTGCCATGTCCCTGTAAATAATGTTCACGGCCCCATAGTCCTGAACGATGGTACACTGCTCTGGCACGGCAAAGGTTATTCAAACAAATCCGGGTCTCATACTTTTGATAATGATCTCGTGACTTGTATTTCTAC
>JAZSGI010000103.1:0-5296 GCA_045532655.1 Victivallaceae bacterium
ACCAAACCGGAATGTCCTCATTGTGCAAGTCAGGATATTGTAAAAAAATTCTCCTCATTTGCAGTTTCAGCCTCCGGCAAAAAACACGGCAAATGCAATGCCAGTGATGCCGCCCCTTGCGCCCACGGCGGCTGTGGATGCGGGTCAGGCTGCTGCTGCCATTGAAGTTTTTGTTAAATTCAGTAATTTTATTCATATAAAAGTAATTTTTTTCATGGTCATTGCCTCCTGGACGATGTATATTTATATATATTGATTTTCATTATTTACCCAAAAGGAAACATTTTCATGAAAAATAAAATGGTTTGGTTATTTATTGCCCTGTACTGTATCATCGGTACGATCGGAGCAATATTTTTCCAGCGCGGCGGAGTCTATCCTGAATATTTCTGGCTTTTCTTTGTTGTCGGCAACATCTTCGGCTGGACATCCACATGGATGCTTATGCTGGTCTATGCCAGAACATCAAGCGTCAGTATCGCAAATATGATCTGTGTCGCCATGTCTACTATCGTCGGACAGACTGCCATGTGGTTGTTGTTCAGGTCGCCATTCAACTGGCAGATGCTTGTGGGAATAGCAGTCATGATATCCGGAATGGTCATCGGCGTGAGCGCACCGGACAAAAAACAGTCAGCTAAGGAATGTGAACAATGATGAGCAATATATATTTTCTGTTGATAATGGTCTATATTACACAGATCATCCCGGCACTTTTTTTCAAATTCGGCAGCAAGTGGAAAAACGGTTCACTGCCATTTCTTGCTTTCTACCTCGGCGGCAATCTGGTGGGTGCAAGCAGTATGGCTTTTGCCATGAAATTCTATGGTTTGATGGAAGCCAATCCCAACCTTGCAGGAGCGGTGATCGGCGGTGGCGCTTTTGTTGCCACACAAATCGCATTTGCTATAGTCTTCTACAAAGAACTTAATCTGCAGAAGATCATTGGTGTGATCATTGCCTCAGTCGGCCTCATTTTCATGATCCTCTATGCGCCTGCCACTTCTTCTGCAGCAGAGGAAACACTCCCAAAAACATCACCTGCAGGAGAAACCATCCAGTAACCGGAGCCGATACCATTCATACCGCTTGTATTTTTATTAAATCAGATTATATTATGTTTAATCTTTAGAGGTAATAAAAAAGAGGTATGTAATGACAACATTCTTCACTATGGTGCGCCACGGTCAGACAGCGGCAAATGCCGCCGGGATACTGCAGGGGCAAACCAATACAGAGCTTGATACAACCGGAATAATGCAGGCAGAATGTGCCGCTGCAGCATTGGCAGAAACAAAATTTGACTTGATTTTTTCCAGCGATTTGCAGCGGGCAATGCATACAGCACAAATCATTGGTCAAAAATTACAGCAGCCCGTCATCCCTCTGCCTGAATTACGGGAGTGGGACCTCGGTAATCTGCAGGGACGGCAGGTAAGTGAACTGCAACAGCAATATTCCCATATCCTTGAAGCGTTCAAATACGACGGGGAGAATTTTGACGTACCGGGGGGAGAGCGCCGGAGCGAATTCTATGCCCGGCTGGCTGAATGTCTTGACCATATGGCAAGAGAATATGCAGGGAAACATCTGCTGTTGGTAACCCACGCCGGCCCCATGCGTGCTGTGTTCCGTCATATTGTCGGTACAACGAGAGCCGGAGTAATGCTGCCGTCAACTGTCAATGCTTCCATATCAACATTCTGCTGCCGTGATGGCGAGTGGCAGCTGCGCAGCTGGAACGTTACAGATCATCTTGCAGCAATAAGATTCAGGGACAGTGTAACATTTTGAATTCATAAAGAAAGGTAAAAAAATGAAAATTGCAGTAACTTGCGAAAACGGTCAGGTCTTTCAGCATTTCGGTCATACTCCGTCTTTTGCGATTTTTGAAGTTGAAAACAATTCAATAATCAGCGAAAAAATCATTTCTTCCGGAGATTCCGGTCACGGAGCCCTTGCCCTCGTACTGGCAGAGGAAATGGTGGATATTCTTATTTGCGGCGGCATCGGCGGCGGTGCAGTAAATGCCCTTGCCAACGCCGGGATACAGGTGATCGGAGGAGCCGAGGGTGATGTCAAAGAAACGGTAAATGCTTTCATAAAAGGGACTTTGACTTTGCGTGAAGATTTTCACTGCAATCACCACCATCACGAGGGCGGTCACTCCTGCGGTTCCCATACCTGCGGCAACTGCTCCCACTGATCCGGCCGCCCGGAAAAATTTCCGCCGTCTGCGGCAATAAAATTCCGTTTTTTTAATGGATTTCATTTGACTTACAGTTTTTTTGTTGTATTATATGTTAGTGAATGATAACTAACATGAAAGTCGTCAAAAATGAATTTTACAAAACGGCAACAGGAAATACTTGATACGGCAATATCTCTAACCGCTTCAGGAGGACTTCAAAACCTTACCATAAGGAATATTGCCAACGCAATCGGCGTAAGTGAACCGGCTGTATACAGGCATTTTGCCGGGAAGGCTGAAATCATGAAAAGCATGATCATGTTTTTTGATTCCGGTATTGATGAATCCGTCTATGCGGCAAAAGGTTTTGCCGGAATAAAAAGTTTTGTAATGGCCCGTTTGCAACAGGCAGTAAACAATCCGGCTTTGAGTACACTTATTTTTTCTGAATATCTGTTTATCCACGAAAAAGATTGTGCCGCTGTCCTTATGGAAATGATGCACAGACATAAAAGATTTCTGGAGAACAAACTGCAGGAGGCTGCTGAAAATGGCGAAGTACGTACCGGATTGGATAAAACAACAATTTTCCGTATGATCGCCGGTTCACTGCGGCTTCTGGTTACCCAATGGAACATGAGCGGCAGAAATTTTGATATCAAAGAAGCAGGTAATTCCCTGCTGACAACATTGGAGGAGGTTTTGCAAAATGAAAAGACAGATAATTGAAATCGATGCCGCCCAATGCAACGGCTGCGGACAATGCGTTCCCAACTGTCCGGAAGGAGCTTTGCAGATCATAGACGGGAAAGCCCGGCTGATCAGTGACATTTTCTGCGATGGACTTGGAGCATGTATGGGCAACTGTCCGGAAGGTGCAATAAAAACTGTAGTAAGAGAGGCGGGAGAGTATGACGAAAAAAAAGTTATGGCAAAAATAATCCCCCAGGGAACAAACACCATAACTGCCCATCTGCAGCACCTTCTTGACCATGGTGAAAAAAAACTTTACCATCAGGCACTGGAAGCCCTGAAGGAGGCAGATGTTCCCATCCCGCATGTTCCTGCAGGCGGCAACTGCTGTTCTTCAATGGCTGAAACCAATGTAACGGACCAAAAACCTCAATGGCCCCTGCAGCTCAAACTCATAAATCCGGCTGCAGCAGATTTCAACAATGCCCATCTGCTTATCGCTGCAGATTGCTCGGCTTTTGCATTTGCAGATTTTCACACCCGTCTTGCTCCCGGCAGAAAAATCATCATTTTCTGCCCCAAACTTGACAGTGAAATCACAAGTTATGTTGAAAAATTAGCAGAAATTTTCTCACATCACGCAATAGCCTCGGTAACTGTTGCCAGAATGTCCGTTCCCTGTTGCGGCGGCACTGTTGCCATTGTACAAAAAGCAATGACTCTGGCCGGCATCAACACCGATCTTAAAGTAAAAATAATCAATATAAACGGCGAATTGCCGGAAAACCAATAAAACAGGAGGAGTTATTATGGAAAAAAAAATGTTTTGTTTTCAATGTCAGGAAGCATGCCGCAATACCGGCTGTACCCTGGCAGGAATGTGCGGCAAAAATGCCGAGACATCAGCTGTTATGGATAAGCTGCTGCGCCAGCTTAAACTCATTGCCCTTACCAAAAAACCCGACAGAGAACTCGGCCGTTTTGTGATACAATCATTATTCATGACTGTTACCAATGCAAACTTTGACTCAGCACGTTTGCAGAATCAACTTTCAAAAGCAGAAACTATGACAGGTACTGCTGCCGTCGATGTTCCCTCCGGAGTACTCGCCTGTGCCGATGAAGATATCCGTTCCCTGCGGGAATTGTTGTTATATGGCTTGAAAGGTATCTCCGCCTATGCAGAACATGCCGCAGTACTCGGTTTTGAAGATGAGGAAATTTACAGTTTTATTTTCAAAGCACTTGCCGCTACTGCATCAAACCATACAGCTTCAGAACTTACCGCAATGGTGCTTGAAGCAGGCAATATTGCTGTAAAAACAATGTCTCTGCTGGACAGGGCAAATACATCCACATTCGGCAATCCCTGTATTACAGAAGTGAAAACCGGAGTCGGCAATCGTCCCGGAATACTTGTTTCCGGTCATGACCTGCTTGATCTTAAAGAACTGCTGGAACAAAGCGCTGATGCCGGGGTTGACATCTATACCCACAGCGAAATGCTTCCGGCCCATTATTATCCCGAATTGAAGAAATACAAACACTTGTTCGGGAATTACGGCAACGCATGGTACCGCCAGAACAGGGAGTTTGCTTCCTTCAACGGGCCGATCATAATGACAACCAACTGTATAACCCCGGTTCAGCCAGAATACAGCAACAGGATATATACTACCGGTATGGCTGGATACCCCGGCGTACCGCACATTGCTGACAGAAAAAAGTTCAGGCAGAAAGATTTTTCTGCAGTTATCCGGCAGGCCCTGACCTGCCAACCACCGGCAGCATTGGAAGATGGAGTTATAACAGGCGGCTTCGCACACAGTCAGGTCTTCGCTCTGGCAGACAAAATCGTTGCTGCTGTTACTTCCGGAGCAATAAAACGTTTTATCGTTATGGCGGGGTGCGACGGCAGACAAATCTCCCGTGAATACTATACAGAAACAGCAAAATCACTGCCGCCTGATACCGTTATCCTTACCGCCGGATGTGCCAAATACCGTTACAATAAACTTGATCTTGGCACCATAGGCGGTATTCCGCGAGTACTTGATGCAGGGCAGTGCAACGACTGTTACAGTCTCGCAGTAATCGCCCTGAAGCTCAAAGAAATATTCAACGCCAAAGATATCAATGATCTGCCGATTTCATTTGATATTGCCTGGTATGAACAGAAGGCTGTAGCCGTGTTGCTGGCTCTTCTTGCTCTGGGCTTCAAAAACCTCAGGCTTGGCCCTACCCTGCCGGCATTTCTTTCACCTGGAGTGGCGGGTATGCTTGCCGGAACTTTCGGTATTAAAGGAATAACGACACCGGCAGAAGATGTCGATAACATGATGAACGCGAGGTAATTTCAAAAGTTATTCAAAAAATGGCAAAGATGCCATTCGCAAAGAGCTGCAAAGGGTA
>JAZSGI010000101.1:0-31288 GCA_045532655.1 Victivallaceae bacterium
GCCCCTCCGCAGAGCGGGGCTGCCACTGCCAGAAATTTGCCTCCGCAGTAAGGACGGCATTCAACTCCGTCAACAGGACGGTCAATAACAACCGATAATTGCGCTCCGGTGCCGAGAGTGAGGAATATTTCCTCTTCAGGAGTTTCTGCCGAAACTGCTACACTTGCCTGATTGTCGCCGATGGCGGTCATTACCGGGATGCCTTCCGGCAGTCCCCAGCCGCCGACAGTGGTTCCGGCACAGGAGGCGACAGGACGTATTTCCGGGACAAGAATGGCAGGGATACCGAGTTTCTGCCACAGGGACATGTCAAAAGAACCTTTTGCTGTATCAAAACATCCCCAGCTTGCGGCATCCGAAAGATCCATTACCGGCTTGCCGGTGTTCCCTGTCAGGTGCCAGACCAGAAAGTCATGAACAGTTGCGGCAAAGCTGTATCCGTCCAGCTTGCCCTCTGCGGCAAGTTCTGCCATTGTGGCGCAGCCGAAACCGTGGCAGAGACCGGGAGCGGTACGGCGCAGTTTTGCAATATCCTTTACCGTACTCTGCCAGGTATACAGAGGAGATATCTTTTCTTCTGACCACAGGACGACACCGTGCATTTGTCCTGTTACCCCCACCGAGGAGATATTTTTTTTCAATTCGCCGGGGAGTTCTGCAATCAGCTCCCTGATGACTTCCAAATGTTTGCGGGCATCCTGCACACCGTCACTGATTCCGGCTTTATGCTCTCTGCTGACACAGGCCAGCAGTGTGTGATCTGCTTTATTGAGAAGGACACAGGCACTTTTGGTTGTACCGGTATCTATACCGAGCAGAATAGACATTATTTACCTCCTGATGTTAAATTGGTAATATAATATAATACCAATTCTGCAAAAAGCAAATTCCTGTTTTCAGTATATTATAAAAGTGCTTAATCGCCTTTGCCGAGAGAGGCAAGAGCAATGTGGATCCCCAACTGCCATACCATATTCAGTACAGACATGAGGTTGAAAAAAGGATCCCCTTCCAGCTTTGCCGCCAGAAATTCCCCGGCAAATACTCCCGGCAGATCACATTCCCTGAATATGGCAAGAAGTCCCTGTGAGGTATAGAGCGGTATACGGTCGCTGAATATTCCGTTTATACCGGTATCCGGTTTTTCGCCATTTTCCCACAGGCTTACAGCTTCAGAGGCTTTGCCGAAGACAAAGGTGAAAAGATTATTGATGTCGTCGCTGGAAAGTTCGGCACGTTTTTCCACTTCTGCGGCAATGGCTATCATCAGATCTTCTTCGGCACTGACAAGTTCCGGGTGACTTAAAAGTTCATTGCCTACCCAGGCGTTTACTCTGGCTGTTGCCAGCAGATTGCGTTGCAGGTCACTGATCAGCATATTTCAACCTTTCCTTTTTCAGTTGCTCTTCCCGTACTGCCCTGTCTGGAAGCAGGGACTCAAGTACAGCATAAAATTTCTTTGAATGATTCATTTCTGCGAGATGCGCAGCTTCGTGGGCAGCCACCAGTTCTGCCAGATTTTCCGGCAGACGGGCAGTGCGCCACGATATATTGATACGGCCGCTGCCGGAACATGAACCCCATCTGGTTGCCGCTCCTGTGACCCGTAATTGACGTATTTCCCTGCCCAGCATAGCAGCATATTTTTTGACCATCGGGAAGATAACTGTCTGCACCTGTTTGCGATAAAAGGCGACCAGATGTTTTTTCCGCAATTCAGCAGAGTCCCGGCAGACACCGGGGAGAGTCAGAAGGCCGGGTGAACTCAAGACGGCACAGCGGCAGAAGGGCGAATACTGTATCCGGGTCAGAACCCCGCCGACTGTTACTGTATCAGGCGGAAGTATATTTGCGGCGGCTCTCTCCTGCATTTGCTGCTTTTTTTGCAGCCACGGCCCGGCAGAACGTAAAAATTCCTTTACTGCCGCTTCGCTGATAAACACAGGGACACGCAGCTCCAGAGAACCGTCCGGTTTGATATACAATGCCGGACGGCGTCTGCGCTGCGAACGGATGATTTTTATATCGTTGTTCAGTTGAGCAGAAATTTCAAATCCTCCAGAGTGAGTTCAGAAGCACATGCCTGCGGATTATCCACGAGGCCGTCAAAGATATCCTGTTTACGCTTTTGCAGTTCCAGAATACGCTCTTCTATAGAATCTTTTACCACCAGCTTCACGCTTGTCACCTGCCGGGTTTGCCCTATGCGGTGAGTCCGGTCGGTTGCCTGATTTTCCACAGCCGGGTTCCACCACGGGTCATAGATTATGACTCTGTCGGCAGAGGTGAGATTCAAACCGGAACCTCCGGCTTTGATGCTGAGCAGAAAGATTGGAATATCGGGGGAATTGTTGAAATTATCTACCTTTTCCAGACGGTTGCGGGTCGCTCCGTCAAGATATTCGTATTGGATCCCCGCTCCCGAAAGATTCTGACGGAATATGGCAAGCAGACTGGTGAATTGGCTGAAAAGCAGCATCCGGTGACCGCTGTCGATATTTTCCATAATAAGTTCTTTGGCAAGTTCCATTTTGGCTGAAGGACAATTTTTACCCTCATCATCAGGCAGCAGCGAAGGGTCACAGCACAGCTGGCGCAGACGCAGCAGTTCCGTAAAGATCATCATACGGGATTGCGGCTGGGTAAAATCATTTTCCGCCTGGGCAAGTCTGCCCCGGGCCTGTCTGAGCATTTTGTCGTAAAGTTTACGCTGCACACAATCCATTTCGCAGAAAAGTGTGATCTCGGACTTTGGCGGTAACTCTGATGCTACAAGTTTTTTGGTGCGCCGCTTGATAAACGGTGCTATCCTGCCGGCAAGTTCATCACGGAGAGCCGTGTCGTTTTTAACATCTCCATAACGCCGCTGGAAAGCTGCCAGAGGACCAAGTATGCCTGCATGCAAAAAATCAAAGATGCTCCAAAGGTCATCTGCTGAATTTTCCAGAGGTGTACCTGTCAGCACCACTTTGTGGTCAGCACGCAGAGCTTTGCAGCTGTGGGCATTGGCTGTACCGGGGTTTTTTATGTGCTGAGCCTCATCCAGTATGAGTACGCTGAAGCGGTGCTTTTTTAACGCCGCTTCTTCACGCCGTGCGATAGCGTAGGAGATTATGGCAAGATCATATTCCTGAAGTTTTTCCCATTCCTCTTTATTCTGTCCGGTAAGCACGATCACTTTGAAGCCGGAAACGAAATGCATTGCTTCACGCCTCCAGTTTTCCAGCAGACTTGCCGGGGCTATAACAAGGGCGGCGGCATCGCCGCAGCGGCGGATGGCGGCAAGGAAAGCCAGTATCTGCACAGTTTTGCCCAAACCCATTTCATCTGCCAGTATGACATTGAATCCGGCAGAGGTCCTGTCAGTGAGCCAACGTACACCTTCCTCCTGATAACTCCGCAGTGTTCCGGTGAACTTCCCTGCCAGAGCCCTTGTGTCAACACCGATAGAGGCTGTTGACGGAACAAAAGAGTAGAGTTCAGGCGGCACAGTGACACCGGCTGCCGCTGCCAGCTGCAGGAAAAAAGGGACGGAAAATTTTTGGATCAGCCATTGAGTACCGTTTTTGCCTGCAGTTTTGACAACTCCTGCCTGCAGCAGATTGGCGATACCGTCACCGATACGCAATATATTACCGGATGCCCCCTGAATATACCGTTGTCCCTGTCTGACCGCTTGAACAACTTCCTCCGGAGCTATTACATCATCGCCGGAAAACATCCTGAAATTGACTTTTATTTTATCTTCTTCCTGAAGCGGTGTATCTAAAGAGAGTTTCACAAGCGGAACTCCTGCCCCGCCGCGGGAAATACTTGCCAGATTACCGGAGAGGGCAATATCTTTGCGCTGCACAAAGTCCGGCAGCATCCTGTCAAGAAATACCCCTATTTTTTCCACTCCGGAAAGAGTAAGATATTCCTGTGGTCCCCGTGACAGTCCGAACATTGCCAGCTGTTCGGTGAATATACGTTCAAAGCGGTCATCCCGCAAAAAGAATTCTCCGTTTTGCAGCCCCAGCCGTCCGTCATCTGCCGGACAGGGTGTGCCGTTGTAGAGAAATAGCGGATGCAGACGCATTACTGCGGGCGAGGGAAAATCACACTCCAGAAGCACCGTGGGATGCGGGGCATCCAATACAAGCGTTTTTTTGCCGCAAACCGGAACAGGCAGACGTTCTGCCGGCGGTGTGTCAATGGGAACTTCTGTAAGTTTGTGTTCGCCGGCACGGAAAAAGCTTCTTATCCATGCCACATCCAGCGTGGCAGGTATCCACCAGTATTCGCCGGATTTACCTATCCAGCAGCCGCATTTCCCGGTGATGACCTTTGCCGATTTTATCGGCAGCAGTGCGCCGTTGACCCTGATCCCCGGAGTATACACTTTTTCCGGGCCGGAACCGGAGGTTATCACAACCGGTTCGGCGGCTTCTTTGTGGATTATAAGTCTCTGGTTGTCTCTGATAAAACGTTCAAAGCCGATGAGAGCATGAAAAAACTCTGCTGTCTGTTCGCTGTTCAGACTGAGTTTGGAGTTGTCCGGTTCTGCATTGATTGCAAGATAACGTATGATCTGCCTTTCCTGCAGTGAAAATTGGGTTAATTTAAGGCTTGCAGCAAGGGTTTTGTCGAAATGCAGACTGCGCAGGTTGCTCAGGTTGCCGAGATATTCCCTGTTGCCGCAGCATATTTTTACATTCAACAGAGTATTTTCCCACTTGCTCGGCAGATGCGGGAAGGCACTTTCCGAGGTTATCCAGACGGTTGCCTGTTTACGGTCTGCAGCCGAATCCACTGCCATGGATTCCCAGGATTCAAATTTAAGACTGCTGCAGTAGCTGGCTTCATCCTCCACCGGCAATGGCGGCGGTTCGAGTCTGAATCTGCCGCTGTACATCAGTGCGGCTACAGAGTGTTCGCACAATGCGCCTCCGGCGGTACCACAGTCGCATTGGCAATGCGGAGCTTCGCCGGTTCTGACATTTGTGGCGAACAATTTGCCACGGTCGCTGAAAACAGCATTGACCCGTCCTTCAGCATCCCGCCATGCGCCCAGCAGGCGGTCATTTTTCAAAAGCAATTTTGCGCTTTTGACCTTTTCCGGCGACGAAACACTGGTGAGCCGCTCTTCGAAAGAAGGTTTTTTGTTCATAGTATACTCCTCTATACATTATTCCGATTCCTCTTCATAAGAAATCTCCATACTATAAAATATCACAAATAACGCACTTTTGCAAATTTTTTTCCGGCAGTTGTCCCGGCCAAGGTTGAAAAAAATGAAAAAGAGGTTATATTAGATTATTCAAAGTAAAGTAAAAAAGGCACAGCCGTAATAATAAATACACCGGAGAGCATTTTGCTGAAAAGTGAGGATCTGCCATGAAGTCTGCCCGTATCCGTGTATTGCTGTTGGCGTTGTGGGATATCATCGTTCTTATTGGCGTGCTTTTGTCTGTAACATTCATTTATCGGTTTTGCGGATGGGAATGTTTTCTGACGGGATATTTCCGCCTCTGGCCCATAATGGCTGTGTACCTTTTTATTGCGGCAACCATCAGACTTTATCACGGGAACCCGTTTTATCCCGGTTTGCCCCTGCCGCCTGTTGAGGAGTTGCGGCGGCTTTTCTTTGCAGTTTCCCTTACCTTTCTGTTGACATTTGCTTATCTGGTTTTTACCGGCAGGACACATCATTATTCCAGCTTTGTATTATTTGCCAGTTGGGGAATAACTGTACTGGTACTGCCCGTAGGCAGAATGATTATCAGAAAACTTATGAAAATAGCATCTGTCGGGCAGATCCCCGTACTGATTGCGGGTGGCGGAACCTCCGGACAGCGTCTGGCATTTGAACTCAGGAGAAATATTCATTACGGGTTTGAACCGGTGGGGTTTCTTGATGACAAGGAGGTTCCGGGACGAGTCGGAAAGGTCAGGCAGGCTGTTGCTCTGGGGCGTCGGTTGGGGATATCCACAATATTTGTGTGTCTTTCTTCAAAAAGTCTTAAAAAATATATCCATTACCTTATGCGGCATTACACACATGTTTCAATTATGGTGGATGAGCAGGAACTGCCGATCTCGTGGGCCTATCCGGTGAATGTGAAAGGTATCGCCGGGGTGGAATTCTGTAATCAGCTGCGCTTGCCGGGGCCGCGGATTTTTAAAGTGGTTTCCGAGGCGGTGCTGGCGGTTCTTTGTATAATATTTGCTCTGCCGCTTTTTCTCTTTCTTGCGATTGCCGTCAAATTGTCCGGCCCCGGTCCGGTACTTTACAAGGCACGTCGCCTCGGTCAATTCGGTAAACCGATAGAAGTATGGAAATTCCGCACAATGGTTGCAGATATTGACGGCAGTTTGGCACGGATGCTCGCAGAAAATCCGGAAATGGCAAAAGAATGGGAAGCCAAGTTCAAATTGGAAAAAGATCCGCGTATTACACGATTGGGGAAGTTTCTGCGCCGTACAAGCCTTGATGAACTGCCGCAGCTTTTCAATGTATTGCGTGGCGAAATGGCTATCATCGGGCCGAGACCTATTGTGCCGGCGGAAAAACAATATTACGGCAACAAGTACGAAGCATTCAGCCGGGTCAAACCGGGGATCACCGGACTCTGGCAGGTTTCCGGCCGCAGTGATCTTGATTATGACAGGCGTGTAGCATTGGATATGTATTATATTTTTAACTGGTCTATCTGGCATGATTGGTATATTCTTATGCTGACAGCCGTGGAAGTTATCCGCTGCCGCGGAGCGAGGTGAAATTATAAAAACGGCTTTTTTACATTATTGGCTGACCGGCATGCGGGGCGGCGAAAAGGTACTGTTGGAGTTGTGCAGTATGCTGCCTGATGCAGATATATATACACATGCCTGGAACAGTGGCGGTTTTGATGGCAATCCATTTGGCGGACATGAAATTTATGAAACGTTTATTGCCGGTTTGCCGGGGGGGCGCAAACATCCGCAAAAGTATCTTCCGCTGATGCCGGCGGCTCTTGCACGTCTTGATCTTGAGGAATATGAGCTGCTTATTTCCAGTGAATCCGGACCTGCCAAAGGTGTACGCAAAAATAAACATGCAGTACATTTGTGTTATTGTCACACTCCGATGCGTTATTTGTGGGATATGTATGATTTGTATTACCGCAACACTTCTGCGGCTGGTAAAGTCGCCATGAAACTTTTCCGCAGGCCGTTGCAGCGTTATGATTTGCGTTCTGCGGAAGGTGTTGATGCATTTGCCGCCAACTCCTGCTTTGTTGCAGAGCGTATCAAACGTATTTACGGCCGGGAGGCGACGGTGATAAATCCGCCTTGTGAGGTTGAGTATTTTTCTGCGGCTCTTCATGCTTATCCGGAGGAATGGCGCAGAGAAGCTCCTTATCTTTATGTGGGTGAACTGGTGAATTACAAGCGTGCAGATCTGGCAGTGGAAGCATGCCGCAGAATGGGGCGCAAACTTACTGTAATAGGGGGTGGACCCCAGCGCAGGGAATTGACTGCCCTGGCCGGCGGGGACAAAAATATAGAATTCGCGGGCCGTCTCAGCGGGGATGAGTTGCGTAAGAAATTTGCTGAATGTAAAGCCTTGCTTTTCCCCGGTGTGGAAGATTTCGGCATCGTCCCTGTCGAGGCTCAGGCTGCAGGGGCTCCTGTTATTGCCTTTGGTGAAGGCGGGGCATTGGAAACAGTGAAGGATGGAGTATCAGGATTATTTTTCCATGAGGCTTCAGTTGAGGCTGTGTGCAATGTGATTGAGGAGTTTGAGGCCCGCTCCTGGAACCGTGAGTTGATTTCGGAGCGTGTCGGGTATTATTCTGCAGAGCGATTCCGGAGGGAATTTGCGGAATTCGCCTCTGATTATGCGGATATCCGTTTTAAAAACGTGCAGTAATATCGCACACTGTCCCGTTTTGAAAAACTTTATTAGTTGCTTCAGCGTACTTTGGCAAGGCATTTACGCAGATTTTCCGAACTTTCGTGCAGACCGCCGCAGCGGTTGCGGGCCAGCCACAGAGATTCATGTCCGGCAATGACTTCAGTCATTGTGTCCCGCCATTTCTGCTTATTTATACGGCACCTCTGGCGGTAAAGCATATATTCAAGGGCGCATATTGTCATTAATACGCCGTTGGTGATTTCCCGTATAATAAGTTCATCGTCTGTCGGTGGCGAGGCAATGAAACGTCTGTGCCATGATTTAAGTTTTTTCAGGGCGTTTCTTGTCATTGCCGGAGTGATCATGCCAAGCAGGGATGCTGCTCTTACAGAATCCTCTTTACGGAAAAAAATACTGCACCAAACTGCTGAATTTATATTGACTTCTGCCGGAAAACACTTGTAAATATCACCAAGTTCCAGCAGGGCTGCGCCGAGAGCACCTCCGTGGCTGCGGTTGTCAAAGAAAACTTTTACTGCTTCCGGCAAAAGACTGATATGTTCGGATGCAGCCTTCGGATTCCAGGCACATGCCATGCTCAAAGATATTCCCGGCCATGAAAAAGGCCAGTACTGATGATGACCGCCATCGCCCCAATCAGTAAGAAGCATCCCGGCTGCTCCGGCTTTTGCACCTTCCGAACAGGCACTTACAATATTGGCAATCATATTGGAGGTTCTGCCGATAAAGGTATTCCATGTTGATGTACCCGGGCAGACGTAGAATGGTATACCGGAAGCTGCGAATTTGCCGCAATCATCTGCAAACGGGTGATTTGCTTCATATCCCCATTCCATAGCAGTGATATTTGCGGGGAGTTTGCTGATAAGTTCCGGAGTATGAAGTATGATATCTCCCCAGAACTGGACTTTTTTGCCGAATTCCCCGGCCAGGGCGTTGAGACGGGTCAGAAAATCCAGATACACAGTGTGAGTTCCTTCCCTGCGGCAGCGTTCAAGAGATCTGCCGTTGCCGAGTTCCAGAGTTTCATCACAGCCAATATTAACGGTACTGCTGGAAAAATTGGGAAGCATCCGGCTGTAAATGCCACGGATAAACTCTATGGCTTCGTCTGAGGGATAAAGTGTTGCCTGATAATCAGCATCCCACGGCTCATAATGCCATGGGGTAATGGATTCTGCAAGATGCGTATATGCAGGATTTTTCAGCCAGCGTTCCAGATGTCCGAAACTGTTCTGATTGGGAACGAGTTCAATAAATCGTTCACTGCAGTAGATATCAAGCTCCATTATCTCTTCCGGAGTAACCGGCGAAAAATCAGCCCAGACTCTTTCGTGCCCCTGAAAAGCAAAAGTATGTTCTGTGTAAAGCTGCAATTCATTGCAGCGCAGTGCCGCCAGTGAATCGATCATTTTTTTCAACGAAGACATTGACGGTACTTTGCAGCGGGAAATATCAAGCATATATCCGCGGTGTGCCAGAAGAGGTTTATCGTCGATCTCCAATTCCGGTATTTTGCCCGGCGCTTCTGCCACTATCTGCAAAAAAGTTTCAAATCCGTAAACAAGACCCGGTGCGCCGCCTGCAGTTATTTCCGTACCTGAAGCAGTTATTGAAATATGGTATTCTTCCTGCCCTTTGGTATCATCAATGGATAGTTCAGCAAGTATTTTGTCTGCATAAACAGTGCCTGCTGTAAGGCAGAGACGGCAGGCGGTACGGCAGCGGAGAGCATCCAGGGCACGCATCACTCCTTTGCGGATAAGGTGATCAAAGGTGTTAAGTTTGATAAAAGTGCGTGTTGAATGATCAAAAAATCTGCCTGTACTTTCAATTTTTTGCGGTACCGGAAAGAGGAACATGGTTAAAATCCTTTTTCTTTGAACGTTTCCACCTGCCTGCGTATGGAAAATCCCCCCGCGGGTGCCGGAAGCCGTCCTGCCCAGTTTGTACCCCAGTCACATGTTACCTCTGTCTGGTATTCAACAAGAGCGGGCAGTTTTTTCAGGGTCTGAACCAGATTTCCCCAGTCTACAGTCCCGGTTCCCGGCAGTGAATGCTGATCGGAAAAACCATCATTGTCATGCAAATGGCAGGTGACTATTCTGCTGCCGAGGATATCAATAGCATTGTCTTCAAAGCTCATTCCGTTTTCCCACCATGCATCCCGGATATATCCTGCATATTTATCCGGGGTTTTTTCCGGACCTGAAGCCATGCAGTTGGCGTGTCCGCTGTCAAAACATATCCCTGCAAAGGGAGACGGGAAAGAATCGGTCAGGGCTCTTACTTCAGCTGCACTGTTGGGGATTTCAAAACTGTTTTCCACGGCAATGATTATCCCCGCCTGTTCGGCGTATGGTATAAGTTTCTCCAGCATTTCGTGCGCCAGCGGCCGCAGTTCTGCCAGTGGCATATGGTCAATGACAGAATGATACGCCCCTACATGTACAGTGTAGGTACGGCATCCGAGACCGGCAGCGGCATTCATACATACGATATGGCTTTTTATAGCCTTTTTGCGGGCGTCGGCATCCGGAATATTAAGGTCGTAAAAACGTCCGCATGGAGCATGGGCGGCAGAAAAATTGACTTCAAAGGTACGGCATACATTGTGCAGCATGCTTATCATGCCGTGATCCTGCAGCATGTGTTCAAACATTTTGTTTGTAATGACAAAATCTTTTACGCCGTTGTCAATAAATTCCCTGATTTGTCTGGCAAAAATTTTTTCATCAGTAAAGGCGAAATCATAATAAAAGCAGAGTTTTTCAGCCATAAATTATTCCTTCCGGTCAATGGTTCGTATTCAGTTCCGCCAGTGCCAGCATAATAATATTTTCCACAGCCGCTTCCCCTGCAGGAAGTTTTTCGGCGATGGAGCGTACAACTTTTGCAGCGGCATCGCTTTTGAATCCCAGCTGTTCCAAAGCAGCAAGGGCATCTGCCGCTGCAGCAGCTGTACCGGAAGAGATACCGGTAGTTCCGGCAATTGGAATTGTGCCGGAAGCGATAACTGAAGCTAGTTTATCCCGGAGCTCCACTACAAGTCTTTCGGCAGTACGTTTCCCAATGCCGGGGATCCGGGAGAGCATTTTCACATCTCCGGAGTTTACTGCATTGCAGAAGGTATCCACCGGCATTGCTCCGAGTATGGCAAGGGCAAGTTTGCCGCCCACCATGTTCACACTTATCAGCAGATCAAATAAATTGCGTTCTTCTCTGGCAGCAAAGCCGAAAAGTGTAATGGCATCCTCCCGCACCTGTGTGCGGATGAACAGCTCTGTATCGCCGCCGGGAGCCGGGAGTTTTTCAAAAGTACTGACTGGTATCTGTACAAGATACCCGACACCGCCGGTTTCCACAACACAGCTTGAAGTGTCGGATTCCAATAATCTGCCGCGGAGGTATGCTATCATGATACACCTCACTTCCCCCTCAGGGGAGGGGGAAGAATATGTTTGTCAGCCGCAGCGCACACCGGAAGGCACAGGCCCATCCGTTGTCAGCAGACTGAGTTTGCCGTTGTTTTCACATGCCAGAAGCATACCCTCTGAAAGGATCCCACGGAGTTTGGCGGGGGTGAGGTTTGCCACAATGATTATGGTTTTGCCCACCAGTTCTTCCGGAGTATAACTTGCCGCAATACCGGAAACGATGGTACGGGTGGTATTGCCCACTTCCAGTTCCAGTTTCAAGAGTTTGTCTGTTTTCGGCACTTTTTCTGCAGCAATCACTTTTGCAGTACGGAGATCGACAGCTGTGAAATCAGCAAAAGATATCAAAGCGACATTTGCATTGGTTTCGTCATTGTTGTCTGCCGGAGCAGGAGCAGGGACATTTTTCTCTTTTTTGCCGGAACTTGCTGCCGGAGACTGGGCTGCGACACTGTTTCCTTCAGCTGCGTCGATGCGGGGGAAGAGACCGGAGGTGGGGCTGACTTTGCGTCCGGCAAGACGGGAGGGATCAACAGCAAGAGTTGCCATTGAACAGCTCTGTGCCTCTTCTTCGGTCATTCCCAGAAGTATACGCAATTCTGTCATTTTGACAGGCATAAAGGGGTGCAGCAGAGCGGAAACGAGCCGCAGGCTTTCGGCACAGCACCAGAGGATCGTACCCATACGTTTGGTGTCTCCGGTTTTTGCCAGTGACCATGGAGCTGTTTTTTCCAGATACCGGTTCCCTGAACGTATGGCAGCCATGGCAGAGGCAATACCGCGGTCGAGTTTCATTTCTTTAATGGCGCGCGGCATTGCCTGCAGAGCCTCTTTTACGCTTGCCATGAGTTCATTATCGGTTTCGTCCAGTTCCGCCGGGGCGGGGATAATGCCATTATTGAATCTTTCCACCAGCTTGATAACACGGCTGGAGAGGTTGCCGAGGTCATTGGCAAGGTCAGTATTGTAGCGGCTTATGAAACTCTCTTTGGTGAAACTTGCATCTGAGCCGGGACTCATTTCTGCCATCAGGTGATAACGGAAAGCATCAACTCCGGCAAGATCGATCATATCCATGGGGTTGATGACATTGCCCATGGATTTGGACATTTTGTCCCTGCCGGTGAGCCACCAGCCGTGGGCAAAAATGGTTTTCGGCATCGGCAGTCCCATGGCGTGGAGCATGGTTGGCCAGTAAACTGTGTGAGTGGTAAGAATATCTTTGCCGATAAGGTGGTAACTTGCGGGCCACCAGTTGGCAAATTCAGCGTCATTCTGCAAATATTCCACGCCGGAAATATAGTTGATCAGAGCATCGAACCATACATAGCAGACATATTCCGGGTCGAACGGCAGTTCGATACCCCAGCTCAAACGTGATTTGGGACGGCTTATACACAGATCTGCCAACGGTTGTTTCAGGAATCCGAGAGTTTCATTTGCCCGGAAAGAGGGTTGGATGAAGTCCGGATGTTCGTGGATGTAATCAATGAGCCACTGCTGATATTTGCTCATGCGGAAAAAGTAGTTTGATTCAACTATTTCTGCCGTTTCCCGTCCACATTCAGGACATTTGCCGTCTACCAGATCTTTTTCGGTGAAAAATCTTTCGCAGGGAACGCAGTATCTGCCGGAATATTCCGCCTTGTAGATCAGGTCACGTTTGTAAAGATCATCAAGCACCTTGCGGACAACTTCCTTATGGAAGGATTGTGTTGTGCGGATGAAACGGTCGTTGCTTATGCCGAGACGCTGCCAGAGTTCCTGAAAACGGGGCACTGTTGAATCCGCCTGTTCCTGCGGGGTCATGTTGTGTTCTGCTGCGGCTTTCTGTACTTTCTGACCGTGTTCATCAGTACCTGTCAGGAAGAAGGTCTTTTCGCCGAGGGAACGGTGACAACGGGCAAGCACGTCGGCAAGTATCGTGGTATAGGCATGACCTATATGCGGTTTGTCGTTTACATAATAGATGGGAGTAGTGATATAAAAATTATTTTCGTTCATCAGGCATTTCCTTTCACCTTGAGATCTTCCGGCAGCTCCGGCATGGCTTCCGGGCAGGCGGCAACATAGCTTGCCACCAGTTGTGCGTGTTCTGCTGCCGGTTGTGGAGCGTGACCGAATATACGGGCGGCAAGGAATGCGGCAAGAAAAGCATCTCCGCAGCCTGCGGTATCTTCCACTTCAATATCCTTTGCCGGATTGGTAAGGTCGAAACAGATTTCTTTATCGTAATAGCTCATGCCTTTTGCACCTTTTGTAATGATGACGGCGGCGAGCTGATAGCGTTCGATCATGGTATATGCACCCTCTGCCGGGGCACCGGTAAGGGTGAGCATTTTGCGGCATATATTCATTTCCTGTTCGTTGAGTTTCAGGATATTTGCCATGCCCAGAGATTCCACGATAATATTTTTGTCGATATTGCCGGGATAGAGGTTAAGGTCAAGGATCTTCGGGCACTTGGCGGGAAGAGAGGTGATGAAGTTGCGGATGGTTTCCCTTGTGACGGCAGAACGCTGACTGAGAGTGCCGAATGTAACAGCGTGAGTTTCGGCAGCAAGGCTGGCAAGGGAGTCAGCCCAGGAGAGAAAATCCCATGCAGCAGGTGATGTGAGGGTCTGTTTGACCTCTTCCTCCACAGTTTCGGTAGTCATGACTCCTGTGGCAGCGGAACTGCGCTGAATGTATGCGGTGTCGATACCGAGGCGCCGCATTTCTGCCACAGCGTCATCCCCCGCCTGATCGTTGCCGACAGCTGCTGCGGCGATACCTTTGCCGCCCTGCCGTGAAATATGATATGCGAAAGCGGCAGGTGAACCGCAAAGGCGGCGTCCTCCCGCAAGGTGTTCCCAGAATAATTCACCGATACCGACAATATACTGTCTTTTTGCCATAAAACCTCCAAATTTTTCATAAAGTATATACACTTGACATAAATTTACACCCATTCTGCCAATAAACAAGCGCAACCGCAAGCAAAATTGCAAAAAACTGCTATATTAATAGAAGTTATGAGTCAAAGTCAGTTAAAAATCGAATATCCGCACTTTCTGCCGGTTGGTGCCCGTATCCCGGAAATCAGGGAGGCATGGTCACATTCGCAAGTTATTGTTGTTTGCGGCGAGACCGGTTCGGGCAAGACGACCCAGCTGCCGAAACTTGCTCTGGAAATGGCATTACAGGAGGACAGGGAAGATGCTCCCCGCCGTCTGATCGGGTGTACTCAGCCCCGCCGCCTTGCCGCCGCCGCCATGTGCAGCAGGGTCGCTGCTGAACTGGGGTGTACTCCCGGCCGTGAAGTTGGGTTTCAGGTGCGCAACGAGAATCTTACCACACCCGGAGTCACCCGTATCAAGTTTATGACCGATGGTATCCCGCTGGCTGAATTGCGGCGGGATCCGCTGCTGAAGCGTTATTCGACGATAATCGTTGATGAGGCACATGAACGTACACTTAATATAGACTTTCTCTGCGGTTGTCTGAAAAATATTCTTGCCGGACGGCGTGACCTGCGTGTTGCCATATCATCGGCAACGCTTGATGCTGCAAGGTTTTCGGAATTTTTTGGTAATGCGCCTGTTATTGAAGTTGCCGGGAGGGTGCATCATATAGACGATGTATTCATGGAACCGGAGGTCGATGAAGAATTGGCAGATCATGTGGCAAGAGCGGTCAGATTTCTCGGCGAATACGATTCCAACGGCGATATACTTGTCTTCCTGCCCGGTGAAAGGGAGATACGTGATACCGCAGAAACCCTTGCCGGGATCGCCTTCCCCCGTACCGAGATAATGCCCCTGTACGGCAGAATGAGCTTGAGTGACCAGAGCCGGATATTCAAAAAGAGCCGCAACCGCCGTGTTGTGCTTGCGACCAATGTCGCCGAAACATCCATAACTATTCCGGGAATAGATTTTGTTGTTGATTCCAATCTTGTGAAATTATCCCGCTATAATCCCCGTACAGGTGTGCAGGAACTTGCCAACGAAAGGGTTTCACAGGCAAGTGCCCGTCAGCGGCGGGGACGTGCCGGGCGGCTTTCCGACGGTGTTTGTGTGCATTTGTGCAGTCAGGACGATCTTGCCGCTGCCCCGGCATATACAGATTGTGAACTTACCCGCAGTGCCCTTGCCGGGGTAATTCTTGAAATGGCAGCGTTGAATCTGCCTCCGCCGGAAAAATTTCCTTTTATTGATGCTCCCGATCCCGCCGGGATCCGTGAAGGACGGCGTACTTTGAGGGAGCTCGGTGCCATAGACAGGGATGGCAGGTTGACTGCCGACGGCAGACGGATAGCCGCTGCCCGCCTTGATCCGGCGCTGGGGAAGATGCTTTTTGCGGCAGAACGGTTCAATGTGCTTGCAGAAGCTCTGCCGGTTATTGCCCTTCTCGGTATCAGACCTGTCAGGGAACGGCCCATGGAACAGCGTACCAATGCCGACAATGCATGGAAAAAATTTGCTGATCCGGAGAGTGACTTTATAGGCATGATACGCTGCTGGCGGTATCTTTTTCCGGCAGAGGGAGGCCGCTCAAATACAGAGTTGCGGAAATTGTGCAAAGCCAATTATCTCAATTACCAGAGGGTACGGGAATGGCGCAGTCAATATCTGGATCTTGCAGAATTTTTTGAAGTGAAGGAAGATGTTTTTGATCCGGAAAAGGTGGTGCGTCAGAATCTTCATGCTGCCATTCTTTCCGGTGTTCCCCGGCGTTTCGGGATATGGGATCAGGAAAAGAAGTATTACCGTGGAGCAGGGGGCAGGTGTTTTGTTATCTTCCCAGGTTCTGATCTGGCAGGGAAAAAGAAGGCTGCGCCGCAATGGATATTCGGTTTTTCACTTGTGGAAACCAGCCGTCTTTTTGTCCGCGACTGTGCCGCAGTCAGTGCAGAGATCGTGGAAAGGGCCGCTCCGCAGTTTTGTGTCCGCAGCTGGAGCGATCCGGTTTTCAATCCGGATACCGGTTATGTTACCGCAAGGGAGAAGGTCACGGTTTTCGGAATTGTTGTCAATCAGGGCAAAAGGGTGCAGTATGCAGTGAGTCATCCGGCAGAAGCAAGGAAGATATTTATTATGGATGCTCTTGTGCGGGGAGGGATACGTTCCACTCACCCGGCAGTACGCAGATGGTTGACAAGACTGCATGAATTGCGGTACCGGGAAGTGAAAATACGACGTCCCGGGGCGGTGGTAAACGAAAATCTTCTGGAGGAAATTTTCAATTCCATTTTGCCGGACAATGTTTTTTCGGTAAAAAATCTTGAACGTTTTCTTGATTCCGGCAGTGAACCTGCCATGTGGCCGGGAAATCCGGCTGTGGAACTGGCAGAGCCGGGGGCGGGAAGCGGTTATTCTGCTGCGGATTATCCGGATACTTTGCGGTTGGGGGCTGCCGTCTGCCGTTTGCTTTACCATTTTGCGCCGGGAACAGCAATGGGGGCGGATGATGAGGAAGATGAGGATTTGCTGCCGGATGGCATCAGGATCAGAGTCAAAGCTGCCGAGCGGGAGATGTTTTCTGCTGCCGCTGCGGAATTTGCTGTTCCGGGGTATCTGCCTGAAAAAGTTGAGCTTCTGTTGCGGGCATTGCCCAAAAACCGCCGTCAGCTTTGCAATCCCATACATGAAACTGTCGATGCTTTTATAATGGAGATACGCAACAGACCGGCACTGAAGCTGAAAGGCATTGCCTCTGCTCTGGCGGATTTCCTCTGTGAATGGACGGGTGGAACTTTCCAGCCTGCTGATTTCGTCCATGTACGCCTGCCGGGATACCTGTCGGTAACGGTGGAGGTCATCAATCAGGACAGAGTGATCGTTGAACGCTTCAAAGCCGGGGTCGGGGAGAATTCAACGGCATTGACTGTACCACCGGTACGTCACCGGGAAAAGGCTGCGCAGGTACAATCCGGCAGCAAACCGCTCAATGGAGTGTTCCCTGCCGGAGATTGGCGCAACAGTCTCTCTTTTGAGGGAGTTACAGGATATCCGGCATTGTGCGGCACAGGGGAACGGAAAGTTTTTCTGGAAGAGGGGGAAGCTGTGGAACGTCATGCCGACGGAATAGTTTTGTGCTGTATGGAGCGCAATGCCGGGCTTTTGAAGATGATACGCCGTGATTTCCGCCTTTCAAATGATTTCAAGCTGGGTGTCGGCAGGATGCACAAGGATGACCTGTGGCGGGAATGGTCGGTACAGGGGGCTTTGCGGAAAGCATTGGGCGGCAGTGCTGCAGTGTGGCAGATACGGGATAACGGAGCCTTTGAAAAATCGTGTTCCGAAGCGGTGTCCCGATGGGCAAAAGAGGCCGATGCCATTCAGGAGGCGCTGGAGAATATAGGATGCGTCTGGAGCAGGATAAATACCCATATCCGTCGTATGCAGAGCCGGGCGGCAAATTCAGCTGAAGATATAAGAAGCGACCTTGAGTGGCGTTTTCGTGAATGTTTTCTGCGGGACGATATTGCCTGGAACCGTCTGCCGGCAATGCTGAAAATGCTGGAAATACGGGCTGCCAGAGCCTTTGATTCTCCGGCAAAGGATCAGGAAAAATCTTCTCTTGCCTCGGAATGGATAACTTTAAGGGACAAGGCGGTAAAAGGCGGTTTTGATCCGGTATACCGGAAGAATTTTGCTGAATTTGTTCACTTGCTCGATGAGTATCTTATAAATGTTTTTGCGCCGGAGGTACGCACATTGTGCAAAGTCTCTCCGGTACGGCTGGAAGAAAAGTGGAAAGCCGTGAGATTTGTCTGAACAGGAAATTGCCTCAGACAATAAAAAAACCGCCGGTACAGTTTATACAGATGACTGTACCGGCGGCTTGATTTTGCTGTTATAAGAGATCAGTTTTCATGGAACTTCTCTTTATCGGAGAGAGAAACTTCGCCGGAGACCTGACCATTGTCAAGGGCATCTGCCTTGCGTTGGGCAAGATCCTTGAAAAGTTTGACACTGTCAACAATACCGCCCCAGCAGAACCAGACGGTAGTCACAACACCGATCGCTCCGCCGATGATGAATGTGGTAATGTACCGCCAATCACTCCATCCCTGCATGGAAATGGGACTGATCCAGTTCCAGATGATCATGACAACAAAGAGGATGATCACACTGTAACCGATACTGTATATAACAACGCTCCATGCGATGATTTTGTCGCCAAGGGTGTATTCGGGGC
The DNA here is from genome assembly GCA_045532655.1 of Victivallaceae bacterium. Taxonomy (GTDB): domain Bacteria; phylum Verrucomicrobiota; class Lentisphaeria; order Victivallales; family Victivallaceae; genus JAVBQJ01. The sequence continues at coordinate 18,523 of JAZSGI010000101.1, forward strand.
TGATACCAACCAGACGGGGCAGCCAGTTTTTCCAGGTGAGTGGTTCATCCTCGATTTTGTCCTTATCGGTATCGTATATGCCGCGGTGGAGCAGACGGTCAAGATTATATGGTTTGCGGTATGCAACCAGAGAACCGATAACATAGGCAAGGATACCGGCAACCATAGCTATGAAATAAATCTCATAACTGTTGATGGGGAACTTGTCCGGATCCATTGCCCACTGGATGTAGGGATGGAATGGAGAAGAAACGGTTTTAAGGAATTGATCCAGTCCTTCAACCATATTTTGCTGTTCGAGCCAGGGATAAATGTGCTTTGCCCATGTCTGCTGGATAATAACACCGGCGACTGAGATACCGGAACCGAAGATAAGTGCGCAGTAGGCACCGACGGTATTACCGAAGCGGCTGTAAAGTCCGAATACCATGATCGGACCTGATGCACCCATCCAGATGGAGACAAGGATGGTGATGAACATATTGATGTAGTCCAGCTGCGACATGAAAAGAGACCCGAAGAAGAAGATCACAGCAACAAGCAATGTCAGCCATTTGACGATCTTCAGGTGAGCCTCAGGAGAAAGAGGTTCCTTGCGGAAGGGCAGCACAAGATCCTGCATGATAGCTGCAGAAGCATTGAAGATACGGGTATCATCTGTTGTTACCATAAGCATAAGCATGACCAGACAGAATGCACCGAGCATACCGACAGGCAGGAGCGTTCTCATACTTACCGGGATCATCATCTGATTATAGAGACTGCGGAATTCCTGGAAAAGCTGATTGCCGTCTCCGTCATTGCCCAGAGTTTCATGGACGGTATCCATGTAAACAGTATCAAGATTGTGTTCCTGGGAAAGGGGGGCATCGACACCGATTTCATGAACCTGTGCCGGAAGTGTTTTAACATTGGCAACGATTTCGTTGTATTTTTCCGGAGTGGCGATTTCGTTGGCTACCCTGTCGGTAACTTCCTGACGGATGTTATGACCGACTTCTGCATAGTTTTTGTGGGTCATGACAGTAAGCAGGATCATGGCAATGGCAGTCATGAAAAGCACAGAAAATCCTGCGCGCCAGTTGCCGAGTACAGAAGCCATTTTCTGTTCATGGGGAGTTTTGCCTGCACTTGAAACATCATTACCGGCGTATGCCGCTCTGTTGATAAAGTTTCCGAACAGAAGTACTATTACCGAAAAGAGGTTGAAATCTTTCAACTTTTCGATATCAAAGGGGTTCATGAAACTTTCGCCCTCTACACGGTCACAAAGTACAGGAGCGATCTCTTCACCCCAGTTGAATTTGATCAGCAGGAAAATTGTGAGTATCAGGAAGAAGGGGTAACAGATGATCCCCTGGATACTGTCAGTGACCAGCAGTGTAACACGTCCGCCGGGCAGAATAAGGCACAAGGCAAGGATAAGCACCAGCGCAACGACCAGCGAAAATGTGGGGATGGATATCCCGAAAATGGCGATGCGGTGGGGGAGTCCGAAAAAATAAATAAAGAAGTTTGCTGCAATAGCCGGTCCGATGGCATTGGTTATGACCTCGGCGAAAATACGGAGAAATGAGGCGATGATACGGAAGTTGCGGCTGTAACGCATTTCAAGGAACTGACCGTTGGAAAGAGCCTTTGTTTCCCGGAAACGGTAGATACACCATCCCGTGAGTCCGACGACCATCATCACAGGAATAGTCAACGCCTGCCAGAAAGCCACAGCGAACCCTGTCTGATAGTTTGCCTCCACCGTTGCCACCAGCGTTATCAAACCCATCCCTGCAGTCATATCACCGACTGTCAGGACGTAACGCCCTGCAACACGCCCGGCAACAAGATAGTCAACGACACTTTTGACATACCTTTTGGAATAAAAAGCGACAAAAAGAACAGCCGCCATAGGTACGCAGATTATAAGCCAATCTAACCAATGCATCAAAAACTTCTCCTTTTTTATGGCGAGGCACTTTCAAAAATCCTCAAAATCGTTAAAACGCCCCCCCGCTTTGATCTGTAAAGGGAGCATTACCGGCTGTTACCGCTGCGGGCTGCAGCCTTGAATTACCCTTTACATCTCTTTGCGGCAGGTGAATGATTTTTGCAACTGCCTCTGTGTTAAACAGAATATTGATAAAATCCGTAATATTGTATCCGTCTGCTGCTGTGCATTTGCTGCCGCAGGACAGAAGACGGTCACATATAAATTACTACACTTTGAACAAGATTTCAACCCCGGTATTACAAACAGACATTATTTTCTTGTAAATGGTCATGCAGTTCCGGGTTGCATGGAGCACAACCGGTAACACCGGAATGTTCCGGAAAATAATATAATGCAGCGGGATTTTACTGTCAAGAGGAGCGAAGCGTTTTCAAATGTTTTTTTATGTTTTTATCTATGCTTTTTGTATGCATTGCCGCCGGTCACGCCGGTACTATCCGGGCAAGCAGCTCTTTGGCTGCCAGATATGTTCCTGCTGTCCAGCCCATCATAGAGGGCATTTCGTACTCATTGTTGACCTTTATTGAACCGTCGGTAACATTGTATTTTTCCCACAATTCACCGCTGTGTTCAAAATTCATCTGCACAGTATCGACATATTTCCCGGCAATTCTTGCTGCATCGGCAGTAAAGCCGTATTTATGGAGAGCTTCAAAGGCGATCAGCTGCATACATGGCCAGCCGTTGGGGTATTCCCATTGCAGTCCCATACTGTCCTGACATTTTTCTGTGGATGCGATGCCGTAGGGAAATTCCAGTTTGCAACAGCATAAATCTCTTGCCGCTGCGGCTTCTTCTGCTGTTGCAAGTTCCGTCCACAGCGGGAAAAGCGAGGCGGCACTTGCCACTTTCACCTGTTTGCCGGTTTTGAAATTATAATCTGTGAAAACGCCGTCATCACGGCGGCAGTATTTCCGTATTGCCTGCTGCAAAGAATCGGCTCTTTCCTGCCATTTACTGTTGTCGCCGGATATTTTTGCCAGCAGCGACATGGAAAGCCAGAGCAGGCAGTTCAGGTCAATTGCCGCACAATCAGGACAGTTACCCTCGAAACGCGGTGTGAAATCCCACCCCGACTCCGCTTCTGCCAATGCCGCCAGTGCTATTTTGCGGCGGAGCCCTGAATCACTGCAGTTTGACGGTACTCCGCAGCGGTCGACTGCCAGCTGGAAAAACTCTGCAATATCTTTTTCGCTGGGGTTGCTGCCGTAATGGTAAAGACCTGTGCCGGCATTCCGGCGTTTGGTATCCCAGAATTTTATTTCCTGTTCCAGGGATTTTGATGCCCGTGATTTGAAATCATGGTCGTCGGGATAGAGTTCCATAGTAAGTTTGATCATTGCCCCCAGAAAAGCCGGTTGGGAACGGTTCAGGTAAAATGTCCTGCTGCCGTTGGGGATGAAACCGAATTTCTCTACCTCGTAGAAGAAATTCTCCACATTGCTGCGGATGAGTTCCTTGCGGCCGTGAACAGCAAGTCCGCGGCTGGCAAAGTAAGTGTCCCAGTAATAAAGCTCCTGAAATGTTCCTTTGAAGCAGGGAACTATATACTGCTGCGGCAATCCTATCAGATTCCCGCAATTTTCCGGGTTGTATCTTATTGTGTCATCCCAGTGGTTGTGTATGTAAGCAGAAACAAGATCCATTATAATTTATCCATTTATGTCATCAGGGCGGGTTGTAAGGTAATTTAGTACATAAGAAAAGTTTTGCAAACTGTTTTCAGCAATTTTCTCCGGCGTCAGCGTATTTTACAGTTGCGGTCGGAGCTTTGTAATTCCGGATGCCTCCCAGTGCCAGCCATTTTTTGTAAAGGACAGCGAAACATGCCAGCGCTGCAATTGTAAAGGCAAAATCCCATGCGTAAATGTACTGGTAATTATCCAGCAGATCAAACAATTTGCCGCCGCCCGTACCTGCCAGAACCATGAATACAGAACGGAAAAGGGCATTGGCAGAGGAAAATTGTCCGTACTGTTCCTTGGGGAGCACGGTCACGAAAACCGGTATCGTACTTACCGACTGCATGGTATAAACAACAGCAAGAGCAATTGTTATTACCAGAAATGTACGTTCGTCATGTACCAGAAAGAATCCTGCGATATTGACAATGACCACAACAAAAAGACTGAAAAGAAAGAATTTCATTGGATTGAGTTTGTCAGAGAGCCATGCAAGCGGAATACTTATCGCCATTCCGATACCGGCACCAAGCGCAGTGATTTCGCCGACCCGTTCCAGCGGTATTTGTAATGTATTGCGGGCATACAGCACATTGAACATCGTGCGGCTGACCATGGAAACATCGCTCAGCGCCATTGCCGCAAAGAACCAGTAATAAAAGGGAATACTGTAACAGTCACGTATGTAACCTTTGATCGTTGCCATGGATAATCCGCAGCCGGTATTGCCTGCAGGCGGCGGATATTCCCCCTCTTTTACTCCAAGGCACATACAGATTATTGACAGCAGGTAGAATAATGATGTCCCTGTATAGAGCCACCCCATGTACCTGTCGGCAAAACCCAGCAGGCAGTATCCGAAAAGAAAACCTGCCGCCTGACTTATTATATTGAAAAATGCCATGAATGTACCGATGTACTTCTGAGGGATAGTATCCGGGAAAAGATACCAGATGGTGGTATTCGGTATCATAAAAAGGATGTTCCATATCACTGAAGCCGTTCCCAGCAGCAGGAGATTGCAAACCGTTGAATCACTGCCTGCCAGTACTGTTATTTCCGGGATCCACCCGGCAAATATCATTATTCCGGCAAGGGCAAAGGCACTGATCAGCAGAAATGGCTTGCGGCGTCCCCAGCGGCTTCTGGTCTGATCGCTCCATGTGCTGAAAACGGGATTGCTTATAAGTGTAACCATCGATGGCAGGGTAGTGATAAGCAGGGCGATAAGTGAATTGGAGGCACCGTTATCTTTGAGCTGCAGAGGCATAAGATTGTACACCGTTTGCAGTATTATACCGAATCCGAATCCGCCGAGAAGCAGGAAAAATGCTGTTGCAAGCAATCCCGGCATGGAGTAGGCAAGCGTTCCGCACTTTATAGCATTTGCCGGCAGGGATGACCCAGCAGTACTTTTATAAACAACGGCTTTGCGGTAGAGAAAATTCTTTTCAGTATCAGGCATCGGTTATTTCTCCGTATTTCAGCTGTGGATGGTTTCCAGCAAAATATTCTGCTGCGGACAGTCAAGGACAAGAGTACCGTTGGCAGCGGTAATGGTGCCGTAATTTTCTTCAGGATTTTTCAGGCTCCTGACAATAAAATCTCTGCTGCCGCACTCCGGCCAATGCAGAACAAGTTTTGAAAACCTGCCGGTGACTGTCAGTTTCTGCGGTTCAGCGGGAAGTTCAAAGGAGACCTCTGCTGCCGGTGTCCTTACTGTGCCGTCTATTGCCCGTGGCAATGAAGCTATAGCATAAACATTGCCGGGGTAAGCGGTTGCGGCGAGCATTGGCAAGCCTTCGCCGGAATCTTTCACTTGCGGCAGCGGCATGCCTCGGGTTATGGCTGCAGGAACCATGGTTTTCACTCTGCCGGAATCACGTCCATAGATGGCAGGCAGGTCATACAGGTCGGTCAACCATTCTCCGGAAATATTATTTTGCGTTTCTTTAATTCCTACAGCACAGGGCGAGACCAGACGGCGGAAATTTACCGCCATACGCAGATCATCAAAACCGATACGTGCATTATCCATGGCATCATCTGATAATGCCAGTTCCGGGGGCAGGATAGAGGTTTCTGCCGGAGCCATGCTGCCGAAAGTACCGCCGAGGGCAACAGCAAGAAGCGGGGCTGATTCAAGGTTGAGTATGCACGCACCTGTACATTCACTGTCCTCCACCAGTTCCATCATACAGGCGGCACGGCCCATGGTTACTGAATTACTGATGCTCCATGTACAATCGTATGTACGGAATACATCTGTGTAAGTGAGTTGCCCTGCTGCCGAGGTCAGGGAGACAGGTTCGTTGAAACGTCCTTCTCCCTTGCCGTCATTCAGGTGACCGGAGGGGACAAGAGCGTGTTCTATCCACAGTTCCGGATATATTTCTCTGCCCAATTCAGTAAGCAGACGGCGGAAATCAATATCGTACATGTGTTTCCCCCAATCTACTTTCCAGTAAAGAACACCGGCAGTTTTGCTTTCCTCAAGTTTTCTGCTCCAATGTTCCCGCTGGGCGTCGCCGGAGAGCAGGGTGTCATTTTCGTGTGCCGCCACCCATATACCGATACCTTTCCAGCCCCGGCGTTTGAACTCATTGGAGAGCAGAGCGAGTTTTTCTGCGGGAGGCAGAGCGGCGGTCTCCGGGAAACGGCGGGCATCGGCGGCAAGAGAACCGAATTTCATATCCTGTGCGTTTACAGTACCGTAAGGAACGTCCCAGCCGCTGTCTATAAGGAAAATGAGATCTTTCCTGAGGTCAGCCGGGACAGCTTCTGCCAGACCGTCCGGTCCGAAAAAGTCAACACTGTTGACCATATCCGGAGCTCCTTCCGACCATGCAGTGATAGGCTCGTTATATGGATAGTTCTTTTTTGCCCAGCGGCGGCCCTGTTCCAGCCATGTGCAGTAATAATCAGGTGCAATTCTTTTCATACCAATAAACTCTTATTCAAAAATGATCTCTCCCCAGTGGGAGGGGTTTGTCCAGCAGTCACTGCCGGGGTTGTTCCAGTATCCGCCTGCGCCGTTTATATCCAGATGCCAGATATCGCCTTTGGCGGGTTTTATACCCAGATCCTTCCAGCGGATACGGACAGAGAGCAGCCAGCGGTCATCCCCGGCTTCTGCAGTGATTTCTGCGGGCAGGAGTTCGCCTGACTGCAGTCCGCTGACACTGTCGTAGCTGATGATCGCCAGAGCCGGAGTGTTTTGAGCGGAATCAGGGGCAAGACACAGCTGATATGTTTGCGGATGCATAAAGGCACTTTCGCCTTTGCCCAGATATATGCGGATACAGTCTCCTGCCCACAACCACCAGCCGGATTGTTTGTTTTGCCAGGGGCGGTCCTTCATGATACGGAATGAAAACCTGACGGCTTCTTCATCATAACAGACATCGAATGCTGAGGTGTTGCCGCTGTCAGAGATTTCGACGGCTGTTTTTACCGCATCACTCTCTATTCCGGCAAAACCCATGGTTTTAAGTTCCGCCCCGTTAACAAAAGGGTAGCGCATGTTTCCGTAATCAGGTGATTTGCCGGTATCTGCTATGGGAGCTTCCGCTCTTTTTTTCAGCCACGGGCGCAGATCTATGGGCAATTCTGTCAATCCGGGTACATTATCCGCAGGCATATAAATATACAACGGGTCGGCACCGGGACGGACAACGGTATTTCTGCCGTCAAAAAATACTCTTCCGGAATCGGCGGAGCCGCCGAAAATATCGAATGCATATATTGCACATCCGGGCAGGATGACATCCTGCGGGGCGGGTTGCACCTGGGTATCTGCCCAGACTGTGACCAGCACCATATTTTCTTCCCACGGAGTGTTCCAGTACCAGGCGTGGACAAGTTCCTCTGTATCCATTCTGCCTATAAACTCTGCTCCTTCCAGATGACGTGTGGCTCCTGCCATTGCACCAACTGCAAGTTTGGGTGAACCGTCAACCTTGAAGAATCCGAAATTTTCTTCTGCACTGTCCGGATTGCCGCCCCAGTCTTCCATCATGTGAAAGTGAACACGTTCCACTCCTGCTGCCAGACTGATCAACAGGGTACGGGTGTTGAAACACGCCTGCTCCATTTCTGTCACTTTGCCGTAACCGCCTGTGTCGATGCGGGTGGTGGGCCATCCGACTTCGGAGAATATGATACCCTGACCGTCACCGTATAATTCAATGGCACGTTTGAGGCGGTTTATATCGCCCAGCAATCCATCTTCCGGTCCCTGACTTGTGTGGCGGTAAGGGTGGATATCCACAAGGGCAAAATCCGCTGAAAGCCCTGCTTGCAGCAGTCTGGCAATGAAGCCGACATCTGCATCGCCTGTTGTTCCGAGGATCATCCTTGCATCGGGATCGGCAGCGTGGACACCATCCGCCGCACATTTGCAAAGACGCACAAATTCATCAAAATTACCCTTGAAACTGGCAAAAGGTTCGTTGTTGGGTTCGTTCCATATCTCGTATTCGGCAATTATCGAATCACCGAAGTGTTCTGCCAGACGTCTGCAGAATTCCTGATAATCGTCAAAATGTTCATCGGCAGGTGGATAATGTCCTGTCCAGCCTGTGTAATTGTCCTGTTTTATCCGTTCATGATCCACAGCCCAGTCAGGGGTCCATGCCAGATTGCACCGCTGGAGGATACCGGTGCCGGTCATAAACTCCGCAGCTTCCGCCGGGGACATTCCGAAGTTGTATTCCCCCTGAATACTGTTGACATTTACCCAGCCGCCCATGGATGAGCGTTCCTGATGAACGCCGATAAGCTGTGCAATGGCAGGGCCGTCAACAGGTTTGAACTCCCGGAACCCTTCCGTGCGGGAGATCCCGACAATGCCGAATGGCGACCGCCGCATTTCTGCAAATGTGAGCGCACGCGGCGGTGGAACAAGTACAAAGCGGAATCCGTAAGGTTCTGCGCCGTATTTGTTGAAAGTGATTTCGTATGTACCGCAATCAAGTTGCGGCAGGTCGCCCCGGAGAAGCGGTCCTTGCGGAGTGAGGAGAGCTTCACCGGCATATCCGCCTGTGGCGGCATTGGTTATGACGGCACTCTCCACTGCATCGGCTTTGCAGGTGAAGCGGAAAGGTGCATCCACCCGCCAGACATATCCGGCTTTCCTGTGATCGGGGAAAAGTTTAAGGTCAACTTCTCCTGCCCGGTCAGGGGTCATGGTGAAAATAATACTGCCCTTTCCGGCAAAATCCGTTTGTCCGGCATAACCTTTGAGACGGATGCGGATGAAAATCAGGCGTTCAGCTTCTGATTCAGCAATGATCGCCTCTTGTGAGAGTGCCGGGGCTATGCTGCCCCCCTGAACGTATTCCGGGGAGTTGCTGTGCCAGAGTGCCAGAGTCTTGAAATTTTCCGGTTTGCCTGCCGCATATTCCACAGCGATCTCCCCGGCAGAGAGATCAACACCGTTGAATAATGGCGTGTTTACCTGCAGGGACGTTACCGGCATGGGAAATTCGTATGCCAGCATCAAATGAGCCTCTTCGCCGATGGTTTTAGAGGCGGCAAGACCATCGCCGTTTTTCTGCAGTTCCATCCCCCATGCACTGTACCAGCGGCAGGGGGCATCACCTGTTACTGCGAAGGGGATTTCGCCGGAAAGTTCACTGCATGATACAGTATTTGCTTCCCGCGACATGACCCATTCGGCTGCGTGCAGGGGCAGGACTGTCAGTAAGAGCAGCAGCAGGAAAATTTTTTCAAGACATCTCTTCATAGTTTTTCCTGAATTAGAATTCTTCGTTGCGCCAGGCGTTCCAGCCGTCAACATTGGGAGTGTACCAGATGTTGCCCAGTGCGCCGTAGTTGCCAACATCATAGAGACCGAGATCGTCTGGCTGGCTGGTTGCTTTGGCCTGATCCACATGGAAGTCGCCGCGGAGGACGTTGGCTGAACGGCCGCCGTTGTGGCGGGGGCAGGCATTGGCTGCACCGTCAGAGGGATTTTGGACAGGATCAACGATGCTGTAGCCGATATTGCTGGCACGGCCGCCGCTCCAGATGCCGCTGTCTACAAAGACAACGATGGTGGAGGGACGTGCAATGCTGTCGAGGGTGGCATTCTTGACATAACCGGCATTGTTGAATCCTCTGCCGCCCAGGGCGACAGCGTTGAAGCCCACACCGGACCAGCCGTTGTTGAATTCATTGTCATTGAAGCTTTGTGCGGCGGGGCAGGCAAAGATCATTTTGGTGTTGACGTAATCCAGCAGATGCCGGGTGGGGTAATTCGGGGCGGTGTTCCAGTCCATAAGGTACTGGTTGTTGTCCTGACCGTACATGACGATGCCCAGACCGATCTGCTTGAGATTGCTTACGCACTTGATCGCCTGTGCGGCGGCACGGGCTTTGCTCAGAGCGGGCAAGAGCATGGATGCGAGAATTGCAATGATAGCGATAACGACCAGCAATTCGATGAGTGTGAACGACTTTTTCATTTTTCTTTCTCCTTTTTGGGTTTGTAGGGATGCAAAACAAAATACAACTGCAGAAGAGTAAGGAACAGCAGCGGCGGATACTTTACACCGCTTTAGTGTATCAGTTATTTACCTCCTTTTATTATTTTAGGTGCAATTTTTATCAGTTCCCCTGTTCGGGGGCTGTGCAGAAGTCTCCATGCGGCATCGGCTGCTTGCTGCAGTTCAAAGCCGATGATCTCCAGAGATTTGATATCAGGTTTCGGCAGGGTCAGCAGACCTTCATTGCCGTGAGTTATACAGGAAAGCTGCGGGAATTCCCTCTTGGTTCTTGCCATGAGAGAGAAGACCAGCTTGGCTGTTTCGTCGTCAGTAAAAACCAGCAGATCACATTTGTCGCCATTCTCTTCCAGCCATTTGCCGAAAACTCCGTCAATATCGTTGTAAGAATGGATGGCGAACTGATTTTTTTTGTCGGGCATTACTGTATCATACAGGGCGTGCATTTCTTTGTAATGCAGTTGTCCCACTGTTTCGGCTTTGTCATCTATATATACGAGGCACGGGTGTGCTGCATTGTGTTTTGCAACAGCGTTTTTCATCATAACGCCCATTTTTTCATAATCCAGCACAACTGCGCTGTCGGCAAAATCTGCACCGCATACAGTTGTCAGAGTGACAAAATGTCCGCCCCGCTGACGCATTTTTTCTTCCAGATCAGCACTGTAGAAAAGTATAAGCGAGGAGACCACGTCAGAGGAAAGCGGACAATTCAGGTGACGGGTGAACGAAGCCGCTTCCTGTGTGGGGGTATCGCCGTAGCTGACCAGCACTTCCAATTCATAATCCATAGTGTGGCAATTTTTCTTCATTTGTTCGATTTGCCAGCGGAACCAGTTTGCGCCTGTGGAGATAATATTTTCCAACCGTACATATAATTCTATGCGCTTGCGGGGGATGGCCTGCAGATAAGTACCTGAACCGTGGCGGCGGATAAGGATGCCTTCGGCAATAAGAAACTTCATTGCCTCCCGCAGCAGGGTGCGGCTGACCTGAAAATGTTCCATAAAATACTCTTCAGGCGGCAGCTTGTCCCCTATTCTCCAGTCCCCGGCGATTATAGCTTCCCGCAGGAGAATGAGAAAGTTATCTATTTTGCTTTTTCCGGCCATATATTTCTCCAAAGCCCTCGGAGGACTTTTGTTTTATAAAACATAAAAAATGAAACTTGACATTTAAAATAGCATATCTCCGGCTTTTGTCAAGTCTTTTCCAAGTTAAAATTTCAAATTTCCAGCTCCGGGGAGTCCTGCCGAAGGTAAAATATATAAAAAAACGGAACTGCTTTTGAATTTTTTCAGAAAGCAATTCCGGTGAAAGAATTTTATAACAACTTATGGTATATTACCAGTTGGTTATATAAAGGTCACGGTCGCCGTCGGCGGCTGCAGTGCCTTTGGCTTCTTTGATGTCCTGCACATGACCGTCGCCATAAAGAGCGTTGCACTTGTTGTTGTGACGCCACTCTTCATATTCGCCGCTGTTGCCGGGATGGTCGGTGGTATAAGGACCGTCAGCCATGATATATCCGCTGGTTTTCAGGTTGGTGACACGGGGGAACGCCGCATAGGTTCCTTTGTACTTCGGCCGGGGGGTGGGGCCCATCATTTCCCAGATTATATCAAAACCCCAGACGAAAGCACTTGCGTGTTCAGAGGGATTGCTGTAGGAGGGACATTGACCGTAAATTTCCCTGCCGCCTTTGAGATAGCCCCAGTCATCGTACCAGTAGGGTGTTGCAACGTCTGTCCAGCCGATATCACCGCCCATGCCGCTGCAGAGAAGGGCAAAAGTATCATCATAGTCATTGGCGTAGATCATATAGGTAAGTCCCCAGGTTTTGAGGTTGTTTACACATTTGATCTTTTGTGCTGCAGCTCTTGCTCTGCTCAAAGCGGGCAGAAGCATGGAGGCGAGAATAGCTATGATAGCGATCACTACCAGCAATTCTATAAGAGTAAAATTCTTCTTCATTTTCTTTCCTTTTTTAAAATTTATGTTTCCTTGACTCATTGACTGCTTGTATTATACAGCTTTCAGCGTTTTCCTGTTCCAAATTCCGTGGCAATATCTGATTTATTTTGTTACAGGTAATGGTAAACAGGACATGTTTGATAGGCGTGTTTTTCTGATGTTTTCTGTCTTCCTTTTGCTTCAGACGGTTATGTTTTTCGTTCCTGACAATAAAATCTGTCAGGATATTAAATGCGTCATGTTATATATTATAGCCCATTTTTTGCAATAAGTCAACCCCTCTTGATAAAATAATGCTTTTTTTTTTTTTTACCATTTGACGATTGCAAAACTGAATGCACGCTCTTTTTGAGAACAGTGTGCGTTTACTATGACAAATGTGCGTTTACTTTGTCAAATCACCTTTTTAAAATGGTACCGGTGCGTCTGCCGGATTTGACATAGCTTATAGTTATGCTATAGTAATGTCATGCATTTTCTTAACATAAGAGGTAATTTCAAAAGTCATTCAAAAAATGGCAAAGATGCCATTCGCAAAGAGCTGCAAAGGGTAGTTTGAGGTTGCTACCTGTAAGGTAACAGCCGCTTGTCCCGCCGTA
>JAZSGI010000061.1:0-3922 GCA_045532655.1 Victivallaceae bacterium
GGCCTCCGACTTAGTAATTCGGAGAAAGTGAATTCTCCCTGCTGGGCAAGAATAGCTTCAAGCATTCTGTAACGCTCAACAGAGAATCTTTTGCCGTTACTGTTCAGGTATGCCCTGAGGATATTCTGGGCTTCATGCAGGCGTTTTTCCATTTTTTGGATCCTCATTGCTAATATTTAACGGGTGGAAACAGGCAACATGACTGCCATCGGGCATGGGGCGCATGGGGGGGCGATTACAACGGCAGGTATCATCGGCATAAATGCAGCGGGGATTGAACGGACAGCCGTCCGGCGGAGCAAGCGGGGAGGGGAGATCGCCTTTGAGAACTATTCTCGTGCCGCCTGTTTTGGCGTCCGGCGCAAGTTCAGGCACAGCTGAAAGAAGAGCCTGGGTATAAGGGTGATGACAATTATTCACCAGAACTTCCGACGGTGCTGTTTCTACTAAATGGCCGAGATACATCACCATTATACGGGTAGAAATATGAGCAACCACTGCAAGATCATGTGCTATAAACAGAAATGATATTCCTGTGGTTGTTTTCAATTCATCAAGCAGGTTGATTATAGAAGCCTGCACACTTACATCCAGTGCTGATACCGGTTCATCTGCAACTATCAGTGCCGGTTCTGCGGCGAGGGCTCTGGCTATACCTATCCTCTGCCGCTGACCGCCGGAAAATTGATGGGGATAACGATCCATGATTTCCGGATCGATACCGACTTTCTGCAACAGTTCTGCAATTTTCTGCCGCCGTTCTTTTTTTTTGAGAGATGTATGTATCGCCAGAACTTCATCGATAGAGGCGGCAACTGTCAACCGGGGGTTCAAACTGCCGTAAGGGTCTTGAAAAATCATCTGAAAATCCTTACGTATTTTCTTTGCGGCTCTGCCTGAAATACTGCTGATTTCCCGGCCTTTCAGGAGTATGGAGCCTGAATGTACTTTTTCCAGCTTTACGATCGCCTTGCCGATGGTACTTTTCCCGCAACCGCTTTCCCCGACCAGGCCGACGATTTCACCAGGTTCAATGGAGAAAGAAACTCCATCAACAGCTTTTACCCACTGCTTTTTTCTGAATAATTTCCCCCGTACCGGATAATGTACTTTAAGGTCCCTGACTTCCAACAGCCCCATCAAGAGCCTCCTTCAAGGAGCTGCTGTACGAAAAGCGGCATAACGGTACAGGCTTTGTGTACCTCCGGAGTGTAGTAACGGAGCTGCTGCTGGAGTTCTGCATCCGGACGTCTGACCGGCTGTGTTACCGGGGCATCGGAAGCTATGCAGGCACCTATGCCGCCAGTGGGATAAGTCGGAACGTGAAAAAAGGAGTAAATGCGGTTGGCAAAAGCACTCCCCGCAATATTCCACAGACTTTTGACGACCTCCGGCAGCAGGAAAGGGGATTCTCCCTGGGCAGAGATTATTCCTCCGGTTCGCAGTGCCGCATGACAGTCATGATAAAATTCTTTGCCGAAAAGCGGTTCCGCCGCACCGCCCGGATCGGTAGAGTCTACAATTATAACATCAAATTCACTTTTATGCTCTTTAACAAATTTTGCTCCATCGCCGATAGTGAGTTTGACTCTCGGGTCTTTGTTGGAAGCGGAAAGAACCGGAAGGAATTTTTCGCAACAATCTACAACAACCGGATCGATTTCACACCAGTAAATATTTTTTATATACTTGTGGCGGGCCGCTTCGCGGACAGCGCCGCCGTCGCCACCGCCTATAATGAGGATATTTTCCGGAGCCGGATGCAGCATCAGCGGTGAGTGGACAAGCATTTCATGATAAGCGAATTCATCGGCCTCTGTAAGTTGTATTATCCCATCCAGCGCAAGGAGTTTGCCGTGAGTTGCAGTTTCAAATATCTGGATATGTTGAAACTCTGTATCAAGGTTACAGAGTTCTGCTGTTATTTTAAATTCCTGTCCCATGCCGGGACCGCGTTCTGAAAACCACCTGTCCATAAAACTGTAGAATCTTTCTCTTTTTCAGTGCCTTAAAATCACCTGCAGTGTGTATCTGTTGCCTTGGAATTCCAGTAGTGCAGCCTCTGAAACCGCCCGCGGCTCCACAAATTTATCCGTATAAATATCAATACTTACACTGCGTCTTGCAGGGCTGCGATGTACAGTCATTGTTTCCCGTGGAATGGAAAAAGAATCGGTAAAACTGCCGTTCGCTTCAAGGTTTGCACAATCAGAAATGTCTATCAGAAGCGTCATCCCTATGGCATTGTCTGTTTTGTATATCTTTTCCCAAGACGGAGTAGCCACTGACAATGCAGACTGGAAATCCATGCTTTCGCATTTTTGCGGCAGTCCGTTTTTCAGCTCGCCGCGGCAGATGGCATTGCGTACAGAATAATACCCGGCACCGGTATCGGATGCAAATTTTTTGCAGGCAATATTGAAATCAACCTTTTCTGAACAGGTGAAAATATCCAGCGCAGCAAATTTGTATTCGGGCCAGGCGTGGAGCGCAAAGTGGGATTCTGCAATAACAACGACCCCACTGACCCCCTGCGGGGTGAAGTGTTGGAAAGAACTGCTGATGATCGTTGCCCCGGCATCGCGGGCGGCACGCTCGCAAATGTTTTTCATGGCAGTACTGTCATTAAGCAGTTCCGGGCGGCAGTCAAAAAAATCTACCGCTATTTGACGGCCCAGTGCAAATGGAAGCATAAATCTTTATTCCATGATCTGCGGCGCAATGCAGCCCTTCATTGCCATATCTTCGCCGATTGCCTGCATGATATTGGAGTGTTTCAGGTTGAAAAGCTCATATTCATACTGGCTTTTGGTTGAATCAAAATCTTCTGCCGCAGGAAGTTTTCTGCCGGTTACAACATAGATGACACTTCCTTCGTAATTTTCAGATGGAGCAATCACTGTTCCAGTTTCGGCATCTGCAATCATTGCACCCTGGGGGATACGCAACAGAATACTGCGGGGAATATCATCACTTCTGTAGCCGGAATCTGCGCCTGCGCAGAGGGCAATGCGTGCATCAGTATCAAGAGCTTCAAGACGGATATATTCTGCTTCAGCTGCTTTTTGCGCTTCCTTGCGTGCTTTGTCTGCCAGACAATCAGCTTCAACCTGTGTCTGTACATCTGTAAGCTCTGCCGGAGCGGCGGGAATGTGCTTGAGGAGTACAGCAATACCTGCTTTGGTTCCATTGACAGCAGAAGGTGTGACCGGTGAACTCATTGTCCTCTTTGTTGCTGCGGCAGCAAGATAAGGAACATCTGCAAGTACAGCAGGGATATCATTTTCTTTAAACGTATCGGTTACGGTAACTGTATAACCTTTTTTGACTGCAGCTCTGGTCAATTCTTCAAGACGTGTTTCCGGATCATGCAGAAGAGGCTCGGTATCGTTGATGAACTCTTCAAGTTCGGCACAGGCGTATTTGGCCGCTTCTGCTGCCATGATCTCTTTGAAAAGTTCAGTTTTTACTTCGCTTATGGGTTTTACTGTACCGTCTGCGGCAGTGAAACGTGCTTTATTGGCTTCGTATCTGGCCTGAATGTATTCTTCCATTTTTGCCGGATCGATATTTACCTGTTTTGCATAGACCGGTGAGTTGCTGTCGATAATGATCGCAGCGGCTTCGTACCGGTTGGGGAGCATATAAGGTGCACCATTTGCAGCACGGTCATTGAACCATGCTGCTGCTTCCTCGGCAGAAATACTCAACCCGTTGATATAATCGGCATTGTTGAATGTTTTGCTGCTGACGGTGAAGGTTTCGTACATGTAGTCATAAAAATTTCTGATTTCATCATCGGAAACAATGATACCGGCAATATTGGCATTGTTGAGTTTCTGCATGAGTATGAAGTTTTTCAGTGCAGACTCAAAAGCCTGTGTACTGAGACCTCTTGCGGCGAGTTCCTGTTTGTAAACAT
>JAZSGI010000134.1:0-2284 GCA_045532655.1 Victivallaceae bacterium
CAATGCTTATACCCAGAGTCGGAGGCGATTATTTTACTCTTCATCAATACGAATGGGTCAATCCGCATCCGGAAAAAGAAATAGTCTCTCTCGGATACAAACATGATTATCCGCCGCGCTCCAATGGTGCAGAGATCCCGACAAAACTGATGTTATTTTCTCTTTCAGCAAGACAGGTTAAATAATCCCCCCAAAAGACTGTTTCATTGCAAAGCAAGATATAATGAGAGCATCAAAGTGTATCTCATTATATCTTCTTTCAGCTTCAACCAGATAATATCATTTTTTTGCCAGATAATGCCTGTTAAGCATGCAGAAAAAAACTATATTATTCCGAAACAGCATCCTATTATTACAGACAGGGGTAATATATGTCAAATACCTATTCCACTTCTTTATTCAAAGAAAAAAAGCAGGCAAATCAATATCGCGGTATGCCCTTCTGGGCGTTGAACGGAGAATTGGATGAAGAAGAAATACGCCGCCAGATACGGGAATTCTCACAGTGCGGCATGGGAGGATTTTTTCTCCATGCAAGAACTGGACTTTCCACTGAATATCTTTCAGAAAAATGGTTCCGCTGCATGGCTGCGGCTGTGGACGAAGCGGCTGAAAACAACATGTACGCATGGCTGTATGATGAAGATCGCTACCCCTCCGGTGCCGGCGGCGGTTTGATCACAAAAGATCCCCGTTACCGGGCAAAGTGTATTTTTATGGAAAGGCTTGACAGAGAAAAAGGCTCTACTTCCCCCCTGCCCCGGGATACAATAGCTGTTTTTGCCGCCGTCTTTGATGATTCAGATACAATCATGACCCTGCGTTCCCTCAGGCAAAGTGAAGAAAAAATCTCTCTTGAGCCCGGAGAAAACCGGCTGGCTTTTTATACGGATACTGTCGTTACCTGCCCGTGGTACAACAATTATACCTATCTGGATACAATAAATCCCGGAGCTGTGGATGAATTTATAAGAGTGACACATGAAAATTATAAAAAACATCTCGGTCATGAATTCGGGAAAACGATTCCGGGCATATTTACAGACGAACCACGTTACGGTTTTGTGATCCATCAGCCGGAATGGGAAAATGACACACGGCCGGGAATTCCATGGACACCGGGACTTCTGGAAGAGTTCCATCGGGAATACGGTTTCCGCCTGGAAGATCATCTGCCGGAAATATTTTTTGATGTAAAAGGTAAAGACTCTCTTGAACCGAGGGTCCGTTATATAGGCTTGCTGACAAAACTCTTTGTGGACTCTTTTGCCTGCAGAATAAACAAGTGGTGCAGAAATAATGATCTTATATTTACGGGGCATGTCGTCTTTGAAGATACCCTTTCCAGTCAAACCCGTAACGTAGGCAGTGCCATGCGTTTTTATGAATATATGGATATGCCGGGAATAGATGTCCTTACCGCAAAACACCGTGCGTATGCAACATGTAAACAACTGTCGTCGGCGGCAAATCAGTTCGGCAAAAAACGGCGTCTGTCGGAACTTTACGGCTGTACCGGACTCAATCTCTCCATTGCCGGGTTCAAAGCTCTGGGTGCATGGCAATATGCTCTGGGGGTAAATTTCCGCTGTCAGCATCTTGCTCTTTATTCAACAGAAGGTGAAGCCAAACGGGATTATCCATGTCCGGTAGCCCGTCATTCCATGAGTCCGGAAGCAAACAGAAGAATGGAAGATTTCTTTGCCCGCTTGAGTTTCTTTCTTTCCGAAGGAAGAGAGAAAAGAGAAATACTGCTTCTCTCCCCCATTGAATCCGCATGGAGCTTTATCCGCAGCAACTGGTGCAGCAGTGATAACACCGATGCTGCAGCTTTTGACAAAAAATTCAACAGCCTTATTCAAACCCTGTTGGCAAATCAACTGGATTTTGACCTGGGGGAAGAAGATATCATGGCCCGCCACGGATCAGTAACTCATCATAACGGCAAAGTGCGTATGCAGATTGGATGCGCCTCCTATGCTGTTATTGTTCTGCCTGCAATGATAACTGTGCGCGCCACAACTCTTGCCCTGCTGCAGGAATTCGCCGCAGCGGGGGGACAAATCATAACAACGGATGACCTTCCGGCTTATACAGACTGTAAAAAACAGGATATATCACTGCATACCATTGCAGCAGAAAATCATAACAGCATGGTCTCATTGCTTGAACCGTTCCGCACGGTAAAGCTCAGCAACGCAGGAACCGGCTGTTCTGCCGTACTTTACCAATTACGGAATGCGGACGGATATGATATTCTTTTTCTGTGCAATACCGGTCACCC
>JAZSGI010000236.1:0-4804 GCA_045532655.1 Victivallaceae bacterium
CCGCTTGGCCTCCGACTTTCTCGTCGGCTCCCATACCGGCACGATAGAACTGCGTGTCGCCATAGGGGGCCATCAACAGTTGCACGTCGTTCAGTTGCTTGATGGTCTTGGCGGCCTCCAGCTCTTTGCGGATATTATCCAATTCCATAAGAGCCTTGAAGTAACGTTCTTTGTATTCATCAGATGGTTCCGCTTCTCTGGCAAGAGCGGGAACCGTAACACTGCGGGCAGTTTCCACATTCTCCAGTTTTGCTGCCTCGCTGTCGCATAAAGCTATGCGGCTGTTTATAAGTTCCTGATTCCAGTCAGGACGGGCATCTTTGACAGCCACATAACTGTTTCTTGCCCGTATGAACATCAACTTTGCTTCCGCCTTACGATCCTGCCGCAAAAATTGCTCAGCCTGCAGCTGATCATTGTATGCCTGGCGCCACAACTCCCACGGTTCGCCGTCAGCAGCAACTGCTGCAGCGTTCCAGCAAAACAAAACAGCAATAAAAAATTTGATTATCTTTTTCATTTGTCACCTTCTATCATAAACGGGGCAAAATCCCCTGCCAAATTTCTGTCCAACTGTACAGTCATCATCATTGAACCGTCATCACCGTAATTCTGTTCAATGACATTTCCGGAACGGTGCGCCATAGCCGCAAGATCATGACGTTCCGGCGGCAGAATACACCGGAAAACCGTACTGTGACGACCGGCAAATTCACTCAAGCGGCTTTTGAGGCGGTCGATGCCCTCACCGGTTTTTACTGAAATAAATACTCCGTCACCGGCAATGTGCCTTGCATCCACAAGACGCATTTCCGGCACCTCCAGATCGACTTTATTGAAAACCACTATTTTTTCCAGTTCTCCGGCGCCGATCGATTCAAGAATCTCAATTGTTGTTCGCCAGTGATCAATTATATCCGGAGCGGCAAGATCAAGGACGATTATCAGAATATCCGCCTGGGCGGCACTTTCCAGAGTGGATTTGAAGGCTTCAACCAGTTCATGGGGCAGCTTCCTTATAAAACCGACAGTATCAGTAAGCAGGATTTCCCTGTTGCCCGGCATTTCTGCCCGCCTTGTGGCAGGATCAAGTGTGGCAAAAAGTTGATCTTTTGCCATAACATCGGCTCCCGCCAGCAAATTCAGCAGCGAAGACTTCCCGGCATTGGTGTATCCCACGATCGCAGCCTGTGGAATTGCATTGCGTTTGCGCCGTTTCCGTTCAGTTTCCCTGCGGCGGCGTATTCTGGCAAGATCTTCCTGCAGAACAGATATCCTGCGTTTGACCTGACGGCGGTCAAGTTCTATCTGTTTTTCGCCGACACCACGGGCTCCGGAAAAACCGCCGGCCTGACGGGAAAGATGACTCCATGCCCCGGTAAGCCGCGGCAGCTGATACTGCAAACGGGCGAGTTCCACCTGCATGACGGCTTCTCTGGTAACAGCTCTGTCGGCAAAAATATCTATGATTATTTCTTCACGTCCCAAGACAGGAACTTTAAGACGCCGCTCAAGATTGCGCTGTTGTGACGGGGTAAGCGGCACATCAAAAATAACCATATCGGCAGAATTTGCCTCCACCAGCTCCCGGATCTCCTCTACTTTACCGGAACCGAAATATGTTTCCGGCGATGGAGTTCCCCGGACATGACCAATGATCTCTGCAGCAGGAACAATATCAAGATTTCCGGCAAGCTCAATAAGTTCAGCCAGATGCGCCCTCCCCTGTTCCTCCGGAATATGAGCATCGTAAACTCCGGCAACAACAGCTTTCTGTTGTATCTGTTCACTTTCTTTTTCTATGTCGATCATTGTGTCAGTCTGTTATGAGTAATGCGCGGCGCGGGACTCGAACCCGCATGCCTTGCGGCGCAAGAACCTAAATCTTGTGCGTCTGCCAGTTTCGCCAGCCGCGCGCATGAATTCCCAAAGCCAAAGCCCATTGGCGGCAGCATCTAATATAGCATGGCAAAACTTTTTTGCAAGGAAATATTTCCGATATTTCAAGCAATACAGTTGCATTTTTTTTGTACAGGCGATATATTTATCAGCAATCAAGGAGAAAGACCAATGACAGAATCATTACAGAAAATATGGAATTTAAAAGAAATAGATATTTTGCCGGCAGTAACCCCTGCTGAAAAATTTAACGAAAAAGGCCTGGAAGCTGTATTTTATGACAATGTACCCTGGAAAGGCAAACCCACAAAAGTTTTTGCCTGGTACGGTGTACCGGAAAACGCTTCCGCAGAAAATCCAGTTCCTGCTGTAATTCTGGTTCACGGCGGCGGGGGAACTGCTTTTGCCGATTGGAGCCGCCATTGGATAAAACAGGGATTCGCTGTTCTGGCTATGGATAACTGCGGCGGAACTCCGGGATGGAGCGAATGTCCATGGTGCAAAAATCCATGGCCTCGTCATGAGTTTTCCGGTCCGGAAGGCTGGGGTTGTCCCACTGCAGCAGATGAACGTCCGGAAGATCAGTGGCTTTATCATGCAGTAAGCAGTGTTATCAGAGCAAAAAATATCCTTATGTCCAAGCCGGAGGTGCAGAAAGACAATATTTCCCTGAACGGTATTTCATGGGGGGCAGTTATCTGTTGTCTTGCCACCGGACTTGACAATTCTTTCCGCTGTGCCGTACCTGTATATGGATGCGGCGGTTTTGCACTGCCGGAATCAGGGCTGTATCATGAAGATGCAGGCAAAGAGCTTAATAAACTCTGGTTCGGATTGTGGGATCCTGATCATTATCTGCCATCCTCAACAGTGCCGTCACTTTTTGTTGCCGGGACAGGCGATGTTGCCTTCCCCATGGGAGCGTGGTGCAATTCGACAAAGCTTCCGGCAGGCAAAGTATACCGCTCCCTGCGGCCGGATTACCCCCATGATCATACAATTTCATGGCAATCACACACCATCAACAACTTTGTCAGGTCAATGGCTGACAGGGAAATCCTGCCGGAAATCATGAATATAAAACAAACGGGTAAAACTGTAACTTTTGAATTCAACGGCAACGGCAGGGAAATAAAATCAGCACAGATATTCATTACCCGGGCAACAGGAGCCTGGCAGGATCGCCGCTGGAGCAAAATAGATGCTGTGATCGACGGCAATACAGCCAGTGCGGAACTGCCTCCGACTGTCACTGTATGTTATGCCGGAATCAGGGACGATAAAGAATGTTTCTGGACAAGTGATATCATTGATATCATCTGAGTAAAAAACGATCAGCAAAAAATAATCCCGGCATCAAACACCGGGATTATTTTTTCAGCCTTCATTGCCGGGAAATCCCCGCAGCAGATGATACACAGGCCCTGCGCTCCAGGCATGACAATGACTTCTGGAATCGGGAGCAGGAATTTCCGGAAAAGTTGTTTCCCCTCTGCTGATAAAGGGTTCCCAGTGCATCAATACCTGCCTGAAACCTTCTGCATGTCCACACATGCGCATTGCCTCCAGTACATAAAAATCAAAATAGAGGGAACACGGGGTCAAATTTTTGTCATTCAGTATTTTCTCAGCCACAGCACGGGCATCATACACGCATCCGGTAAGTATACCCAACGTATTGGCGTGGACACTGAACCACTCTTCTCCGGGGACATCACGCAAAAGCTGTTTGCGGTCATCCCAGCAATATTTGCGTACTGCTTTTACCGTTGCGGCGGCTCTGGCGTTATAACTTGTGTCGCCGGTAACAAAGGCAGCAGCAGTACATGCAGCGGCGTAAAAGAGATTCAATATTGTTTCCGGCTGTCCGCTGTTTCTGCCGCTGCAGCCTACCGGCCAGTCAACGGTCCAATCTGTGAAGTTCCAGAATTCTGTTGTGCCGATCAGACCGTCACTGCGGCGCAGACCTTCAAAATAATCAAGCACGGCTTTGATGCCGGTTGAACGGACACGCGCAAATTCACTGTCAGGGAAATACCGGAGATAATCCGCCACACCCAAAACCCAGATCAAACTGAATCCAGGTATAACCTGCTGAAAAACAGAAGGATACCTGGATTGAGTCAAACCGCACGCTATTCTGGAATCATCAAATGCTTCCAGCCAGCGTCTCCCCAGCAGTCCATGGCCGGTCGCTTCGTAGGATATAAGAGCCTGTATCCGGGTGTCGCCGCCATACTGCTGCTGTTCGTAGTAAGGACAGTCTTCATAACAATCATGGGCGCAGCAGCGGGCAGTATGCACACCTACATCGTATATTTTCTCCAAAAGTGGCTCATCCGGATTACTGTATTTTTTCCATTCACCGAAGTCGTAGGTAACAAAATCGACCTCAAGACAATCGATCCGGCAATCTTCTTCAAGTTCCGTCACCACTTCCAGCCAGCGGGCTGTACGGAAATGAAATGTACGGTACACCCATTCACTGCCGGATGGCAGAATAAGCAGATCACTGTAGGCGACAGCATAATCCGGATTTTTGTTCCATACTTCGTGGTAATATATACGCAGCTTTCCGGCTCCGCCTCTGCCGCATAATTTCAGCATACTTGTCTGATTCCGGTGCAGATCGATCATGATACGCTGCTTTCCGGCAGGGATAATTTCCGGGTAAGATATTCCGTCAGATCTTTCACTGACCATTCCTGCTATCTTCCTTTTTTCCAGAAGCCACGGGGTTGCCATATCAGGCATACCATCTTTACGGAAATATGCCGCGCCAAGAGGCACAGGGGCACTCCACAAACTGTCATCAAAACCGGCCCTGTTCCACTTATGATCATAAGTATTAAAATCTACCATATCCATCGGCGGCACAGGTACAGCTGCCGGGATGCCCCATGAC
>JAZSGI010000065.1:0-9755 GCA_045532655.1 Victivallaceae bacterium
TCCGACTTATTGTGATGCCCTGCTTGAAATGCATTCCCGGAACGGCATGGAAATGCTGAATATCGTCCCCGATCGCAACTGGAACGTTCCCGATCCGGAGAAATCTGCCATCCTGGTGGCTGAACTCAATCGTATCGTTGAAGCCTGCCGCAAGCGGGATATACCTCTGGTCGCCGGTACAGAAATGAATGCACCCGGACTCAAAATCGTGGATGATTTCGATAATCCGGCTCTTGCACCCATCCTTGATGATTTTGTCAAAGGTGCCGCCATCCTTTCGGCGCACACCCTTCTTGAGCCTGCCGGCATGGGGTTTTGCAGCGATTGGTGCAAAAAAACCTTTGCCGCCAAAGCCGACCGTAACCGTTGGTATGCCAATTTCGGCAAAATGGTTTCACCTGCAGCTTTCCGGAAAGAGGAAGATGCCGTTGCGTGGGTGAAAGATAACTTTGAGGCAATAGCAAAGGGCAAATGACCTTGAAATATTCTGCGAAAGGTAAAAATCCTTCCGGCGGTATGCGGCAGTCATTGCTGAATGTTATCGCCGGAAGCGCAAGGGGAATAAAACTGGTCATGCCGCCGGGGGAGGGGGTCAGACCTACTATCGGCAGGGCCAGAGAAGCGGTTTTTGCCAGTATCGGAGATATTTCCGGATTGACTTTCTGGGATCTTTTTGCCGGTTCCGGGGCCAATGGCTGCGAAGCCGCAAGCCGCGGAGCCGCCACAGTGGTTTTTGTTGAAAAAGAAAAACGGCATTGTGCTTGCATAGAAGAAAATATCAGCAGGATAACAAAAGCCGGCAGCACATGTGAAACCTTGCTGCTGCAGAAAAGTGCGGAGTTTCTCTGTTCTGGAGATGTGCCAGCCCCGGACATTATATTTGCCGATCCCCCGTATGCAGAGTCGGCAGAATGGTTCGGCAGGATATTGCCGGAAATTGCAGAAAAGTTTCCCCGATGTTGTATTATCTGGGAGGTTCCGGATCATCCGGGTGCACCGGGAGAAATCCTTGATAAGGGAGCCGGAGAGTATGGTTTTCTGTTGAAGATCCTGGGCGGAACAAGATTTTTTATAAAAAATTTGAATTTCAGACAATATTTGTAAACAACACCCATCTTAATGTAAAAAGGAGTTCTATGAAGAAATTTTTTGGTAAATTGGTTAAATGGGTGATCGTGCTGATGGTCCTGGGGGGGATAGGGTACTGGTTCTTGGCACGTTTTTTTGCTTCTGATGAAGTTAATTATGTATTCAGGACAGTTCCGTTAAAAATCGGCACGATCACCGTCTCTACTTCTGCAACCGGCACTGTTGAACCGGAAGAACTGGTGGACGTCGGTTCGCAGGTCTCCGGTAAAATACAGGAGTTCGGTACAGATATAAACGGCATTGAGGTTGATTACGGTTCTCCTGTGCGTGAAGGGCAGCTCCTTGCAAGGATAGACCCCAGTCTGTACGAAGCGGAACTCAAGCAGAGTGCAGCCAGAGTTTCCCAGGCAGAGGCATCTGTTGTCAGTGCCGAGGCGGATCTGCTGCAGCAGAAGGCCGTTCTGAAACTGGCAGAACTCAACTGGGAACGTGCCGATAATCTTTTCTCTTCCAAAGCAATTTCAAAGGCCGATCACGATGCTGCCCGCAGTAATTACGATACTGCCGCAGCCAGTATCGCTGTTGCTGAAGCAAGGATCAAACAAAGTACTGCTGAACTTGACAGCGCAAAAGCACAGTATGACTATGCCAAACGCAACCTTAATTATTGCGATATAGTCAGTCCTGTTGATGGTATTATTATTGACCGCCGGGTGAATATCGGGCAGACTGTTGTATCAAGTATGAGTGCTTCCAGTTTGTTCCTTATAGCCAAGGATCTTAA
Organism: Victivallaceae bacterium; assembly: GCA_045532655.1. Taxonomy (GTDB): domain Bacteria; phylum Verrucomicrobiota; class Lentisphaeria; order Victivallales; family Victivallaceae; genus JAVBQJ01. The sequence goes on from JAZSGI010000065.1 coordinate 1,874, forward strand.
ACGTATGCAGATATGGGTTTCTGTCAACGAGGCCGATATCGGCAGGATAAAGGTCGGTATGCCGGTGGAATTCACCGTGGATGCCTTCCCGCAGCAGCAGTTTTTCGGCGAAGTCGGTAAGATCCGTCTGAATGCTTCACTTTCAAGTAATGTCGTGACTTATGTGGTTGAAGTAAATACAGATAATTCCGACAATAAACTTGTACCGTATCTTACTGCCAAAGTCAATTTTATTGAAGCACGAGAGCATGATGTGCTGCTTCTGCCTGCCGCTGCTTTGCGTTTTATCCCGGATCCGGCAATGGTTTTGCCGGAAGACGAGGCAATTCTGGGAACTCTCGGCGGTTATGTGCTGCCATCCATGCGCAAGAGTGGTGTTGTCTGGGTGGAACATCCGGAGATTGCCGGAGCAGTCTCCCCCCGTGAGGTGACTCTTGAACTTTATGACGGGGTCTTCTATCAGGTGACTTCCGGTCTTACTGTTGATGATGCAGTGATTTCCGGTGTGGAATATGGAGTTGCGGCCGGAGAGGAGGAGACAACAAATCCTTTCCTGCCCAAGTTCCCCAGCCGTAACCGGCCGAAACAGCCGGCGCAGACAAGACGGTAACTGTAATATGCGCCGGTGTACTCTGCCCGGCGCAAATTTCAAGCGTATTTACCGTTGTATTTAATCAATATTCCAAGGTGGGATCATGCCGCTAATCCAATTAAGAAATTTGAATAAAACCTATTATCTGGGCGAAATGGATGTGCCCGTACTGCATAATATCAATTTTGATATTGAGGCGGGTGAATACGTTGCCCTTATCGGGGCATCCGGTTCCGGAAAAAGTACCCTTATGAATATTCTGGGTTGCCTTGACCGGCCAACTTCAGGCGAATACCTTTTTGAAAACCGGGAAGTCGGCAGTGCTTCAAACGAGGCAAGAGCTGAGGTCAGGAATGCCAAGATCGGTTTTGTGTTCCAGAGTTTCAACCTTCTGCCCCGGACAAGTGCGTTGGAAAATGTCATTATGCCCCTTGCTTATTCTGCGCATAAATTTTCTGCCGGGGAAAAGAAGGATCTCGGCAGGGAACTGTTGCGGAAAGTCGGTCTTGCTGACCGTATGGGGCATTTCCCCAGTCAGCTTTCCGGCGGTCAACAGCAGCGTGTCGCTATTGCCCGGGCCCTTGTCAGCAGTCCTCCCATCCTCTTTGCTGATGAACCAACCGGAAACCTTGACTCAAAAACTTCAGTTGAAGTTATGGAGATGTTTGACAACCTCAACCGGGATGGTATTACCATTGTTTTGGTAACTCACGACAGCAATGTGGCAGCAAGGGCGAAAAGGGTTATAAGGATCCAGGACGGCAATGTTGTATCGGACAGCAGGAGAGAGGACGTATAATATGACTTTGACAACATCCCTTGTATTGGCATGGCGGGCATTGCGCCGTAATCCTACCAGAGCATTGCTTACTACTCTGGGGATCGTTATCGGTATTGCAGCTGTTATTACTATGATGGAAGTCGGTAACGGGGCATCGCAATCCATTAAAAAGAGTATTGAAGGGTTGGGAGCATCCAGTATTATGGTTCTTCCCGGTTTTTCTTCTCACGGTGGTGTCCGTTCCGGTTTCGGCGGCAGTATGACTCTTACTCCTGATGATTATGAGGCTATAGAAAGGGAGTGTTCCCTTGTCAGGAGGGCTGCGCCGCAGGTGAATGTCCGGGAACAGATCATCTGGGAAAATACCAACTACCGGCCGAGTCAGATCATCGGAACTACGCCGTCATTTCTCTATATCCGCAATCAGCATGTTGATGACGGGGTCGCTTTTACTGATGCCGATGTGGATGTGGGGGCACCGGTCTGTCTTATGGGGCGGACTGTGGCAAAGGAACTTTTCGGTTCGGAGGAGAATGTTCTGGGCAGGGAGGTAAGGATACGCAATACGATTTTTACAGTTGTCGGACTCCTTGAACGTAAAGGGTCAAACATGATGGGGCAGGATCAGGATGATGTTGTTATTGCCCCTTGGACAACTATACGGCAGCGTGTTGCCGGTCAGCGGCTGATCACGGCAACTTCCAGTTCTCAAGGTAATTCCGTAAGTACAAGCACAGTTTATCCGGGCAGCGGTACCGGTGGTTTCTATCCTGCCCAGTCAAGTGCTGCATTGCAGACGTCTCTTGTCGTGGCCCGCTTTGTTTCTGTGGATAATATTATAGTGGAAGCTATTGCTCCGGAGAAGATACCTGACACCATTGTTCAGGTCGAAAATCTTTTGCGGGAACGCCACGAAATTCCTCCGGGCGGATTTGATGATTTCCGTATTATGAATTTTTCTGAAATGCTCAATACTCTGACTGCTACTACTGAACTGACAAAAAATCTGCTTCTCTGTGTGGCTCTCATATCTCTCGTTGTCGGAGGGGTGGGAATTATGAATATCATGCTGGTTTCGGTAACGGAACGTACCCGTGAAATAGGGTTGCGTATGGCTGTCGGAGCAAAAGCCAAGGATATTCTGATGCAATTTCTGGTGGAAGCCACAGTGCTTTGTCTTGCCGGTGGTATGATCGGTATTCTGTTGGGGCGCGGCGGTTCAATGCTTATCGGGGAAGTTTTGAAGTGGCCCATTGCCACCTCGCCCGGTGCGATAGCTGCTGCCGTAATGGTTTCTGCCGGAGTAGGGATAATATTCGGATTTTATCCGGCATGGAAAGCCTCACGGCTCGATCCCATCGAAGCCTTGCGTTTTGAATAAGAGTACAGCAGAAGCTGCTGACGTGAAATATATTGATCAGTCTCTGGTTTTAGCAGCAGTATTTTTGAATCTCTTCTCCCAGTTGCCGAAGGCAGAGGGAGAGGCAAATCCGAGATTGTCTGCAATTTCCTTCTTGCGCAAACCGTATGAGAGTGCGGCTTTGGTGTAACGCAGCCTGGCTTCATTTATATAGTCACCCGGTGTTTTGCCGGTATACTCTTTGAAGAGATGTACAAGGTGGTATTTACTGCAGTTGGTGATCATTGCCAGACGGTCGAGTGAGCAGTCTTTGCCGTTGTGGGTCTCTATATAATTACGGGCAAAGGAAACTTTTTTGCTGCTGTCGGTTACTGTTTCATCCTGTATCGGCAAAATGTAGTTCATGAGCATTTCTTCCATAACAAACTGTATCATGGACTTCATGTATTCTTCCGCTGCTGCGGCTTCTCCGGCAGCTGCCAGATCACCGATTTTATCCCAGCGGGAAATCAGCAATTTTGAAATGTCTTCTGAAAAAGCAAAATTTCCGCATGGTATCAGCCGTGACTTATTGCCCGGTTTCCGCTCTGCCACATAATCGACGTACGCAGTTGCGGTGTTTGAGAGAAAATGTACCCAGATATGGATAAGATGCCGGTCGTGATCCCGGTAATAGGCAGAATGCTGCTGCCAGTTGTCTATAAGTACAGCTGTTCCCGGAGAAAGATGAACCCTGTGGCCCTCAAGTGCAAATTCACTTTCGCCATACAGGACAATAAGTATTTCTCTGTTGTAATGCCGCTGCAGCGGGAACTCCCCTTGTTCAGTTTCCGGCAGATCAGCAAGTGCAAAAGAACTCACAATGGTTTTTACTCCATTGCGTAAAGCTGAAATTATTTGTGTGTCGGACCATGATTTCGCTGGCATTTCAGGCTTCCGGAAAAAATCTGGATACTTTTTACCTTGATAATATATATGTTTTAAGGAAAAATTCAAATAAAGTGACAAAAAATATCTTTTTTTATTTGCTTTTTTCCCTTTAGGTATTACAGTACTTTTACGCTTTTAACTTTTTACATCAAACACAAAAGGAGAGTTCTATGTTTGAGATCGGTCAGGCAGAAATCGATGCTGTTGCAGATACTATACGCCGTGGAATACTTACCCGCTTTCAGGGCGGGACAGAGGGATACCTTGCCCGGTCAGAGAGAGCCATTGCTGAAAAGATCGGTACAAAACATGCTTTGATGCTCAATTCCGGTACAAGCGCCCTTATCAGTGCCCTGGTTGCTCTCGGTATCGGTAAAGGCGATGAGGTTCTTGTCTCTGCTTATACATGGATATCCACCCCTCTTGCGCCCATGCTGCTGCAAGCTGTTCCGAAACTGGTGGAAGTTGATGAGTCTCTGACCATGGATCCGGATGATCTGGAAAGAAAGATCTCCTCCCGTACCAAGGCTATTATGGTCATTCACATGAATAATCAGCCCTGTAATATGGATCGCATTATGGAAATTGCCAACCGGCATAATATCCCTGTTGTCGAAGATGCCTGTCAGGCTGTCGGCGGGATATACAAAAACAGGCGTCTCGGATCTATCGGTAAAATCGGTTGTTTCAGTTTCAATAGTTACAAAAACATCACCTGCGGTGAAGGCGGGGCTGTCATGACTGATGATAATGAACTTTTCGACCGTATGCGCCTGTGGCACGATGCCGGAACTTTTGTTCAGAGTTATGATGCCAAGGTGAGCGTTGCCCATTTTGCCGGTCAGGATTACCGTGCTTCCGAAATTCAGGGGGCAATTATCTGGGAACAGTTGAAACGTCTTGATCCCTGTATGGAGATGCTGCGTGAACGTGTAAAACTTGCCCGTCAGGTCATTGAATCTGTCGGCAAATACAAGATCGCTCCTCATAATGATCCTGAGAGTGCAGTGACTCTGGCTCTGCAGTTTGAGTCGCAGGAAGAGTTCAAAGCTGTTGCGGCAGAGAAGGGATGGAACAGTATTGTCAGTGGAACAGACCGGCACATTTTCACCAACTGGGTTCCGCTTGTTGAAAAACGTACTTACAGGGATGATATCAATCCGTTCCTTACTGAAGCCGGCGCAGACGCTGATTTTTCCGCTGCAGCTGCACCCCGTACTCTGGATGTCCTCAACCGTTCCTGCTATATGAGTCCTGCGTGGAACGCACCGCTGGCTGAGGTGGAGAAGTTCTATAAAGATTTGTAATTACTTGAACTTGTGCAGTATTTGAAATATGCAGATAACGGTCGCCGTGAGATCTTCCGACGGCCGTTTTTGCTGTTTGGACTCATGTCGGGATAAAGGTGGATGTACAGGGAGTTTTTTTAAGTAAAAAACGGATATTTGATTTGCATAATGTAAGAATATGGACTATTGTATTTCACTGTATTGGGGATTTCCCGTTTATTTCTGTTCTGTGAAGAATTTATAAGGAGGTAAATAATGTTTGAAATCAAAAAGTTGACTTTGACAGCGTTGTGTGCCTGTTGTTTGTGCGCCGGTGCTGTAAATGTGCCGTCGGAGGTGGCGGCGGGGGATGCTGCTGATTTTGCTGCAATCCAAAGTGTGCTGCCTGCCGGAAAAACTGTATACCGTATCTGGAACTTGCGTAATTTTAAATATTACGGGATGCTGACACTTGAAAAATTGGCAGCAAATCTTTCTGATGAAGTTGGAATAAGTATGACTGATGATTTCCGGGAGGATTCGGAAAAGTTTTTTGAGCTTGCCGGAGTTGATGATTTCAAAACATTCGGTGTGGCAGATGCCATGATTTCGGAAGAGAACAATGTCTGGGAAGTTACCTCTGTCGCCTACAGCGGGAGACCCGTTGACGGCTTGTTTTATGAAATGTTCAAAGGAGAATTTGATACGGTGAAGGCCGCCGGATCCTGGCCTGTATCCACTATATGGGCATTCCGCGGTAATTTGCGGGTGACTCCTGCAGCAAAACTTATCCATGAAAATATCGAACCGCTGCCGCAGATGGCGGCTGAAGTTTGCAAAGCTCTTTCCGGCAGGTACTCTGCAGTGCTGGCGGAAGATGAAGAAGGGCTGCTGCTGGATATAGTTGTGCCTGACAATGATGCCGGTTTCCTCTTTTATTCCCTTAAAGCTCTTGTGGCACAGGAGCCGGGGGTATTGGCAGATAATGAAAAGATCGTTATCCGCATTGATGATGAACAGGTTTCGTTTGAAATTATCGTTTTCAGACGTAAAAACATGATCCGTATATGTAATGGACGGAACGTACCCGCCAGACTCAAAGCCTTGCCGAAACTCAGGGATGACAAGGATTTTGCCGATCTTACTGCCGGTTTGGAACCTATGGGCGAAACAGTGGTGTATACAGGAGGTAAAATTGTCAATCCTCTATTTGAGCAACAGGCGTCTGCCGCAGAGAAGATAGATTTCAGCAATATCTATATCGATGCTCCATGGGACAGCAGAATTTTCATGAAATCATCGTTTACTCATTACGGTGTAGAGTCAAAATGCCGCATGTACGGCAATACAATGCAGAACAGTATTGAAAATATAAAGGTTATTTTGGAAAGTGCAGGGATGATGATTGAGGAGGGATATTATGAAAATTTCTAAAATGTTATGTTTGACCTCACTTTTGTCTGTTGTGGGTGTCGGGGCTGTTTATGCTGAAGTTTCTTTGCAGTCACTTGCCGGTAAAATCGATGCCGGAGGGACAATTTATGAAATTTGCGTTTATCCGGAATCATTGAGAGAACTGCAGGAACCTCTGTCTGCTTTTATAAGCAAAATAAGCGAAGGTTCTCCGGAAATAAGTCAGGAAGAGGTACTGGCTGTAGAGAAAATAATCTTTTCCAGCGGTATGCTTGATTTTACCGGTTCCGCATACAGTTCCATATTGATACAGGAAGGCAACAGCCGGGAAGATGATATTTACCGCAGTAAGTTCTATCTGGCTTACGATGAAAACAGCGAAGCATGGGGACATAAACTTATTTTCAGTCAAAATTCTGATTATACCCCATTCTTCCGTGATCTGCCGGCAGATACAATTGCAGCTTTTTTCTGCAGCAGTAATATAAAAGATATAAAACCCTTGATAGAAAATCTGGAACTGGAGGGTTTGCCCGAAGATTTATTTAATGATTGGCCTGACTTTAACGGAATCGTTGGGGTGACCGTCTGGGGCAATGACGGTGTATTGTGTGTAACTCTTGCGCTGCCGCCGGCTTGTCTCGAACAGTGTGCAGATGGTTTTGGAGAGATGGTTTCCATTGAACGGAACGGCTGTGTTTTGCTTTTTGATTCTCAGGAACAAGTGGAGGCCTGGGATAATTCCGGCAAACTCACAACCGAACTGCCTGTTGAGCTTGACGGAACAGCAGGATTCTTTTATCTCGGCAGGGAGTGTATCGTCAAATGTATTGAAGCGTTGGAAAGTGAAGATTTTCTGCAGGAATATCTCGATGCTGCAGTTGAATTTGATGATGAACGCATAATTTCTGTCGTACGGGATAAAGATGGTATATCTTTCCGGGAATATGCCCATACCGATTTTATCGGAAGTCTTGTTTTGGCATTCGGCAGGTTCCTGATGCCGGTGGGCAAGGCTGCTTCTGATACAAACTGGCAGGAGGATTACAACTCCTTAGGATCAAATATAAATGGTGATCTGATGCTGTTCCTGATGGACAATGGCGGTTTTCCCGGTAATGATGAAGTATATCTCCTTGCAGATATTTTCCCCGGCGAAGCAGGTGTTGATTTCATTTACCGCTGTCCGGAAGAATTGGAGGAGGTTGTGCCGGTATGTGTGCTTGCTCCGGAAGACGGGTATTGTCTGGTGGTTTATTCTGACTGCGATCAGAAGTACATCCCTTATGATGAAATGTCCGGTTCTGTTGGTGTTATAGGGGTACTGCAGTCCGGTTATCCTATGCCGGAGGAAGCCTTCCGTGAGTGGGTTGAACTTTCCTCCGGATGTGAATTCTGAAAGAGTATTCCGGGTTCTGCGAGGGAGTATATCTTAATTCCGGCAGAACCTTTTTGTACTGTTGAAAATGAACAGAAAACCGTGTTTTCGGGAAAAATGACGGAAAACCGGAAAAAATCTTAAAAAAAATAAAAAAAAG
>JAZSGI010000179.1:0-17922 GCA_045532655.1 Victivallaceae bacterium
ACTTTCCGCGGCAACCAGCTTGCCATGCGGGCGGGAACTGTTGTTATGGAACGTGTGGCACAGCCGGAATTTCTCGCAGAAGTCGTTGCCAAAGGCGATCTGCTCCGCAGAAAAATGGAAGAACTTAAAGCAAAAGTTTCCATTATCGGTGACATCCGCGGCAAGGGACTTATGTTCGGTTGTGAATTTGTCGATCCCAAAGGCGAAAAGGATTCTCTGGGTTCGCTGCCTGCCAGCGGCGAAATCGCTGCTGCTGTTCAGCATAAATGCTTCCTTAACAAGCTGGTCATGGAAAAGGGCGGACGTCACGGTTCGGTCATGCGCTGTCTTTGCGCCTTGAATGTTTCCTTTGAAGAGATCGAAAAGATGTTCGCCATCTATGAGAAAGTCGTGCTTGAGGTAAATGCAGATGCAGTCAGGTAATCTCTTTCTCACCTCTGCCGGAGTTGATAAAGAAAAATTTATCGAGGTCATCGGGGCGGCGGCAAAAGCCATAGCCGCCTCTGTAACCGACGGCAGGGCATACGCCGGTATGCCGCCATACGAATTGCGGGAAGCTCTTCATGTGGATGAACTCCTGCCGGTAAACGGCTGTTCTTTTGAAGAACTTATGGCTGAAACCGCAGCAAAGATACTGCCCAATATGGTCAGACCCATGTCCACAGACTATATGGCGCATCTCCATTGCGGAGCATTGATCGAAACTGTTGCGGCAGAATTGATAATCGCTTCATTCAATCAATCCATGGATTCATGGGATCAGGCACCTGCCGCCACGGAGATCGAAGAAGAGGTGGTGCGGCATCTCTGCAAAATTTACGGTTACGGCGATGGTGCCGACGGGGTTTTCACCTCCGGCGGTTCCCAATCCAACCTCTCCGGTCTCCTGCTGGCAAGGGATTGGTTCTGCAATACCGTACTCAAATGGGATATTAAAAAACACGGCCTGCCGGAGAATTTCCGCAAGTTCAGGATGTATGCGTCAGAAGTTTCACATTTTTCCATGGAAAAAAGTGCGCACCTGATGGGGCTGGGATACGAAGCCGTTGTCAAGGTTCCCGTTGACAGCAGAATGAAAATGGATGTCGCCAGACTCAGAAAACTTATTGAAGCGGATATTGCAGACGGATGTCTGCCTTTCTGTGTGGCGGCAACTGTTGGTACAACTGATTTCGGCAGTATCGACCCGCTGGATGAACTCCGGAGCATTTGCGATGAATACGGTATGTGGCTCCATGCTGATGCTGCTTACGGAAGCGGCGTTGCCCTTTCGCAAAAGTATGCATACCGTGTGGCGGGACTGGCAAAGTGTGATTCCATCACTGTGGATTTTCACAAGATGTTTATGATGCCGGTGAGCTGCAGTGTTTCCCTTGTAAGGGACAAAAAGAACTTTGAGGCCCTGACTATTCATGCTGATTACCTGAACCGGGAAGAGGATGAAGAGGACGGTTATATAAATCTGGTGAACAAGTCTATGCAGACGACACGCCGTTTCGACGGGTTGAAAGTGTGGATGTCATTCCGTCTGCGGGGTGCCGAAGGCTGGTCTGAACTTATAACCGGCTGTATCGACAATGCACGGTATTTTTATGAAACACTTGCCGCAAGAAGTGATGTGGAAGTTGTTACCGAGCCGGAGATAAGTTCTGTTGTTTTCCGTCTGCTGCCGGTTGCCGGGAGCGGTGAAGACGGGGACACCATGAACAAACGCATCCGCCGGGCACTGTTGCATCAGAAGGGTGTTGTTATCGGACAGACTGTCTGTAACGGGAACGTTTGTCTCAAGTTCACGCTGCTCAATCCCATGCTGACAAGGGAAAAACTTGATCACCTTCTGCAGCTGATACTTTCCCTCCGCTGAAAAAGATCCCGTGGGGAAAAGACTCTTTTCCCTGCGGATATATTTCCCGCTTGCACAGGCATGGATTGTGTGCTATATTTATACAGAAAACAACTGTAAGATAAAAAATATTCAGGTTTTGCAATGATCCATACAAATGATGAGCTTTTTTCCGAAGTCAGAGAAAATATGCGCGGCGGCAAGGGTGCCGTCACAATAACCCATCTCTGGCAGAAAAACGAAATGAATACTGCCCACTGCCGTATGGCGGCACTTTTGACCCTGCCGCCGGGAGCGGGTATAGGCTACCACGTTCATGAAAACGAAGAAGAGATTTTTTATGTGATAAGCGGTACAGCCGAACTGGACGATAACGGAACAGTCCGCAAACTTTTTCCCGGCGACACCTCTCTTACCGGTAACGGAGCAGGACACTCCCTTGCCAATGCCGGGCAGGAGGATCTGGTGGTAATGGCTGTTATCAACAGTTTCTGAAAGGCGGTTCCACATGACTGACAATATTTTTATTGAAGCTGCAGAGAAATTCGGTACTCCGCTTTTTGTATACGATCTTGACGATGTGGAAAAGCGTTACAGGGAGCTTTTTGAATTTCTCCCGGCAAAAAATCTCAGGATACTTTATGCCATGAAGGCAAATTATCTGCCTGCCATACTCAAGCGTCTGCATGCCTGCGGTGCCGGGATAGATACTGTCAGCCCCGGCGAAATAGCTTTTGCCATGAAATGCGGATTCAAGGCGGAACAGATACTTTTCACCGCCAACAACCTGACCGATGCTGAATCAGAGGAGGCATTTGCCTCCGGAGTCATGCTCAATATAGGCAGTATTTCACACCTTTCCAAATTTGCGGCGGCTCATCCCGGAGCAAGTGTATGTCTGCGTTTCAACCCTGATGTGGTTGACGGGGACAGTGAGAAAACCATGACCGGCGGCGATCTTGCCAAATTCGGAATACTCCTTGATGATCTTGACAAAGTACTGGAAATCGTCCGCAAACACAATATCAAAGTCAAGGGACTTCACGAACACACCGGCAGCGGTCTGCAGGATTTTCATTCAGTCTGGAAAGCCATGGACAATCTGCTTACCATTGCCAAGCCGGAATATTTCCCTGATCTGGAATTTATCGACCTCGGAGGAGGATTCAAAGTCCCTTACATACCGGATGAAAAAGAGGTGGATTACCACGAAATGGGCGAAGGTATTGCCGCACGCATGGAGAATTGTTCATCGCTTTACGGCAGGGAACTGCAGCTGCTTTTTGAACCGGGCAAATTTCTTGCCGCCCGCTGCGGATATCTGCTTGTCAGGGTCAATACCATCAAACACAACCATACCCGTACCATAGTGGGATGTGATTCCGGATTCCCCCAGCTTATCCGTCCGGTGCTTTACGGAGCATATCACCATATCCGCAACCTTTCCAATCCCGGCGGGCACGAAGAGGTGGTGGATATCTGCGGCAATATCTGCGAAACTGGTGACCGCTTTGCCGAACAGAGGGCAATACCCGAATGTCGGGAAGGGGATCTGCTTGTTATTGAAAATGCCGGTGCATATTGCCGGAGCATGGGGGGTATATACAACCTCCGGCCCATGCCGCCGGAGGCTGTTGTCAGCGGCGGCGAAGTCAAACTTGCCCGTAAAGGCATGAACAACCAACAAATGGTCGACAGGATCATGAGCGAGTGTCTGATATGAACCATGCAGTTATTGATCTCAGCGAAAATTTTCTCCGGTTGGGCTTGAAAGACAATTCCGGAACATGGCGGGAGGAGTCAGAACCCATGCGGGGCAGGGAGAGTTCCCGCCTTGCGGCAAAAGTTATCGCCCGTCTGGAAGAGTGGGGCTGCCGTATTGAAGATATTCAGGCGTGGACAGTAGGGTCAGGACCGGGAAATTTCACCGGCTTGCGTATGGCGGCAGCCTTTGTTGCCGGAATCGCTGCGGTACGCAGGGATATTATTGTACGCAATGTGCCTTCTGCATGTATGTTTTCCGGACTGCTCCCTGACGGTACACCAGTGCCGGCGGCTGTTGTCTATGACGGCAAAAACTCTGAGCTTGTTATTTACCGTACCGATACCGGTAAGGGATATGTCTGCCCCAGGGAGGAGGCAGCCGGAATTGTTGCCGGGTGGGAAGGGATATCTTTCTGCACGCCCGGAGCTGATGCAGATATTGTCAGAAGTGTGCTGACAGATATTGCCGCAAATATCTCTGTGCCTGTGCCGGAGTTGCGTGTACTGGCTGATTCAACACTTCCATTTACCGGGAGAGTATCGGATCTGGAATACATCCGTCCTGCCGTAAGACCCCATTGAACAAGAGAGTGTACCATGAGCGTTGACCGTATTGCCCGTCTTGCCGCCCTTATAAGTTATCATGACAACCTGTACTGGCAGAAGGGCGAACCGGAGATATCCGATGTTGAGTACGACGCTCTTGTGCGTGAACTTGTTGCGCTTGATCCTGACAACCCTGTTATACAGCGGGTCAATGCCCCTGCTGCCGCCGGTTCAGGTAAAATACAGTATACCAAACCCATGTTGAGCCTTGACAAGGCTTATTCCCTGGAAGAGGTCACAGCATGGGCAAAAAAATATGCCAGAAGCGAAAAAGAGCCCCTCCTTGTCCAGCCTAAATATGACGGTATATCCGCTCTTTATTCCCGCGGCATACTTTCCACCCGCGGCGATGGATACACCGGGGAGGATATCACTGACAAACTCCCCCTTATTGAACTTGAAGCTCCCGGATACCGGGGCGTGCCTGACCGTAATGCCAGAGGCGAAATAATCATCCGCAACGATGATTTTTCCGCTCTTTACAGCAACATAACCCGTGCAGACGGTTCCCGGTATAAAAATTCCCGTAATGCCGTTGCCGGTATAATGGGTTTGAAAGATATAAGCGATATGCTCCGGCAGGGGGCTCGTCTCACCCTTGTGGATTACGATCTTATAAGCCGCCGGACAACTCTGTTTGAATTGGCTTCGCAGTGGGATGAACTTGTTGAAGAGATTTCTGCTCTGCCTTATCCCACAGACGGTATGGTGATAAAATTTGCCGATCAGAGTTTCTCTGATTCACTTGGAGCCACAAGTCATCATCCCAGAGGGGCAATAGCATATAAATTTACCAATCAGCGGGCGCAGAGTGTATTGCTGGATGTGGAATGGAGCTTCGGCAAAAACTGTCTGACGCCGGTGGCGGTCATTCAACCGGTGGAACTGGGTGGAGTAACGATCAAACGTGCCACTTTGCATAACCGGCAGAATATTATTGAACGTGATCTGCGCATAGGAGACAATGTAACCGTTGAGCGTGCCGGGGATGTGATCCCGTATATTTCAGCCAGTACTCCCGGCAGCGTCAGGCGCAGTTGCCTTATTGACAGATGTCCCTGCTGCAATGCCGCACTTGCCGTGCGCGGACCGGAGGTTTACTGTCCCAATCCGGATTGCCCCGAAACACTTGTACAGAGGCTCGCCGGAGCGGTGAAAGCTATCGGCATCCAGAATCTCGGCGAACCGACGATCAGGCAGATGACGGTAAAACTCGGTGTAAAAACTTTGAGAGATATTTTCAACCTTTCTGTTACAGATATACTCAAACTTGAGGGATTTGCCGCCAAATCCGCCGCCAATCTCCGCCGGGAACTGGATGATGCAGGCAAACCGGATACCGCAAATCTGATCGCTGCATTGAATATTCCCGGAGTTGGGGTGAATATAGCCAAAATGCTTCTTGCAGATCATACCTTTGCCCAACTGCGTACTTTGACTGCAGATACTCTTGCCACTGTCAATGGTATCGGCCCGGAGCGGGCTGCGGCAATATATCAGGTTTTCAGCAGAGAAAAAGAATATATCGATGAACTGGTTACGGCTCTCGGTGTTGATGAAAATGCTTCCGGTAAGAGTTCCGGCGGCGGCATGACTGTATGCTTTACCGGCAAAATGCCGGAGAAACGCTCTTTTTATGAAGCCAGAGCCAGAGAGCTTGGCATGGAACCTGTTGACAGTGTGACCGCTTCTCTCGGTTTGCTGGTGACTGCAGAAGCCGATTCAACATCATCCAAAGCAGTGAAGGCAAAAAAAGCCGGAGTAAAAATAATTACTCTTGATGAATTTATGGCAATGGAGGTTCGTGCTGCAGAAAACAGTGCAGAAGAGTTCCTTCCGGCGGCGGAAACAACCGCGTATGCTGATGAGGCAGAGGATAAAAACAGCGGCAGAAATACAATGAGCCAGCCGGTACTTTTCTGACCGGGCTTTTATGTCTGTATTATTTGTTTTTTCCGAAAATAACGCCGCTGCAGAATGCGGTGAACGGAGCAACAAGTACCAGCGAAAAACTGCCGATAAGGGTTTTTACGATCTCTGCCGCAACGACAGGATTGTTTATTATATCCGGAATGTTTGTTCCCTGGGCGGTGAACATCATCAGCAAAGTGAGAAACCCGCCTGAATATGCCAGCAGAAGTGTCGTTGTCATTGTTCCCACCACACTGCGGCCGATACGCAGCCCGGAACGGGTAAGTTCAACTCTGCCCAGACCGGGATTGTGCCGTGCGATTTCTTCCACCGCTGCGGCTATATCCATGGCAAGATCCATTACCGCTCCGGAACTTGCCAGAATCAATGCTCCGACAAAAATATCCTGCATATTGAGAAATTCGTAACCGGAGAAAACAAGAGTCTGGACATAGGGCATCGTTGCCCCGTTTATGTTCATGACTGCGCTGAAAAGATGTGCCATCATCAACCCGGCAAGGATTCCTGCAATAGCTCCGGCAAAGGCCGCAAGAGCTTTGCGGGTGAGCCCGGCAACAAGAAATATTATTACTGCAGTAAGCAGTACGACACAACCGAATATCATCCAGCTTGCATGCATGCCCTGCATGGTAAGCGGGATTATAACCTTGAAAATCACAAGGCAGCTGAATACAAAACTGAAAAGAGCTTTCAGCCCCGTCCATGCTCCGAAAATCACCAGCAGCAGGCAGAAACCGCCGAAAAGGGCAAATGTCCACCACGATCTGTCATGATCTTTTGCTGTCAGCATAGTATTTCCCGGCGAAAAACTCTCCTGCCAGGCAACAGTGATCCTGTCCCCCGGTTCAAAGATTTTATCAAGTTCCAGCTGTGCCCTGAGTTCATTGGATGCCCGGTATACACATCCTTTATCCCTCCCTGCAAGGAGTTCCACCTCAAGATGCTGGGGACCGTAATACACAAGTCCGTGGATGGTCAGGGCAGAATTATCAACACTCAACACCTTTGCAGGCAGAGTGCGGATCGACTGCGGCTGCAGTATCTGCGGCGAAGGGATGAAACAGATTGCAGCACTTGCAAAAAGAAGGACCGCTGCAAAGAGCCAGTCCTTCCGTTTTACCCGTGGAAATTTCAACATCAGAGGATGCTTTTGAGTTTGATGGAAATGTCGGTGTTTTCGATCAATCCGGTAAATATTTCTGCAGAAACTCCGATACTGGAAGTCAGAACAGGCATTGCAGTATGGGCTCCGCTTGTCCAGCCGATACCTGCCTTGTTGTTCATAACTATACGGAGTGCATTGGGCAGCTGGCCGTTGTTGAAGGCATCCTGCAGGTTTTTCTGTTCATCTGCCGAAAGCAGCATAGGGGATTCTCCCTCAAAAACCAATCCGAAAAAGTCTGTGATAAGAGGTTTGGCATCTTCAAAGGTCATATCGGGGTTGGCTTTTGCAGCTTTTTTGAGGATACCGTCAAAATTACCGATTGTCCCCTTCTGATTGGCAAGACGTTCCATATACATGGCATAACCGGTACCGGCAAAACCCATGGTCATGCCGCCGGTTTCGTGGTCACCGGTAACGATGATAAGTGTTTCTTCCGGGTGTTCTTCATAGAATTTCATTGCGACACGGACTGCTTCATCCAGAGCAATGACTTCAAAGAGATTGGTGGCAGCTTCGTTGCCGTGACCAACCCAGTCAATAGCTCCGCCCTCCACCATGAGGAAGAAGCCGTCGGGATTGTCAAGGACACGGATCGCAGCGGCAGTGATATCCGCCAGAGTGGGATGGATTCCGTCACGGTTGTCGATGGCATAGGGAATGGTATAGGAACCGCAGTAGGCATAGGCTTTTTCGCCATTCTGCAAGGCATTGATGGCTTCTTTGCCTTCAGCGATGGTATAACCGGCATCCTTCAGCTGTTCAAAGATCCCCGGCTGCTTTGCATTTGCCCCGTCCAGAGTGCCGCCGCCGAAGAAATCAAAACCGGAGGCAACCATATCCAGCCCCAGTTCATATGCCATACCGCGGCTGACACGGTGGCCGTAAAATCCGGCAGGGGTGGCATGGTTGAGGGTCACGCTGCTGACGATACCGACTTTTTTGCCGTTATCTCTGGCAACTTCAGCCACAGACTGTGCCGGGGTACCGTCGGGCGTTACACCGATCATGCCGTTATTGGTTTTCACCCCGCAAGCGATAGCAGTTGCAGCGGCGGCGGAGTCAGTTACCAGACTGTTGGCTGCGGCAGTACGGGTGGTGGCATGAAAGGGCATATCGTTCATGGTAAGTTTGCCATGTCCGACATAGCGGGAAAACTCTTCAGCAACCATGCGCTGGGGAGTGGCCATGCCGTCGCCGATAAAGAGAAAAACATACTTGGGTTCAGCGGCAGAAAGCGAAGCTGTAACCAAAACGGACACAAGAAATAAAAAAACTTTTTTCATGATAAATATACTCCCTGTAAAATAAAAACTTGAATAATATAGTTTGCTTGAAAGTTTTTGTCAAGCTCTTGCAGACAAAAATATTTCAAAAAATGTTTTGATGTTTTTCCTGTTTTTCAATACGTAAGTTGCGGATTTTTTATTTCAATGTCAGCACACTGCCGGGCAGACGGGCGATCCTGTCTTCAAGTTCAAGTTTCATGATCGCCGCCGTTGCTTCCGCAACATTTATATTGCAGGCTGCTACTATGCGGTCAATGCCCGCCTGACCGTTGCTGCGGAGAAATCTGATGATCTCACCGGCGATACCGTTTTCAAAAAGTTCCTGCTGTTCCGCTGTGCCGGCAGTTACCTGATTCCCGTTGCCAGCTCCGGTCAGATCGTTTGCTATATCAGAAAAATCTTCAACCAGCATTGCTTCGCCGTTTTTTATCAGACCATTGCTTCCGGCGGCACCGGGATTGTCCGCATGACCGGGAACTGCATAGACACTGCGCCCCTGTTCCAAAGCCTGTGCCGCTGTAATAAGCGCACCGGATCCTATCCCCGCCTCAACCACGCAAACACCCTGACTGAACGCCGAAATAAGCCGGTTCCTGCGGGGCAGAGTTCTGCGGTTGACGGTGTTGAACAGCGGATATTCACTGAGCAGACAACCGCCTTTTTCCACAATATCATGTGCCAGCTGCCAGTGTTCCTGCGGATGCACCCTTGCCAGTCCGCTGCCAAGGACAGCTGCGGTTCTGCCTCCGGCTTCCACAACTGCTTTGTGGGCAGCGGCATCTATACCGTAGGCAAGTCCGGAAACCACCCACCATCCGGCTGCAGCCGCCTGTGAAGCGATCTTTTCCGTGATTCTTTTGCCGTAAGCTGACATGCGTCTGCTGCCAACGATGGCAATAATCTTATCCTCCGGCGGCATCTCGCCTCTGACATATATACAGAGCGGCGGGTCACTTATATTCATCAGCGAAGCCGGATACTCCGGGTCGCTTATGGTGATTATACGGACTCCGGAAGCAGAAGCTCCTGTAAGTTCATCTTCCCAGCGTACAGTTTCCTGCCATGCAGTAAATCCTGCCGCCAGCTGTTCGCCGATATTTTTTATGCTGCGCACCTCGTGATAAGGCAGTTCAAGGGCTTTTGCGGCACTGCCCGCCCTCTCCACCAGAGCCCGGTAACGGACGATACCGATACCTGGGATCATATTCATAATAACACATGCTTCGTGTTCGCTCAGCATACAGCCTCCCACACAGCAGTCAACTCTTCCTCGGCAACATCGTTTATGACGAAACAGTCACCGATACTGCGCGGAATGACCAGACGGTGCTGTCCGGCACGGCGTTTTTTATCCCTCCGCATGATCTCCACAAGATCTGCAGGATGCAGTTTGCAGGGGAGTTTGACGCTCAAACCGAGTTTGGGCCAGAGTGCATGGACACGGGCTTTTTCCGCCTCCGTCATCACTCCCCGGCGTACGGCAAGATCACATGCCAGAAGGCAACCCGTTCCTACTGCGGATCCGTGGGGAACGGCAAAATCTGTGGCACTTTCCAGAGCGTGGGCAAATGTATGCCCGAGATTCAGCAATTCACGGCTTCTGACACCGGGTTTTGACGCGGCGGCTGACTCTTTTTCGTCCCCGGCAACGATCTGTGCCTTGATGGAGGCACAGCGGAATATGAATTCATCTGATATTTCTGCACCCTGTTTTTCAAAAAGGTTGAAAAGCTCTGCGTCGAATCCCAGTGCATATTTTGCCGCTTCGCCCAATCCGTTGACCATCTCGCCTGCAGGGAGCGTCTTCAGAAAATCCAGAGCCATGCCGACAGCAAGGGGCTGGTGAAATGTTCCTGCCAGATTTTTGCCTTCGGGCAGGTCGCAGCCGGTCTTGCCGCCGATGGATGAGTCAAGCATGGCAAGAAGTGTTGTCGGGAACTGCACACACGGTACCCCGCGCATATAAATGGAGGCGGCAAAAGCAGTCATATCCCCGGTCACTCCACCGCCCACAGCGGCAAAAACAGCATCCCTGCCGAAACCTTTTGCCGCAGCAGCCCGGCACATGCCAATAACGGTTTCCGGAGTTTTGTTTTCTTCGCCGGCCGGTACGGTGTATTTTTCACATCTTGCGGCAACAGCCGCCAGTGCCGGGGCAAAATCAGGGAAACACCTGTCGGCATTGGCATCTATTGCCAGAAAAACATCTCTGTTGCGGCAGCAGCTGCCGGGGGCTCCGGCAAGAATCTCCTCTGCTGTACCGATTACCACCGGATATTCAAAACGGGGGAGTGAAACATTTATTTCCAAAGCCATATACTCTTCTCCTGCCCGGTCAGCGTTCGACAATTTTTCTGGCTTCATAAACGTTGGGCCAGTTTTTATCGGTGATCTCGTATTGCCACGCCACTACACGGATATTTTTGTTTTCAAATTTTTTCAAATCGCCTTTCGGGAAATAGATGTATCCCATAAAATGAAGTTTGCCGCCCTTGTTTTCCCATAATGCATGGGTAAGTCCCAGAGGTCGCTCATCCGGTTCAAGGGCGCTGACCATGCCGGAAACAGTCACATCTCTGCCTTTGGGGTTTTTGTAGAATTTCTCCAGTGTTTTGATATCCGGACCGCTTGCTGCAGTTGTTGTTCCGTCTGCCTGTGTCTCTGCGGTTTTTATGTAGTCGCTGTGGACAAAACCGGCAAGTACGACCTTTGCTTCGGCTTTGAATACCACCTTGAGCCATTCGCTGTTGCTGTCATCAACGATTTCAAATTCAGCACCGTTGCGTGCCTTGCCCAGTACAGGGGCATTGTTTTTGCAGTCGCAGCGCAAATTGGCGGCACTGCTGACCTTTATTTTGTTGCCCTCCACCAGAGTACGGTTGACCCAGACGGGGAAATCATCGGCGAGACGTATTTTGCACCACTCCCCGGTACGGGCTATCACATCCACCGCCGTTCCTTTTTCCAGACTGGAGAGTTTCAGGCTGGAAGCATCAGGCAGCGCCCTGACATTTACTTTGGCTGTTGTGGTGCCGCCTGCCGCCAGCAGAGCATAAGCTGCAAACGCCAGAAAAGCTGAAGCGTAAAGTTTGAAATATCTGAGTTTTCCCATATATGCCTCCGTGGATAATCTTGAATTTTTCATCAGTGAGTGTATATTTAAAGATAGCATGTAAACGCACTTTTTGCAATAGATCATTACCTGTTTTTATAAGGAAATATGAATAATCTGGAACGTTTTTTCGCCTGGTTGGAATCGGAACGGGGGGCAAGCAGTCATACTGTTGATGCGTACCGCCGTGACATTCTTGATTTTGCCGCTTTTGCCGTCCCGGATGCCGACCCTGTTGAATTTGATGATTGGGGCAGTATAACCAAAACAACAGCCAAAACATTCGCACAGCATCTTTTCGGCAGGGATCTCGCCAAACGCACTATCAAACGCAAGCTCTCCGGATGCCGCAGTTTTTACAAATTCATGGTCAATGAATCCATCCTTGAAGTCAATCCCTTCGACCGTATGCCACGCATAAAAAAGGATTCTTCATTGCCCATGGTGATGAATGTAAATGCCGTTGACCGGCTGATAAATGCGGTAAACGGGTTCTGGCAGCAGGCTGCGGCAGAGGGAACAGCCGCTTCTGACGAAAGTGCCGTATTCTGCAGTTTACGGGATACGGCTATGCTGGAAGTCATATACTCTGCAGGATTGCGTATCAGCGAGGCTGTGGGGGTGAACCTCGGAGATATCGATCTTTTGTCCGGAATTGTCAAAGTCAGGGGAAAGGGAAAAAAAGAACGTCTGGGGGCTTTGGGCAGTTCTGCTGTGGGGGCGATCCGCAAATGGCTGCCGGAACGTAAAAGGGCAAACCCGGATATCAGCCGGAAGGCTCCCCTTTTCATAAATTGCCGTGACGGCGGCAGAATAACTCCCCGCAGTTGCCAGCGCAACCTGAAAAATTATCTCGCCCACGCAGGTTTGCCGCCGGATCTCACCCCGCATAAACTCCGGCACTCCTTTGCCACGCACCTGTTGGATGCCGGGGCTGATCTCCGCAGTGTACAGGAAATGCTGGGGCATGAAAATCTTTCCACGACTCAAATCTACACCCATGTATCGGCGGAACGTCTGCGGGAGGTTTACCGCAAAGTGCATCCCCGTTCAAAATAAAGGAATTCTGCCATGCAGCCGGATTTGCCATGTATACACTTTTTTGAAGAGATCGATTCCACCAATGCCTATGCCCTGCGGGAGTTTGATTCCCTGGAGGACGGCGCAATTGTCGCCGCCGCCGCCCAGAGCGCAGGACGGGGCAGACTGGGCAACCAGTGGCGTTCCAGTGCCGGGAAGGGGATTTATATGACGCTTGTTATGAAAAATGTCTCCGATCCGCTTCTTGCCACAGCAGCAGTCAGTCTGGGTACGCTCGATGCCATACGTCACCTGATCCCCGGAGTGTCTGCCGGTATCAAATGGCCCAATGATATCTACTCCGGAGATGCCAAACTTGCCGGGATACTGGCAGAGGGCAAGGTGTCATCAAAAGGGCTGGAAGGGATCGTCTGCGGGGTGGGAATAAACGTATCTTATACGGCAGAGGAACTTGCTGATTTGAACCGTCCGGTGACAACTTTGAATATGCTGGCGAAACGTGAATTTTTATCAAAAACATTATTGGAAACATTTGCTTTTTTTGTTATCAAGAGGTATATTATTCTGATTACAGTTTCGCCTTCTCTTGATGAATGGCGTGCCGAAAATATACTTCCGGGCAAAGAGGTTACTGTGATTGCGCCAACGGAAGTTGTTACCGGTACGGCAGTTGGGATTTCTGAGTCGGGAGAGCTTCTTGTGCGCACCGCTTCCGGCGTGATCAGGAGCTTTGCCAGCGCAGATGTCAGAATAGGCAGACTGTAAAAAATTGAATTGTGCCAGCAAAATCAGTTTTGTTGCTGAGATCGGTGCCGGTTCCTGCGGGATGCGGCCCAGGACTGAAGGTTGTGCCGGGTTCTTTAAGATAAGTCAAGGTTCCTGTTTCAGGACCTTATTAAACAACAACCCCCAACAAAAGGGAAATTATTATGTTCATGGAAAGCCTGAAGCTTTTGGTCGCAGGTATGGGAATGACTTTCCTCTTTCTCATTCTGATGATCATCCTCATGTCAATCCTCCACAAAGTTGTTGAGCCGTTCAAGGGCTTGATGGAACCCAAGCAGGCCCCGAAACCTGCCGCAAAACCAGCCGCAGGGGATGCAGATATAGTTGCCGCCGCCTGTGCTTTTGTTCGTAACCGCAACAAGTAATCAAAAAAATTTTATATAGTACGGAGAAAATTATGAAAAAAATCAATTTCATGGACACCAGTTTCCGCGACGGTTTCCAGTCCTGTATTGGCGCACGTATCAAAACCGATGACTTCCTGCCCGCATTGGAAGCCGCTGTTCAGGCCGGTACCAACTACATCGAAATCGGCGGCGGTGCCCGTTTCCAGAGCCTTTATTTCTACTGCTGCGAAGATGCCTTTGATATGATGGATCGCTGCCGTGCCGCCGTCGGTCCCGATGTTGAGTTCCAGACCCTCGCCCGCGGCAACAACGTGGTCGGTCTGATCTCCCAGTCCAGCGACATCATTGATCTCCATGCCAGAATGTTCAAGAAACACGGCATCACCACCATCCGTAACTTTGACGCCCTCAATGACGTCCGCAACATCTCCTATTCCGGCCGCTGTATCAAGAATGCCGGTTTGAATCATCAGATCACCGTCACCATGATGGGTCTGCCTCCGGGTCTTAACGAGAGCTATGCCCATACCCCGGCATTTTATATCGACAGCCTCCGCAGCTTCCTTGACGACGGCGTTCCTTTCGACAGTGTTGCATTCAAGGATGCCAGCGGAACATCCACCCCGGCTGTTGTTTACGAAACCATCAAACAGGCACGTCAGCTCCTTGGCAATGATGTCAAGATCCAGTTCCACACCCACGACACCGCCGGTATGGCAGTTGCCTGCAATATGGCAGCCATCGAAGCCGGTGCCAATACCATCGACCTTGCCATGAGCCCCCTTTCCGGCGGCACCTGCGAAGTGGATATCCTGGTTATGTGGCAGCGTCTCCGCGGCACCGAATACAGCCTTGATATCGATCCCGAAAAGATCCTGAAGGCTGAACGTGTCCTCGAAAACTGCCTCGAAAAATATTTCATGCCCCCCGAATCCATGCAGACCAGCCCCAAAATCATCTTTTCACCCATGCCCGGCGGCGCACTTACCGCCAATACCCAGATGATGCGGGACAACAACTGTCTGGACAAATACGATGCCGCCATTGCTGAAATGCGCGAAGTCGTTGCCAAGGGCGGTTTCGGAACCTCCGTCACCCCTGTTTCCCAGTTCTATTTCCAGCAGGCTTTTGCCAACGTTATGCAGGGCAAGTGGAAGAAGATCACCGACGGTTACGGCAAAATGGTTCTGGGTTACTTCGGCCGCACTCCTGCAGCCCCCGACCCGGAAATCGTCAAGATCGCTTCTGAACAGCTTGGTCTTGAACCCACTACTGAAGATGTCCGTTCCATCAATGACCGCAATCCCAAGCTGGGTGTTGAGGCCATGAAGAAACGTCTGGAAGCTGCCAACCTGCCCATCACCGACGAAAACATCTTTATCGTTGCCACATGCGACGAAAAGGGTCTTGAGTTCCTCAAGGGCAATATGACCGACGGCATCCGCTACAAGGAAGCACCCAAAGCCGCTGCCAAGGCCGAAAAGGTCTGTACTGTCAATGTCAACGGTACCAATGTACAGGTGGAGCTTGACAGCAAAGGCGATACCGCAGTTGCAAAGATCGGCGGCAAAACCTATAATGTCAGCTTCGGCGCAGCTGCCGCTGCCGCTCCTGCCGCAGCAGCATCCGGCGCAGATTTTGAAGCCAAGTCACCCCTTCCCGGCACCGTTACCAAACTCATGGTCAACCCCGGTGATGCTGTGGAAGAAAACCAGACCATCCTCATTGTTGAAGCTATGAAGATGGAAACAGAGATCAAGACTGAAAAAGCCGGTGTTCTCAAGGAATTCAAGGTCGCAGTCGGCAACGTTATCGCCGCTGAAGACACCGTTGCTATCATCGGAGGCAACTGATCATGAAAATCGTCAAACTTATGGCTTGGATGCTTGCTCCGCTTTTTGCAGTGCTTGCTCCGCTGGCTGTTACAGCCGATGATATTCCGGAAATGCTTGTTTCTGTGGAAAAGGACGGCGTTGTTGAAGTTATTTACAACTGGGACAAACCCGCTGTCATTTATTCCAATAACAATCAGCTGAAAGCCGGTGCAACTTTCTATCCCCACACCCAGATCTGCTACCTGCAGCCGGAAGGCCGGAGCAAGGGCAAGATCTATACTGTTGACGGCGGTATCATTGAAAAATATGACCTCAAAGGTGCCCAGATCGTACAGAAGGGCGATATCCTTTACTCTTACAGGGCCGAGGTGGTTACCCATGATTCAGCTGTTGCCGGTGCCAGCCGCAAAACAGAAGTCGGTTCATGGAGCAAGCTGTTGAAGGGATTGGGTGAAAATACCGGTATCTATGATCTGATTCAGCAAACCAACGCTGATTTTGCCCGTACCTGGCTTCTGGGTCTGGGGAAAGTACTGATGATCTGTGTTGCTCTGCTGCTTCTTTACCTTGCTATCATCAAAGGTTTTGAACCCTTGCTGCTGCTGCCTATCGGTTTCGGGGCATTGCTTGCCAATATCCCCATCATCGGTATTTCAACTCCCGGCGGTCTGCTTTACATGACTTACAATGTGGGTATTGAATCCGGACTTTTCCCGCTGCTCATCTTTATGGGTGTCGGTGCAATGACTGACTTCGGCCCCCTCCTTGCCAATCCCAAGATGGCTCTTCTGGGCGGTGCCGCCCAGTTGGGTATCTTCGGCGCACTTATCGGTGCCGTTCTGCTGGGTATGGCAGGACTGGGATTCGACCTGCGCGATGCTGCCAGTATCGGTATCATCGGCGGTGCTGACGGCCCCACCTCCATTTACCTGACCAGCCGTCTTTCACCGCCCCTGCTGGGTGCTGTGGCAGTTGCGGCGTACAGCTATATGGCTCTGGTTCCAATTATCCAGCCGCCTATCATGAAGATGTTCACCACTAAAAAGGAACGTCTGATCAAGATGAAACAGCTCCGTCCTGTTTCCAAACTGGAAAAGGTCTGTTTCCCTGTCCTCATCACCCTCATGTGTGCCTTCCTGCTGCCCGATGCTGCTCCGCTTATCGGTATGCTGATGCTGGGCAACCTGATGCGTGAATGCGGCTGTGTTGACCGTCTTTCCGATACTGCCCAGAATGCTCTGTGCAATATCGTTACCATCTTCCTTGGTCTTTCCGTCGGTTCCAAGCTCTCTGCCGATCAGTTCCTGAGTCTCCAGACTCTGGGTATCCTGCTGCTGGGTGCCATTGCATTCAGCATGGGAACTGCCGGTGGTGTCCTTATGGCAAAACTCTTCAATGTTTTCTCTTTCCGGCGCAACAACGTAAACCTTAGCAAAGCCCTTAAGCGCCTCAAGAAGAGGAATATAATCTTCCTTTTTAATATCTCCGCGCCAAGGATTGTTTTCTCTGTTACAGCCAAACTTCGGGTTCATATAGGGAGCTTCCATATAAAGACCGAAAATGTTATCGGCCTCGCCGGAATTCTGTGCTTCCTTGATTTTCTCGGCTTGAGCTATAAGCTCATCTCGCGTACTGCTGAAATAAAGAGCGGGAAGAACGGTGGTTATACCGTGAGAGAGCAGCTTTTTTGCAACTCCTACCGGATCGTCGTTGAAAAATACGTCACCGTCTGCATGTGTATGGATATCAACAAGACCGGGACCTGTATAAGCTCCCTTTGCATCTATAATTTCCATTCCCTCGGTGGATATTTTCTTTCCGAAATCAACGATAATGCCGTCTTCGATAACTATCGTTCCGTTGGGAATAAGATATTCGGGGAGAACGATTGCGGTATTGATTATAGCGGTTTTCATATTTAATTCTCCTTATATATTTGTGCAGGATTTTTTGTACTGAGAAGGGGTCATTCCCGTGTATTTTTTAAATACCGATGAAAAGTAGTGCGAATTCGTAAACATAAGCATCTCGGATATTTCGGAGAAATTATTCGGCGTTTCTCTTATAAGCCTTTTCGCCTCGTTTATTTTCATCATCGTGAAATAATTCATAACCGAATATCCTGACACTTTAGAAAAATATTTCGATATATAAGTTTTACCGAAGGAAAGCTCTCGGCTTAATTCCGACATGGTGAAATGACCG
>JAZSGI010000136.1:0-4530 GCA_045532655.1 Victivallaceae bacterium
TGTCAAAGCGCCCTCGCTTCGATCTGACAAAGGGAGCGTTTTCGGCTGTTACCTTACAGGTAGCAACCTCAAACTACCCTTTGCAGCTCTTTGCGAATGGCATCTTTGCCATTTTTTGAATGACTTTTGAAATTACCTCAATAAAAAACAGGAATGAATGAAGAGGTGGGAGAAGTGCGGAGGAATGGTATTCCCCCGCAGCTTTCATTGTTACAGTTACTTTTTATTCCACTTCAATTGTAAAAACTGTCGGCATTGGCCCGATAGTGATATCCTTTATAAGAAGGGTTGTATCAGTCTGAGCTACATTGTTTACCGGTATAAAAGTATTTTTTCCCTGTGCGGTCAAGTTTGCTTGTTTCACTGTTTTGATATTACTGAAGGCGCTGACATCAACTGCAAGGTCAACAGTTATTTCTACAGTGTCATCCGGAGTGATATCACGCCACACTTCTTCCATGGAGGCATCCGGAAGAAGTTTGCGGTAATCTATGATCTTGCCGTCAAATGCTTCTACCGGGAACCAGAGTGCCGCAACGATGCGTTTACTGCTGCCGTCTTCGATATAAAATGTCCGCAAATAAGGCTGCAGATCTTCCGGAAGGTCAGCAGGGATCTGCTGCAACTCTGCCGGAGCAATGTTATTTATCATAAGTTTGGGGTTTTTATCAAGTATTCCGGAGAGATTCCTGTAAACAAGACCGTGCAGACGCAAACCGTTGGATTCATCACCGGCAAGGGCAAAAAATTCTTCCCCGTTAATATCCTTGTACCAGATACTGATTTCCAGTCCGAGATAATTTTCCTCTATGTAGTGGCGTGCCAGGTATGCCGCCTGTTCTGTTACTGTTTGAGCATGATTACGCCAGTTGTCACGATGTTTTAAACGGGTGGACGGCAGGATAGCATAGCCGCGTTCGGAATCGATTATATCAACATAATGATTTGCCGGAGCGTATTTTGCGATAAGTTCACGCATCCATTTCACATCTTCTGCAAGTCCGCTTTCCGGACACATATCTTTGCGGTGGTAACCGTGGAACGTTATAAAATCAATGGTCCCTTCGCTTAATAAACCATTTTCCATGGCAGAGGTAAGGAATGGACGGTCGACCCATGCTACAGAACAGGCTCCGATCAGGGCATTGGGATTGCTCTGCCGTATCTTGCGGGCAGATGCAAGGGCAAGACGTGTGTAGATTTCCGGATTGTTCCAACGGTTGCCGAGGGGAAATACTTCCGGTTCATTGCCGATCTCGAAAACGATTTGACCATAATCTTTCAATGCAGCGGCAACGGCGGCGTGCCAGTTGGACATACCTTCTATGATTTCATCTGTAGTGGCAGCGGCATAATCAGGGCTCATTGTTTCGGAATCAAGAAGGAAAAGGATATTGCAGTTGAATTGTTTGTAATATTCGACAAGTTTTATTTCCTGAGTGAAGTCGTATTTGCCTTTTTCCGGTTCTCCGAACATCCAGCGGCCCTGAATACGCACCCATGGCATATGGCATGTTTCCATGATTGTGGGGTCGCATGGGGTGTGGATCTGAACACCCCATGAGGCGGAATCTGGAAATCTGACTGGCGGACTTTCCGGAACGGCGGAGAAGCAAATTACTGGCAGAAGAAATGACAGGAACAAAATTTTTTTCGTGTTTTTCATGATCTTCGTTCTCCTTTATTGTTTTTTGCGGGCAAACCTGGGATAAGTCAAAACGTTTTGATTGCATTTTTAATATAGCACTGCTTTTGCTGATATGCAAGGATAAAAAGTATTTTAAATTCAAAATTGTCGATTGTGACGATTGTAAAAGTAAACGCACGCTCTTTTTGAGAGCAGTGTGCGTTTACTATTACAAACGTGCTTTTGCTCTGGCAATTCACCTATAAAAATCCCGGATACATATTGCAGAAAATGTATCCGGGAACGGGAGGGTATCAAGTTATCACACTGCAAGTATTAATCTGTTATTGAAACCTCTGCCAAGGTTATAAGATTCTTGGATCTTGAGAAATTGAAGTGGACAGATTTGTCTTTATAGGAATAATGGAAAACGATTGTTTGGGCTGTTGTACTCATTACTGCTATCTGGGCATCCCATGCCCCGAATATCTGATCAAGTGTCCGGACATTGCGGGCAAAGGTGAAATCCACGTTTTCTGCCAAATGTTTAGCGGCAGTATATTTCTCCAGGGAACCGGGAGAAAGACTTTTATCTTTCAAGACTGCGATATCAGCTGCATACAGAGTTAAAACGTCAATATCCTCTGCCGGTATTTTTTTGAATTCTCTGGCTATGGGCATTTGACAGCCTGAGAGAATTACTGTTGCACAAAATATTGCAGCTAAAAAGAAAAAACTTTTTCTCTTCATAAAATGTCCTCCCTTGAGCATGAAATATCAAGTGTGATATTCTGCATTGATCTTCACATATTCATAGGAAATATCCGATGTCCAGACCCAGTAGGAATCCCCGGACTTGTCGTGCAGGTCTATTTTGACGGTAAATTCACGACCGGCAAGGATTTCTGCCAGTTCAGTCTCCGGAGTGCCGGCATCTCTGCCTCCCTTTACCACGGCTTTGTCATTGTAATATACATCGGTAAGTTCAGGATCGAATTGTGCTGTGGAATAACCGAGGGCGGCAACTATACGTCCCCAGTTGGGGTCACATCCGAACCAGGCGGGTTTGCAAAGCAGGGAATTGGCAACTGCTTCGGCACAGAGTCTGGCATCTTTTACACTGGGGGCATTGCGGACTTCAACGGCAACGAACTTTGTTGCTCCTTCTCCATCCATAACCTGTTTTTTTGCCAGTTTCTGCATTATCTGGAGCAGTGCTGCTTCAAAACGGCGGGCAGTGTCTGAACCGGAGTGAACGGCAATCCCGGCAGCACCGTTTGCCATGATTACGACAGTATCGTTGGTACTCATGTCGCCATCCACAGTAATACGGTTGAAACTCTTGTCCACGCAACGGGAAAGCATTTCTGACAGCAGACCATTATCGATTTTTGCATCTGTAGTAACAGTGCAAAGCATCGTAGCGTGCGGTACTGTTACCATATTGGGATCGATCATGCCGACACCTTTGGTGATGGCTCCGATAGTACAACCATAACCATTGCCGAAATCGACTTTTACACTTAAATGTTTGCTGACAGTGTCGGTGGTCATTATTGCTGCAGCGGCATCAAGACCGCCATCCCCGGCAAGGGCGGAACATGCAAGATCAACACCTTTAAGGATTTTTTCCATTGGCAGATGGACGCCTATACGTCCGGTGCTTTCCACCATAACGGTACGGGGAGGCAAATTAAGTTTTTCTTCTATTGCCGCAGCTGTTCTTGCCGCATTGGCAATGCCTTCACTGCCGGTACAGGCATTGGCAATGCCTGAATTTACAAAAATCGCCCGGATAGTTTCGCTTTCTGCAGCCAATTTGCGGTCGTATACTACCGGAGCGGCGGCAAAAGTACAGCTGGTAAAGGCTGCGGCAAAATTTGCAGGAAGTTCACTGTAAACCAGAGCGGCATCTTTATTACCGCTTTTTTTCAGCCCGCAGGTTATGCCGGAGGCTTTGAACCCTGCCGGATCTGTAACACTGCCGTTTTCATCAAATGTCAAAAAAGGGAACTCATTCATCAATAGAACCTCCAAAGGTCGCTTTTATATTCAAAGCAATTCCGCCGCGGGGGTAAAAATTGCCGGTAACTTCTGCCTTACGCGGGGAAACCGCAGCAACAACTTTGTCCAGAATACGATTGACTACTTCCTCATGAAAAGTATTGAAGTTGCGGAAACTGAAAAGATAAAGTTTCAGAGACTTGCTTTCCACACAACGCTTATCAGCTATATAGCGGATTTTTATATGTCCGAAGTCAGGCTGTCCGGTCACCGGACAAAGTGAAGTGAATTCCGGACAGTCGAATTCAATAACGTAATCCCTGTCCCGGTAAAGGTTTTCAAAACTTTCCAGCACTGCAGTATCCGGGGTTTCGGCATATACTGTGCGCGAACCTTTGAGCTGGGTAAGCTCAGCAAAACGCTGATTGGTAAATTCAGGCATTGACAGATCCTCCATTGAAAATATACTGCCCACCGTTTGAGATTATAACGGTGTGCAGTATAACATAGCACGTTTATAAGAAAAATTCCAATAATAAGAGATGTATTATTCCAAATTTTTCAGTGATCTTTGCATACGCCGGAGAGATTCTTCCCTGCCGAGGATGCTCATTATTTCACCGGGACCGCCGGGGGTTACAGCCAGACCGGAAACAGCAATGCGGACAGCCCACATGGGCAGGGAATTTTTTACCTCGTGCTTTGCAGCATAACTGTTGATAATATCTGAAGTCGGAGGCCAAGCGGTCTTAGGAAGACAATAAACTTTTACAACTCCTTGGCTCACAGAACGACATGGCTACGATCCGACTTCAGACCGGAAACAGCAATGCGGACAGCCCACATGGGCAGGGAATTTTTTACCTCGTGCTTTGCAGCATAACTGTTGATAATATCTG
>JAZSGI010000082.1:0-2832 GCA_045532655.1 Victivallaceae bacterium
TGTCAAAGCGCCCTCGCTTCGATCTGACAAAGGGAGCGTTTTCGGCTGTTACCTTACAGGTAGCAACCTCAAACTACCCTTTGCAGCTCTTTGCGAATGGCATCTTTGCCATTTTTTGAATGACTTTTGAAATTACCTCAACAGTTATGGTGTTTCCAGCTGCAGCGATCATGAATGATTTTACCGGGATTGGCAGGGGAAAAGGTCTCAAATAATATTTTTTCGTAAAAAAACATAAAAAAATACGATTTTTTATTTGCTAAATCAGAAAACCCTTGTTATGTTACTCTAATACTTAAATTTTAGCATAATAAAGAGGTAAGTATGGCAAAGGAACAACACAGTTTCTGCAGTTTTCTGCAACCAAACAATATCCTTGTGGGGGTGCATAACAATGATGGCAAAGCAGTTTTGGAAACACTCATAAGCCTTCTGAAACGTCACTATCCGGCTCTGGATATTGAATATACCCGGAAGGAAGTGGAAAGCCGTGAGGCTCTTTTCCCGACAATGATCGCTCCCGGGCTGGCATTGCCTCATGCACGTATACCGGGGTTGACGGAAGCTCTGGTGGCAATAGCCTGCATCCCGGACGGATGTGATTTCGGCTGTCCCGATATGGCAAAAGTAATGATCCTGCTGCTCACTCCCGTCGATAATCCCAATTTGCATATTCAGTTGCTTTCGGCTCTGGCTGGTGAATTCAGTGATGGAAATATTATCCAGAAGATCGCCGACAGTGCGTCACCGCAGGAGCTGTTATCACAGTTTTCATGCAATGCCGCCAGAATACCTGATTATCTGAAAGCCTCTGATCTTATGGAAAAATTTCAGGATATGCTTCAGGAAACAGACTCCATCCTTGATGCAGTAAAGAAATTTGCAGTTACCCGCTCCGGCGAATTGCCTGTCATCGACAACACCGGCGACCTCCGGGGGATGCTTGCACTTGCCGACCTTTTAAAATACAGTTTGCCGGAACACCTTTTGTGGCTTGAGGATCTGTCACCGATATATCAGCTGCAGCCTTTTTCTGATATGCTGAAAACAGCTGATGAAACAAAAGTGGCAGATGTTATGCGGGAAGAGTTTACCAGTGCCGGGATCGATGATCCGGCGGTAAAACTTGCCAAAATATTTCTCAGCAGTAATCTGGAACAGCTGCTGATAGTGGATAATGATGGCAAACCGGCAGGATTTGTATCTTTGAAGAATTTTTCTGCAAAACTTTTCTGGGAGTAATGGATTATGAGTGAACATGCAAGTGAAGGCGGAAAATTATCTGCCAGGAGTATTGTGTCCCGTTTCGGGATATTGCTGGCTGCTGCAGCTGCAGTAGGTTTCGGTACAATTTTTTCCGGAGTGATGACAGCGGCTCAGGCAACTGCGTGCGCTGTATTTATTTCCATTATCTTCGGAACGCTTTTTTTCTGGGGATTCCGTCTGGCGATAGCGTTTCTCGGACTGGCGGTACTGCTTTTTAATAAATCGCTGGATATTCCGACATTTGTCAGTTCTTCATCATTGGAAGTGATTCTCTTTCTGGTGGGAATGATGGTCATTGTCGGAGCATTGAGAGATCTGGGATTTTTTACGTGGATAGTCCAGCTTATTGTTTCCATGCCCAGGTTGAACAGCAGGAAGTTTATTTTTGTTACAGCCGCTGCCAGTGCGCTTCTGGCATGTGCCGTGGACGAGGTCACGTCTATAATTTTTATAGCCACACTTATTTTTCAGGTTTGTGACCGCCTGAAACTCAACCCGACGCCCTATATACTTATTGCGGTTCTCGCTACAAATATCGGCAGTGCCGGTACGATGATGGGCAATCCGGTGGGAATCTTTATCGGCACAAAAGGTCAACTCACCTTTGGGGATTTTATGATTTGGTCATTCCCCGTCATGCTGACGGCACTTTTTGCAACCATCATACTCCTGCTCTGGCTGTACCGCAAAGATCTGGACAGGTTCGATATAAGTTTGCAGGAACGGCTCGACCGGGGACTTTCTATAGCCCCCGTTGTCAAGGTTCCCTATAAACGCGGACTTGTGCTGATAGTCCTGACTGTTCTTGCTATTGCGACACACCATCAGACAGAAGAACTGCTCGGACTGGCAAAAAACAGTGTACTGCTTGTCATGCCTCTTATTTGTGCCGGTATAGTTATGATACTCAAGCCGGACAGGGCCCGTCATTATATCGAGAAAGAAGTTGATTGGTGGACACTGATATTTTTCATGCTGCTCTTTGCCGTTGCGGGGACTCTTGAACATACACATGTGGATCAGGTTCTGGCAAGAGGATTCTCCAGTATAGCCGGCTCAACACCGGTCACGCTTGTTCCGTTTATATTCACAGTATCCGCTTTCGGGTCTGCTTTTGTTGACAATGTGATCTTCGTGGCGGCGTTCAGTCCTGTGATAGAACAGCTTTCCAACACAGTAACGGATCTGCCATTATGGTGGGCACTGCTTTTCGGTGCATGTTTCGGCGGTAATATCACTATGATCGGAAGTACGGCGAATATCGTGGCACTTGGTATGCTTGAGAAACACGGCGGCAGTCAGATAAGTTTCTTTCAATGGTTCAAAGTCGGCCTGCTGTGTACAGTTTTGTCCGGGGCGATCGCTGTTGGGGCGCTGCTTGTGCTTGCACCATATATGCCTGATCATAAAATAACTTTCAGTAAACTTGCTGCCGGTTCAGGTTATGTTCCGTCAAGTGAAGAGTTCCGCGGAGAACTATCCGGAGAAATCATTTATTCTGATGCCAACAGTTATCTTAAAGGCAGTAACGGCGGTTTGATACGGGTGATACTGCCGGAAGGTACA
>JAZSGI010000237.1:0-27657 GCA_045532655.1 Victivallaceae bacterium
TGGGGAGGGGCCACCCGAGACAGGGGGGGAACCAAGCAGCCCCAAGTAAATAAGCAGGTCCCCGGTTGCTCCGGGCCCGGTGACTTACTTTTTTTTATTACTTATGCGGTCAGGGTATTTCCGGCGGAGGCTTTGCAAAGACAGGGCGAGTCGGGGTATTTATCTGCCGGCAACGGGGAAAGGATGGGTTCATGCCCGAAATTTTCAAACGAATAGACAACCGCGGTTGCAGTGATTTGCGGCGGGTCAGGTTTACAAGTCATTATCAAAGTCATCCGCTTGCCTCTGTTCTGGTGGAAATGGGAGGAACCAGAGTTGTTTGCTCAGTGACCCTTGAACACAAAGTTCCCTCATGGATGCGTGCCCAGAAGGTTTCCGGCGGCTGGCTCACTGCTGAATACGGTATGCTGCCCGGAGCCACCGGCGAAAGATTCGGAAGGGAAGCTGCTGCCGGGAAACAGGGCGGCAGAACGGTTGAAATACAGCGGCTCATCGGACGGAGTTTGCGGGCCGTGATGGATCTTTCATTGCTGGATGGATACACCATTACTGTTGACTGTGATGTTATCGATGCCGATGGCGGGACTCGCTGTGCCTCAATTACGGGTGCGGCGGCTGCACTGGCTCTGGCAATGCGTTCGCACAAAGTACGCAAGATCACCAATGATGTCAATCCCATGAAGGAACTTGTTGCCGCTGTCAGCGTCGGTATGACCGGAGAACACACCATCCTTGACCTTAATTATGCCGAAGATTCCTCCGCAGGGGTGGATATGAATGTGGTAATGACCGAATCCGGCAAGATGATCGAGGTGCAGGGAACTGCGGAGCACAGGAATTTTTCCCGCAAAGAATTGAACAATATGCTTGATCTTGCCGAGTCCGGGTTGAACAGAATCTTTGAATTTCAGCGTAAAATGTTGAATCCCAAGCCCCGTCATGACAATGCCGGACATCTTTCAGGCAATATCGGCAGTCTGGACGGTATCTTTGACAATATAAATCTGGATGAAAACAATGGGTGATTATCAGGTAATAGCCAGAAAATGGCGTCCGGGGAAATTTTCGGAGCTTGTCGGGCAGGAGCATGTGGCGCGGACTATGAAGAACGCCATCAGGATGAACCGCATCGCACATGCATATCTCCTTGTGGGACCGCGCGGTGTAGGCAAAACCACCACTGCCCGTATCTTCGCCAAGGCTCTCAACTGTCTCAACAACACTGACGGCGAACCTTGCGGTCAGTGCGAAATTTGCCGTGCCATTGCTGCTGAAAGATGCCTTGATGTGGTGGAAATCGACGCCGCCAGCCGGAATTCAGCGGACAGTATGCGTGAACTTGCGGAAGAAGTCCGCCACATGCCCGTTGCCGCCAAATACAAAGTGTATATTATCGACGAAGTACACATGCTCAGCAAAGCGGCTTGGAACGCATTGCTGAAAACCATTGAAGAACCCCCGGCACATGTGAAATTTATTTTCGCCACTACCGAGGCTCATCAGGTACTGCCTACCATAGTTTCCCGTTGTCAGCGTTTTGATCTGATGCCTATCCCCACCAGAATGATCTTTGAACGCCTGACCTTGATTGCCCGCAGTGAAGGCGTGAATATTTCAAGCGGTGCCCTTGCGGCGATTTCCCGTGCGGCACAGGGCGGTATGCGTGATGCACAGTCGCTTCTGGATCAAATGATAGCATTCTTTTCCTCCGGCGACGACAATACTATTGATGAAAAAGAAGTACTGGCACTTTTCGGTCTGACCAGAGGCGATGAGCTGGAAAATATCGTTGCTGCTCTGTTGAACAATGACCGTGCGGCAATGCTGCGAAGTACAGGCGAATGTGCCAGAGCAGGTAGAAATCTGGAAACTTTGCTTGAAGATATTCTTAATTTCCTCCGCTGTGTGGAGCTTGCCAATATCGTTCCCGACCCGGCAGAACTTACAGAAGCTGATGCCGGTTTGCTGCAGCGGGCACAGCGGATAGCTTCTGCGGCAGATCCTGACAAGGTCGAGCGTCTTATTGACATGCTTTCCACCTCCGGCAGAGCTTTGCGGGATGCGGTGAACAAGCATGTTTATCTTGAAATGCTTTTTCTCCGGGCAATGCGGGAGGTGCACGGGGTATCTGCTGCAGATATTCTTGCCAGGCTCAACCAGTTGCGCGCCGCCGGAGAGATCGACTTTGTGGACAAAGCTCCGGCTCTTGCTGTTCAGCCGCTGCCGCAGCAGCCCCGGATCATGCCGGCGCCAGTGCCTGCAGTTGCTCCTGCAGAACCTGTTGCGGCAGTTGAACCGGCAGTTGCTCCTGCAGAGCCTGTGGTGTCAGTTGAGCCTGCAGTTGCTCCTGCAGAACCTGTTGCGGCAGTTGAACCGGCAGTTGCTCCTGCAGAACCTGTGGTGCCAGTTGAGCCTGAACGTAAATCCTTCCCGGTTTCCCCCATTGCCGACAGGAATACCGGCAAAGCAGAAACTCTTTTCCAGCTGATACTCGGCGAATTGGAAGGCCGTAAACTTGCTGAACCGGAAATTCTTGATGCGTGGAGACGTGCCGAAGTTGTCGGCATGGAGCAGGGGGTACTTACTTTGCAAATTGCCGGA
The DNA here is from genome assembly GCA_045532655.1 of Victivallaceae bacterium. Classification (GTDB taxonomy): domain Bacteria; phylum Verrucomicrobiota; class Lentisphaeria; order Victivallales; family Victivallaceae; genus JAVBQJ01. The sequence goes on from JAZSGI010000237.1 coordinate 2,602, forward strand.
GCTGTTGAAAGGCGTGATCTTGGCAGTCATGTTGAACCGCTGCAAAGTCTGATTCAGGAACTTACCGGTGACTGGCAGGCGATGATCAAACTGCTGCCGGAGCTTTCAATCCTTGAACAGGGTGACGAAATGCTCCCGCCGGAACCGGTCAGCGAGGCAGAAGCGGAACTTGCGGAACATTCTCCGGCAGATATTGAGTACCCTGCTGAAGTTCCCGCAGCAGCCGGATTTGCAGAAATCCCTGCTGAGCCTGAATATATACCGGAACCGGAAGCTGTTGAGGCGGATGTTATTGAGCCGGAAGTTCCGGAAACAATGATCCCGGAACCTGAAGTGGTGAGCCGGGATAATTCCGGTGAGCAGGAAACTGTTCCGGAAACAGAGATCCCCAGAGTGCGTTCACTGATGAATGACCCCGAAGCTATTGCCGAGGCCAAAGAAAATCCCATGGTGCAGCAGGCTCTGGATCTCTTCGGCGGCGATGTTGCCGACATTCTTGAATAAGTCAATGAAAGGAATTTTACTATGTTTGAAAATCTTGGTCAGCTGATGAATCTGGCAAAAAAGGCCGGCGAAATACAGAAAAATGTAAAAGCATTCCGTGAAGAAATGGCGAAAAATGAGTTTTCAGCCGGAGCCGGCGGCGATGCTGTGAAGGTCGTTGTCAGCGGTGATTTTCAGGTGAAAAGCATTGTTTTCGGTGCTTCAGCACCATTCTCCGACCCTGAACGCCTTGCCGAAATGGTCCGTCAGGCATCCAACACTGCCATGCTTGCTGCCAAAACTGCCGCAGCCGAGGGACTCAAACAGGCTACAGGCGGTATCGATATGGGCGGACTTATCTGATCCTGACGGTATATGTATAAGTATCCTGAATATCTTGACGAGCTTATGACAGCTCTCAAACGCCTGCCCGGGGTGGGACGCCGTGCCGCCGAAAGAATGGCACTGGAATTTATCCGCTGGCAGGATGACGAACTGGTGCAGCTGGGGACACTTATTGCATCACTGCCGGAAAAAAACGGTGTATGTCCGGAGTGCGGAAATATTTCAGAGGGCAACTGCAGGTGTGCCATTTGTTCTGACCCGTCACGGGAATCTTCCACAATATGTCTTGTGGAAGATTTTACCCGGATCGCCCCGGTGGAAAATTCGGGCATGTACCGCGGACTTTATCATGTTCTCGGTGGAAAACTTTCTCCCCTTGACGGGCGTGGTGCAGAAACACTGAATATCGATACGCTGCTGCGCCGCCTTGCCGGAGGCGGGGTGAAAGAGCTTATAATCATGCTTTCCGGTGATGTGGAGGGCAGAGCGACCTGCAATTATATTTGCGACAGATGTTCCGGACTGGATGTGCGGATCACCATCCCGGCCCGGGGGCTGCCTGCCGGAGCCGATCCGGCATACGCCGACAGTGCCACAATAGCAATGGCATTGAAGGCACGCCAGGGTATTTGAAAAAACTTCATGGCAGTCGCATAAATACGGTGTTCTGCAATATTACCGCTGCAAAAAGCAGTAAAAGTGCCGCTCCGGCAAGGTATGGAGCGATTTCGTTGTACTGAATATATTCCGGAGCTTCAAAAGAAACCTTTTCCAGAGAATCTATCTCTGCCATAACTTCCTGCAATGCCTGTGCATCGGCGGCATGAAAATATTTACCTTTGCCCAGTTCAGCAAGTTTCTGCAGGGCTGCTTCGTCAAATTCGCCTTTGGCGACTGTCATCCCGAATGGCCCTTCCACCAGCGCCTGTTCCCCGCCGATACCCACGGTGTAGAGGATGATATTTCGCTCTGCCGCCATTGCTGCCGCAGCCTCCGGAGTAATGATATCCTCCACATTGTTTATACCGTCAGTAAAAAGGACTATTATTCTGCGGTTTTCCTCCTCTTCTTCCCCCTGTAATTGCCTGATACCGGCGGCAATGGGGGCGGCTATACCTGTGCGTTCCCCCAACTGACCTGTTTCCAGTGATTTGAGCTGACGCAGCAGAAAGCCGTGATCAAGTGTCGGCGGAGCAAGGGTATAAGCCAATTCTCCGAACCCGGTAAGCCCGATACGGTCATCGGGCCGCCGGGAGATGAATGTACTCAAAGCATTTTTGGCACTGTCAATGCGCCGGATAGCCGAACCATCTGCCAGAGCCTGCCTGAGTTCCTCCTGTGTTCTTACCCGGGCAGGTATATCTATTGCATCCATACTGCCGGAAAGATCAAGTGCCAGTATCATATCAATACCTTCGCCGCGATGTACCGCTGTTCCGATACCGATACGGGGACGGCTCAGTGCCGTTATCAGCAGTGCAATGACGAGCACCAGCAAGAGCGGTACCGGATCAAAGCGTTTCCGGGGTGCCGCCCGCCGTATTTTGGCTGCATCAGGTATTATAAGAATACCGTCGCCCTTGTGTCCTGCAAGGTACATATACAGGAACGGCAGGAGGACAAACAGGGTCAGAAACCAGGGATATACAAATTCAAACATCTTTTTTCTCCTCTTCTTCCTCTGAACTTTCCGGCTTGGAATCTCTGACGATTCCGATAGCAGTTTCCGCAGCTTTTTCCAATAATCCCCTTTCTGCGTTGACACAGGCAAATTTCACCAGTTCTGTTTTAGCAAGAAATGTTTGCAGGGCGGCTTTGTCACTTGCTTGCAGGGGAGCATCCGGTTGTGCCAGCATGGCAAGAAATTCCGGTGTTGTCCGTCTGGTTGCAGGCAGGTCAAAGCGTTTTTCCAGGTATTCCCGCACAGTATCAGAAAGTCTTGCCAGAAGGTTGTTCAGATCACGGCAGCGTGGTATTTCTCCCCTGATCTCTTCCAGCTGCACCATGGTTTCCTGCCAGAAATCCTTTGCCGGAACTGCTCTTTTGCGCCGGAATATGAAAATTGCTGCCACTGTTGCCGCTGCAGCGATCACAACTGCGGCGATCAGGAGCAGTATCTGCATGGTTCCCGCCTCTTTTACTTCTGTCATTTTTCCGGCTGTATATACAGGCAGCGGTTCAGAAGTGTCATTTACCGCCTTTCCCGCACCGGGCAGTTCAAATCCCAGCTGCTGATCCGGTAATTCCCTGCCGGTAATGTCCTCCATTTTCAGGTTCAAACTGCCGGGGCCGCCTTTCTCCGGCTCCACCGGAACCGCATGGGCGGTGATCTGCCAGTTGCGGGAGAGATCAAAAGTGAATGAATCTTTCACTTCCGGTCGCCCCGCTGCCGTCCAGCCATCCGGCAGTATCAGTGTTGTTCCGGTAATGCGGTATCCGGCAGGGGTTTGCAGTACAGCTGTCAGCGGAATTGTTTCGCCGATAGCGGCACTCTCCGGCAGCGGCAGCAATTCACCTTTGACAGTGCCGGTACGGAAAAATTGAAATCCGGTAAAAAATATGATTCCGGCGGCAATAAATATCACTGCCGTCCATATCAGCAGTTTTCTTCTGTTTTTCATATCCGCCTCCTCCTTCTCCCTGCTCCACGGCGGCGGAAAAACTCAACAAGTACCCTTACCGCATCATCTGCAGTAGAGAGATCTACCATATCGACGCCTGCTTCAAGACAGATACGGCGTATTCCGGCATACTGCCGTCGGCTTTCTGCACTGAACCACTCCATACTGCCCCCGGCGGCAAGGTCGTATACCATGCCTGTTTCCGGATCGGCAAAGAGAGCTCCGGCACCGGAGGGGGCATTTTCTTCGCCCGGATCATGTATTCTGACACACACGATATCATGACGTGCCGCTGCCAGTTTAAGGTCATGCCCGTATTCAGTCATGCTGCCGAGCATATCACTGAAAAGAAAAACAATGGCACGTCTGCGCTGTATGGAGCAAAGCTCCCGCAAAGCGTTTGCAATATCAGTTCTGCCGCTTGACGGACGGAATCCCAGCAGTTCCCGCACAAGCCTGAGTGAATGTTTTCTGCCGCCGGCAACACTTATCCAGCGTTCTATTCTATCCGTAAAAAGTGCGAGACCAACCTTGTCATGATTGCGTACTGCACTCAAAGCCAGCATTGCGGCACATTCGGCACTTCTTGCCAGCTTGCTCCTTCCGCCGCTGCCGTAATGCTGACTGGCCGATGCATCCACAAGAAGAACGACAGACAGTTCCCTTTCTTCAACATACTTTTTTACAAATGGTTTGCCGGTACGGGCGGTAACTGACCAGTCAATATCCCGTACATCATCGCCGTCAGCATATTCCCTGACCTCATCGAATTCGATCCCCCGTCCCCGGAAAACACTGCGCCAGGCACCGCCGAAAATCTCGTCCACAGCACGGTTGGTGCGTATTTCGATCTTTTTTATCTGCCCCAGCAGAGCTTTTGTATCTATATTTTCCATGCTATGCTCCTCCTGAACCTCTTACGGACATATCACGGGGTACGCAGTTCATCAAGCAGACGGGCAATAATAATATCACAGGTCATGTTTTCCGCCTCTGCTTCATAACTTGCAGTTATTCTGTGGCGGAGTATATCAGGGGCAATATCTTTCACATCCTGCGGGATTACATAGGCCCTGCCGCTGGTGAATGCCGCTGCACGCGCCCCCATGGCAAGGGCAATGGCTGACCGGGGACTTGCACCGAATTCCACGAGATTTTCCAGCCAGCGGAGATCAACGCCATCCTGCCGTGCCGAAAGCTGCGACATCTGCCGGGGACGTGTGGCAATAACTATATCAAGTATGTAATCAAGGATCTTGTTATCCAGATAAACACTGTCAACAGCTTTTCTGGCTTCGATTATTTCCTGACAGGTTGCAACCGGACGGGCTTCCGGCAGACCTGATGAGTGCGCCATACGCTGTACAACAAGCTCCTCTTCCGTTCTGACAGGGTATGTGACCAGAAGTTTGAACATAAATCTGTCCACCTGTGCCTCCGGCAACGGATATGTGCCCTCCTGTTCAATGGGGTTCTGGGTGGCAAGCACCATAAAGGGGTCCGGTACAAGATGGGTCTCTCCGGCGATGGTCACCTGATGTTCCTGCATACACTCCAGCAACGCCGATTGCACCTTGGCGGGGGCGCGGTTGATTTCGTCAGCCAGTACGAAATTGGCAAAAACAGGGCCTTTGCGTGTGGCAAAAGTATGGGTTTCTGCTTCATATACCCTTGTGCCGACCAGATCAGCGGGCAGCAGGTCAGGAGTAAACTGGATTCTGGAATAAGCTCCGTTCACGCTCCCGGCGAGAGTTTTTACTGCAAGGGTCTTGGCAAGTCCCGGCACGCCTTCAAGCAGAACATGTCCCCCGGTGAGCAAAGCCTGTATCATGCGGTCGAAAAGTTTGTTCTGACCGGCAACGACCTGTTCAAATTCACTGCGGATACGGGTGATGAATCCTGATTTTATACGTATTTCTTCCTGCAGTTTTTCCAGTTCAAAAGTATCCATTGTTCCTCCTCCTTTTTTATTGTTCCTCTTCCATCCGGTACATCCGGCGGTATGCTGTTGAGAAAAATTTCATTGTCAGAATCAATACAGTTTGTTTTTCTCCGGCTTCAATATAACAGTACAAACAAATAATTGCAAATAAAAAAACAGAATTTTTTGCGATCATCCGGCTGTACCTGTTCCCTGGCATCAGATTAAAGATGATTTTGTTGACAAAACGCTTGAAAAGTATGATTTTTGTCAAATCTTTCAAGAGGTACCCGGTGGTACTTTTACGGATTGGTACAGAGTATTACGGATGGGTACGGAGAATGGCAATAAACATAGTTTCTCCCCGAATCAAGGCATAAGAAAACCCTCTTGAGATTTCTCTCAGGAGGGCCAATATCTGGTACACCCAAAGGAAACGGCAGGGTATCAAACTTTCCCCGGAAGAAAACTCTTTCCCGCCCGGAGAAACCTTTCCGGTATCTCCCGTAGCCCCACTTCCCCGAACAACACAAATATATTCAAATGGTACTCAATGGTATTTTATTTTTCAAAGTTAAGTGCACAAAATTTATTAAGACCAAGTTTTAATATCAGCATCGCGAAATAATAAACAATTCCTTCGGGAATTGAAATCGCAGACAAAAGCATAGAAGCGATATTACGTATTTCTCCACTCGTCATCTCTTGAATAATGAAACGTGGCTCTCCGTTTTTGCATAACAAAACTTGAATTTGGGGCAGATGGCGATAAAAAATTTCTTTTCCCTTGTTGATTCGGCAATGTTTTCTTGCTTTTTCTCTATTCCGATTACATGCGGGGAATATTATTGCGAGACTAATTGCAATAGGCACAATTGATAGCATAAATGCTACGATGTGTTGGAATAAAATTCCCCAAATAGGGAAAAATGCCAATATCCATGCAAAAATATCATCTCTGGATGGATCAGGAGTATTACAGTGGGTAACGGCAACTGTTGATAGTTCAGATATATTTGTTTTTGCAGTCGGCAAATCAGTTTTTTTATCAACTTCTGTGGAAGTGTCGACAGGTTCCAGCGACTTCGTTTCCTCATTTGCCGGCACATCAGCAACAGGAGCGGGAATCGGAATTTCTGTAACTTTTTCAGCGTTTTCCAGTGGCTCTGGAGTCTCTTTTTCTTTCAAAAACTCTCCACAGTAGCGGCACTTGATCGCCACTGCTTTGATCTCTTCACCACAGAATGGGCAGACTTTTGTGTTTGGGTCCATGATATGTCCTTTCGTGTTTCCGGGAACACGGCAATAAAAAAGACGCACTCCCGATATTCTGTCACACAAAAGGCACTAGCAAGCCCACGCAACGACAAAACACGAAAATGCGTCAATCCTTATTGACACATATCATGCGGAACGGCCATTGCGTTTGAAATTGCTAGTTTCTTTGTGTGGCCTACATTATTTGATTTTCAGAAGTTCAAATTATCAAATTTCAGTTTTTTACCATCAAAATCCTTTCGTTTGGTGTAATGAATTTAATTTACACCGCAAACGTGATTTTTCAAGTAACATTCCCTGTGTACCGCATGATTTTACTACCCGAAGCGGAACTTGCCAGTACCGTTTTATCATACACGATAAAATTATTCCGGTCAATTACTGAGACTTTATGCGGTCACGAAGGTATCTTTTTTGCACAGAAAGGGGCTGTTGAATTTAATCCACCTTGCCATACGGGAAAGAGTCTTCTGTGCAAGAGAGATAGTTTTCTGTGCCGTTCTCTGCCGTGAAAGGTTTGCCGGTAGCAGGATTGAAGTTGAGAATCTTTTCCCAGTTGAGATGATTGCCGCCCCAGGCAAACCATTCGGCATTGCTTTTGGTCAATTGCAGCATGTATTTTATTTCCGGAGTGGCACCATCCTGAAAACCTTTGGAATAGCTGAAACTCTTTTGCATAAATGGGGCAAACTTGGTCGAAACTTTGGCAATATAGCTTGTCCAGTAGACGGCATCATCCAGATTATATAGTTTTCCAGTAACTTTCTTCCCCATGCGGAAACTGTTTCCCTGTTGCGGCGGGTTGATATGGAATACGTGACTATCTCTTCCCAACCGTCTGGAAATAAGTTTGTTGAGATGTTCAGAAATTTTCATTGCCGATTGCAGATATTTTCCGTGAACAATGATGAATATATGGAAATGGCTGTGTTGATCGCAGGATAATTCCCCTATCTCACTTGCCCAGATATATTCAGCTTTGATTTTACGGTTCAGGAGAGTCCGTCTCCAACTTTGCATTGTTCCGCTGATAAAGTCGTTTGCCTGATTTTTGTAACGCGGTTCCAGATGTACTGTGAAGTGGCAGACATAGAGTCTCTTTGAACATTTAATCCACATATCCCGATAGATTTGGCAGATAGCATCCAATATCTCTTTTCTTGCTCCGGCTGCTCCCTGCTGGATGATAAATTCCTCATACATTCTTTCTTTGATAACAATGGCTCTACCCATGATTTTTCTCCCTTTTTATATTGAAATCTCTTATAATTTTATTTTATATAATAGCAAAATCTAAAAACCCCCTGCGTTTTCAGGGAAAATTGAGCGTAAAAACTTTTCAACAAAAGTACAAGGAAATTACAAATGGCAACCCAAATCCGCCCCAATACGGTAAAATTGATCGCAAAAATACTGCATCCACTGGCAGAAAATGGAGTATTGACCATTCCGGAAGAAAGGGAAATTATCGCCCATTTAACATATCTTGCCCAAAAAGGAGAAGAACTGCCTGTAATTATGCCGAAACTTATCGACCAGAAAGAAGCCGCTGAAATGCTCGGCATTGGATTTTCCAACTTTAAGAAACTGGAAAAATCCAACGCATTCCCCTTCAAACGCCGGATGGTCGGCACTTCTGTCCGATACCGCAACACCGATATAATAAAATTCATACTCTCTGAAGATCCTTCTGAAATCAATATATAATTTGTCCTATATTATATATACAGAGAAACAGGGCACGGTCAACGGGCACTTTTCAAAAAAAATTGCGATTTTTTGAAGAAAGTGGGGATTTATGCCGTTTTCAGAATATTTTCCAGATTTTGGCGGATTTCTGAATCCGGCAGAGTGGCAAGGTATTTCAAAGCTTTCCGGATTCTCTCGTTGGCAGAAATGACCATATTACCACAAACGGCTTCAATTGCTCGCAGTTGAGCTTCTTCGCCGATATGGGTATAATATTTGTCGGCGATTTCTGAATCTGTACCAAGAATGGAGAGCAATACCGCTTTAGGCACTCCCGCTTCAGCACAATGACTGGCAAAGGTATGGCGAAGCGAGTGGAAACCATATTGAGTGACCCGCCGTTTGCGACCGGGAACCGGCAGAGATGGTTCAATGCCGATCCACCGGATAACCCGCAGTACATCCAGATTAACCAGATTGTTGCCGATATTTTTACCGTCAGCATCAAGCCGGTTGTAACGTTCCGCAGTTTTGGGGCAGACATAATTATCACATTGCCACGCTTTGGCAAGCTGAAGCACTTCAAACAGCTCGTCTGCAATTGGAATAGTCACCTCTTTACCGGTTTTGAACTGCTTTACCCATATCCGCCGCCGTTCCATATCAATACTGTGCCATTGCAGTAAAACACAATCTTTCAGGCGTTGACCGGTATACATTCCCAGATAATAAACCACCCGGATTTCCGGTTTGTTGATAACCTGGTGAATATCATCTGCCAACACATCCCGCAACTGCTGCTCCTGTTCACGGGAAAACGCCAAGCGGCGTACTCCAATATCCTGTTCTTCACGCTCACGGCGAAAGAGGATAGTCCGGAAAGGATTTTCATCATCCCGAAAATCGGACAAGGTGGAAAAGATTTTGCGGAGCCGTTTGATCTTCCGGTTATGAGTAGAAACGGCAATATCAGTTTTACGGAGATGCTTGGCAAAATTCTCCGTATCCTGAAAAGTGATATTGCGAACCGGTATCGAGGGATTATTGAGAAAATGGATAAACTCCATTAAAGATGTCTTGTATTGGAGTTGTTCATGGATAGTCGCCGGATTTGCACGATCGGGGTGCAGAGAATAATAATCCCAGACACCGCTTAACGGCAACTCACGCTTGGCTGAAGCAAGCCCTCTTGCCTGTTGCACATGAGCGGCGATGACTTCGGTGGACGTTGCTTTGATGATCGGAATAAACTCTTCGGCTTTGCGTAAAGCCTCGGCACGATTGGTAGTTTGCAGACTGACGGTTTTGCGGTGTCCGTCAACTTGATAGCGGTAAAAATATATCTTCCCCGGACCTTTGGAGAAAATTGCTCCGACACTCAAGCGGATCGTTTTGCTTGCCATAGATAACACCTCGGTTTGTTGATTCTATGACATAAAATAAATTGAAAACGTTTCCGGTAAATATGGCAGAGTACCTTCCGTAGCCAAAGAGAGCTGTCGGGATATATTGAAGATATTTCAAATGGTACTCGGTGGTACTTGAGGGATTTTCCGCAGCATCTTTCTCAAAGTTCTCCAACACCACTCAAAACGGCTTTTCTCCCCGAAAAAGGGCAAAAAGAAACCCTCTTGAGATTGCTCTCAAGAGGGCTAATATTTGGTACACCCAAAGGGAGTCGAACCCCTAACCTTCTGGTCCGTAGCCAGACGCTCTATCCAATTGAGCTATGGGTGCACTTGTTTCAACACACCATTTAATTTACATCACTTTCGGGAAAATGCAAATGAAAGCAATAAGAAAAATAGGATTTTTTGTGTAAGAAACTATATATTGCCGGTTTTGGCGGGGAGAGTTCCCTGATACTGTTTATGGTATTTCGGGGCGTATCCGAAATGTTTCTTGAAGTCCCTTGAAAAATAAAATTCATCTTTGTAACCCAGGAGCCATGCACATTCCCGTACCAGTTTGCCGCTGGCAAATATTAAGAGAACGTTATAAAAACTTTATTCCGGCACTTTTTTCTGCGGAAAAGCAGAAAAAAGTGCCTTTCTGTGTTGCGGTAAAGTGTTATTAAAAATATCTGCTTCACACTTTTTGCTCTATCGGTTTGCAAAAATCCCTATAATGTGTTATATTATTGTTTCGATAGAAACTTTTTTACGGGGTAGATAAAGTGAAGCAGATATTGTTCGTGTGCAGTGGAAACATTTGCCGCAGTCCCATGGCAGAAGCATATTTCAATATGCTTGCCGGGAAACACGGCAGCAGATGGCACGCCGCCAGTGCCGGAGTTTGCGCTGCTGACGGGATGCGGGCAAGCGCAAATGCAGTTGCTCTTATGCAGGAATTTTCTGCACATCTCGATGATTTCAGAAGCCGGAGCGTTTCTGTGGGCATGCTGCAGGATTCTGCGCTGATCATATGCATGGAGGCGCAGCACTGCCGGGCGATAACAAACTTTTATCCCCGGGCGGCAGGAAAGACCAAACTGCTGGCGAACTGGCTGAAAGAAGGCAACAGGGAAAGCGATATAAGCTGGCTTTCGGAAGATTTTGATTTCTACCGGAGCTGTTTCAATACCATGAAACCGGCTCTGGATAACATTTTTGAATATGTAAACCAAAATTAATAACGTTGAGGGAAAAAGATCCAAATGAAAGATTTTCAGGTTCTTGAACATCCGGTCGTCGCCATGGGTACTGACCACGGCGGTTTTGAGCAGAAAAATGAACTGGCAAAAATCCTGAGCAGCATGGGCTGGCAGGTTATGGACTGCGGGGCGCACGTCTTCGATAAAGACGATGATTACTCTGTATTTGCCGTAGCTGTTGGCCGTGCAGTTGCCACAGGTGCCGCTGATTGCGGTATTCTCATCTGCCGTTCCGGTGTCGGTATGACTATCGGCGCCAACCGTTTCCGCAATGTCCGTGCCGTACTGACCAAAGATCCCGAAATCGCCATCAAGAGCCGTGACCACAACTGCAGCAATGTACTTGTCCTGCCCGGCGATGCCCTCGATGTGGAAGGTATGCTGGAGGTGGTGAAAGCATGGGCAGGCAAACCTTTCAGTCAGGAAGAACGCCATATCCGCCGTTTGAACCAGCTTGACCGTGACAGCTATGATGATATCGCCGCCATCCGCAACTCCGATCCCGAAATCGCCAACATCATCGACCGGGAAGCTGAACGGCAGAATGACGGTATTGAACTTATTGCCAGTGAAAACTTCACCAGCTGTGCCATCCGTGCCGCACAGGGCAGTGTCCTTACCAACAAATATGCTGAAGGTTACCCCGGCAAACGGTACTACAACGGCTGTGAATTTATTGACGAAATCGAATCCATTGCCATTGAACGTGCCAAGAAACTTTTCGGAGCAGAGGCCGCCAACGTGCAGCCCCACGCCGGAAGCCAGGCCAATATGGCTGTCTATCAGGCACTTGTCCAGCCCGGCGATACTGTACTTGCCATGAGCCTTGACCACGGCGGTCACCTGACCCACGGTCATCCCATGAACTTTTCCGGCAAACTTTACAACATAGTTCCATACGGCGTTTCCCCCGAAACAGAAATGATCGACTATGACGAAGTGGAACGTCTCGCCGTGGAAAACTCTCCCAAAATGATCCTTGCCGGGGCCAGTGCTTATCCCCGTATCATTGATTTCCCCCGTCTCCGTGAAATTGCGGACAAGGTGGGCGCAAAACTTTTTGTGGATATGGCACACATCGCCGGTCTGGTCGCCGCCGGAGAACACCCCAACCCCGTTCCCTACTGCGACGTTGTGACCACTACCACCCACAAAACCCTCCGCGGACCCCGTTCCGGTTTGATCCTCTGCAAAGAAGAATACCTGAAAGCTATCAATTCAGCTGTCTTCCCCGGCCTGCAGGGCGGTCCGCTGGAACATGTTATCGCCGCCAAAGCTATCTGCTTTGCCGAAGCAATGACCCCTGAATTCAAGGCTTACCAGCATCAGGTGCGTCTCAATGCCGCAGCTCTTGCTGATGCTCTTGCACAGCGTGGTTTCCGCATCGTTTCCGGCGGTACAGACAATCATGTGATGCTTGTTGACCTCCGTCCCAAAGGCACCACCGGCAAAGCTATTGCCAATGCCCTTGATCTCGCACGCATCACCTGCAACAAAAACATGATCCCCTTCGATCCTGAAAAGCCCTTTGTCACCAGCGGTATCCGTCTCGGCACCCCCGCAGTTACCACCCGTGGTATGAAGGAAGCCGAAATGATCCGTATTGCCGATTTCATCGAGCGTGGTGTCGCCGCCCGTGAGGATGAAGCCGCACTCCGTGCCATCGGCGAAGAGGTGAAAGAGTTTGTTGCAGCATTTCCCATGCCCCGTTATATCTGATTAAATAAAGGTATTTTGTTATGATAGATGTAAAACTTCTCCGTGAAAATGCGGAACTTGTCCGCAAAAACTGTATACGCCGCGGCGCACCCATTGATTTTGATGCTCTTATTGCCACTGATGAACGTGTCCGTTCCCTGCTTACCAAAGTGGAGGCACTGAGGGCAGAACGCAACCGCCTGAGCAAGGAATGTAAAAACAATCCCGCCGCCAGAGAACAGGTCAAAACCCTGAAAGTGGAACTTGCCGATCTGGAAGAAGCATACAGCAAAGCCGAGAACAAGCTCAATACCATGCTCAGCTATATGCCCAATCTCCTTGCCGATGATGTGCCGGATGGCGACAGCGATGCAGACAATGTGGAGATCCGCAAAGTCGGTACCATCCCCACCTTTGATTTTCCCGTCCGTGACCATCAGGAACTGGGTGAACTGCTTGATATCATCGATACCCAGCGCGGCGCAAAAGTCGCCGGTGCAGGTTTTTACTATTGGAAAGGCAAAGGTGCCCAGCTTGTGCAGGCTCTTTTTTACTGGACACAGATGGAACTTGTCAAACGGGGGTTCACCCTTTTTATGACTCCCTGTGTTGCCAAGGAACGCACCCTTTTCGGTACCGGTTATCTGCCCTTCTTTGCCGACCAGACTTACAGCATCAAGGATCAGGATCTCGCTCTTATCGGTACTTCGGAACAGACTCTTGTGGGTTATCATGCCGATGATGTGCTGGACGGGGACAAACTGCCCTTGTGCTACACTGCTTATACCCCCTGTTTCCGTACAGAAGCAGGAAGTTACGGCAAGGCCGCCCGTGGAATTTTCCGTGTCCACCAGTTCCACAAAGTCGAACAGATCATTTTCTGCAAACCGGAAGATTCCCCGAAATATCATGAATTCTGTCTGGAAAATGAAGAATATCTGCTGCAGCAGCTCGGTCTGCCCTATCACGTTGTCAATGTCTGTCTCGGTGACCTGGGTGCACCCGGATACAAAAAATACGATATCGAGGCATGGTTCGCAGGATTCAACACCTACCGTGAAGTCACCAGCAATACCAACCTCATCGGATTCCAGAGCCGCCGCCTGAATATCCGCTACAAGGATTCTGACGGCAACCGTGACGTTGTCCATACTATCAGTGCCACCGCCATGACCGACCGTGCCGCCATTGCCATTCTGGAAAACAACCAGCAGGCAGACGGTACAGTTATCATACCGGAGGTGCTCCGTCCCTTCACCGGCTTTGACAAGATCGAACCCGTAAAGAAATAAGGTGAATCCTATGGCAAATCCTGTTGTTTCCATGAAAACAAATTTCGGCGATATCGTTATTGAACTTTTTGAAGCCGAAGCCCCTGTGACCGTGAAGAATTTTCTTTCCTATGTGGACAGCGGATTTTTCAACGGTACGATATTTCACCGTGTTATCCCCGGTTTTATGATCCAGGGCGGCGGTTTTGATACATCTTTTGTGCAGAAAGATACTCTTGACCCCATCCGCAATGAATCTGACAACCAGATTTCAAATGCCAGGGGAACAATAGCTATGGCCCGGACAAGTATTCCGGACAGCGCAACCAGTCAGTTCTTTATCAATCTGGTAGACAATGACTTCCTTGATTTCAAGGCCCCGACGCCCGCCCATTGCGGTTATTGCGTTTTCGGCAAAGTCACCAGCGGTATGGAAACTGTTGATGCCATTGCCGGGGTGAAGACTGGTGTACGTATGCCACATGCCGATGTACCTGTGGAAAATGTGGAAATAATCTCTGTGGAACGTGCCTGAGATGTCGGAAGTTATGATATTCCGTACCGGACTTTTGTTGTGGGCGGCATTTGCCGCCGCAGCAGCTGTGTGGGTATTCACTTTGCGGGAAGCCAATTCTTCCGGGCGCATGGCTGTTGCCCGAAGCAGAGTGGCGGGCGGAATATCAGGCGGACTGGCGCTGGCTCTTACAGTGCCGCAAATATCAGTATTGCTCTGGTCATGGCTGGTGCCGTGGTATGTACCTTTGATCGCACTTTTTCTGATATTGAGCATTATTTACATTGATTTCCCCGGCAGCCGGGGTATTGCAGGAATTGTGCTGATAAGTGCTTACTATTTCCTGTATTACTCCTTCGCTCTGCAAATGCCATGTGCGGCAGCCGGAAGTATTTTCTGCTGGTGTGCTGCAATCTGGGGCATTGCCATATCTGCCAGACCATGCTGGATGCGGGATCAGATCCAGTGGCTTGCCCGTCATACTGTGATGCGCATACTGACGGCAGCGGTTCTTGCCCTCTCCGCAGTATACTGCATTTACGGGAGTACAGTTTTATGACCATAGCGGAACTACCGGCAGTTCACAGTGAAACTTTTGACCGGCTGTATGAACTGCTTACTGCAGCAAACAGTAAGTTCAATCTGACAAGGATCGAGTCAAAGGAGTCTTTCCTGATCAAACACGTTATAGATTCCATGGCGCTCCTTGAGCATTTTCCGGAACTTGCCGGGCGCAGCCTTTCCGTTGCCGATGTGGGCTGCGGAGCGGGTTTCCCCTCTCTGGTGCTTGCCATACTCTGTCCGCAGTGGCGCATCTGCGCTATCGATTCCATTGCCAAAAAGACCAATTTTGTCCGTTCCGCCGCCGGGGAATTTGCTTTGGGCAACCTTGAAGTCGTGACCGGACGGGCATGCGAATTGAACCGGCAGAAGAGTTTTCAAAACCGTTTTGACCTTGTTACGGCACGTGCTGTCGGACCTGCGGCAAAACTCGCAAGCGAAACAAACCGTTTTCTGAAACCCGGCGGCAAATACATTTTTTACAAAACCCCCCATACTCTTGATGAGGAGATCGGGGCTCTGAAACAAAAATTCCCACGCATAAAATGGCATTCCGGCGATATTTATGATCTGCCGGAAGACGCCGGAAGCAGGATATTCATATACAGTTGAAAAAAAACTTGAAATTTTTTTGCCCGAATGATATATTCATCTCAAGGAGGAGACAAAAATGAGCCAGACAACACAAAAATTCAAGACCGAGGTGCAGCAGCTTTTGCACCTGATGATCCACTCTCTCTATTCAAACCGTGACATTTTCCTGCGTGAACTTATTGCCAATGCTGCGGATGCCATTGACAAAGCACGCTTTGAAAGCCTCACCGACCAATCCCTTGTCAAAGAATGGGCGATTAATCTTGCCATTGACAAAGAGAAGAAAATTTTCACCATTTCCGACAACGGTATCGGTATGACCCGGGAGGAAGTCGTGGAAAATATCGGTACCATTGCCAAAAGCGGCACCAAAGCATTTATGAAGGCCCTTGAGGAGAAAAAAGCATCCAATGAAGATCTGCCGGAGCTCATCGGACAATTCGGTGTCGGTTTTTATTCCGCCTTTATGGTCGCAGACAAGGTTGAATTGCTGACAAAACGTGCCGGCAGCGACGGCAGTGCCACTCTCTGGAGTTCCGACGGTACTGATTCTTATACCGTGGAGGATGCTGAACGTGCCGAAGCGGGTACGACTATCACCCTTTACCTGAAAGATGATGCCGAAGTATATACCGACGACTGGAAGATCTCCGAGATCGTCCGCCGTTATTCCGACTTTATAGAATATCCAATCATACTGCCTGTTGAAAAGTATATGCCTCCGCCGGCAGAGGGCGAAGAAGCTCCCGCACCGGAGATCGAGAACAAAATCCTCAATTCCAAGAAAGCCATCTGGCTGCGTAAAGCCTCTGAAGTAACTGACGAGGAACACCAGAGTTTCTTTTCCCATCTTTCCCACGGCGGCAAATATCTGAAAGCCATTCACATGTCTGCCGAAGGCACCAGCGAGTTCAAAGCATTGCTGTATCTGCCGGAAAAGATGCCCATGAACTTCTTTTTCCCTGATTTGCAGAAAAAAGGTCTCCAGCTTTATGTCCGCCGTGTCTTTATTACCGATGAGTGCAAAGAACTTGTGCCGGACTATCTGCGTTTCCTCAAGGGCGTAGTGGATTCCAGCGATCTGCCGTTGAATGTCTCCCGCGAGATCCTGCAGGACAACCCCATGCTGGCGAAGATCCAGAAGGCGATCGTCAGCAAAGTCCTCAGTGAACTGAAAAAACTCCAGGAAAACGATAAAGACAAATACGCAGAATTTTTCCGTGAATTCGGCAAAATCCTTAAAGAAGGTATCCACATGGATTTCGCCAATCAGGAAAAGATCAAAGACCTTGCCATGTATGAAAGCATGAATTCCGAAGAGGGTAAACTTATCACTCTGGCTGAATATGTTGCCGCAATGCCCGAAGAACAGGATGGTATTTACTATATTACCGGCGAAAAACGCTCCGCTGTTGTTTCCAATCCTGCGCTGGAACGTTACCGCAGCAAGGGTTATGACGTGCTTTTCATGACCGATCCCATCGACGAATGGGTCATGCAGAGTATGATGCAATACAAACAGAAGCACTTCAAAAATGTTATAAAAGGTGAACTTGAAGTCAGTAAAGACGAAAAAGATGCTCTCGATGCCAAAATCGAGGCTGCAACACAAAAGTATGCCGGTCTGATAGAGATCATCTCCAAACAGCTTGAAGCTAATATTGAAAAAGTCCGCTTCTCCGGCCGCCTTACAGACAGTCCCTGCTGTCTTGTGGGCGATGCAGGAAGCATGAGTCCCCATCTTGAACGTCTTTTCAAAGCTATGAATCAGGATGTGCCTGCCTCCAAACGGGTGTTGGAACTCAATCCTTCCCATCCTGTTATAGAATTGCTGTACAACAAGATGAGTGCAAATGCAGATGACCCTGTTATTGCTGATTATATTGCAATGCTTTATGATTCAGCACTGCTGGCAGAGGGCAGTCCCATACAGGATCCTGCCGATTTCGTTAAACGGGTCACTGCTCTCATGAGCCGGGGCTGACCCCGCATGAAAGTGCTGTCAACAGCTGCAATGCGCCGCTGGGAGGAACTTCTCATTGCAGGCGGCATACCGGCGGAGAAACTTATGTTCACCGCCGGCAGAAATATCGCCGGTGTGATCCGCCGGAGGTTGCAGACCTGCTGGCGGCACCGTACACTGCGGCAGATAGTCGCAGTTTGCGGCGGCGGCAACAATGGCGGCGACGGTATAGTTGCTGCTGCGGAACTGGGGAAGGATTTCCCGGTCAAGTGTATTCTGACTGTTCCGCCATGGGACATGACCCCGACAGCACAGCATTTTGCAGCAAAGTATCCGGAGGCAATTATACGTGAATATCCTGCCGGTGATGAATTCCCACCGGGTACTCTTATTATCGATGCCCTGACCGGTATCGGTATAAAAGGTGATTTGCGGGGCAAAGTCCTTGCGTGGGCAGAGGCCATCAATGCTTCAGGATGTACCGTGGCGGCAGTGGATGTCCCTACGGGGGCATCACCGGACGGCGGTGTATGTGTCCGTGCCGACCTTACAGTTGCCGCCGGAACATTCAAACCGGTCCATTTTGCCTCTGACGCCAACGGGGAACTGGAAGTTGTACCCATAACAGAAAAAGATTTTCTGCCGCCGGAGGATTGTGCCGGGGAATTTGAAGCAGTTACAGCTTACGAAGCCGCCGCTTTCTTCTCCCGCCGTCCCGTAAACGGCCATAAAAATCTCTCCGGCAGGGTGGTTATTGCCGCCGGCAGCAGGGAATTCGGCGGAGCGGCACTGCTGGCTGCCGCCGGAGCACAGGCTGGCGGAGCCGGCATGATCCGGCTTATAACTCCCGGTTCTGCCCTTACCGGCAGATGTGTGCTGCCGGAGATCATTCTCTCGGCAGTGGACGGCGATATCCTTGATCCCGGTGCTGAAAAAGATATTTCTGCGGCTGCAGATGCAAGTGATGTTCTGCTTTTCGGTCCCGGTATCGGCAAAGCCGGAGCAAGTGCCCTGCTTGCCGTAAAACTCTTCAGGGAATCCCCGCTCCCCATGGTCGCCGATGCCGATGCCCTCAATCTCCTTGCCGGAAATCCAGGCTGGACTGCGGAGCGGAGGAGCGCACTGGTTCTGACTCCACATCCCGGCGAAGCCCTGCGCCTTGCTCCTGAGGCGGCAGATATGCCCCGTGTCGGGCAGGCACTTCATATCGCCCGGAAATACAATGCCACAGTCGTACTTAAAGGTTATCAGAGCATAATAGCGTCCCCTGACGGCAGATATGCCGTAAATACAAGCGGTGGGCCTGCGCTTGCCACTGCCGGGAGCGGTGATGTACTGGCGGGATTTCTGGCAGCACTGCTGTGCGGTAATGAACCTTTTGCCGCAGCATCTGCTGCAGTGTGGCTCCATGGCAGGACAACTGCTTATGCCGCTGACGGCAGAGGAACAACTGCCGGAGACTTGCCGGGATTGCTGAAAAAAGTATGTGCAGAAAACACATGGAGATATTGAAAATGCGTAAGATTTTAAGCAATCATTATTTATGGGCAATGCTCCTTGCTGCCGGACTGCTGCTGACCCTGGGAGCGCCTTTGTGGATAGTGCTGGAAGGCGGATTGAAAAAAGAACTTTTTATGGAAATATGGCGCAATCCCATATATCCTGAAGGTTTGTTCAACGCTTTTGCCGTTGCCTGCGGTACAACGGTTCTGACCTTCTGTATCGCCCTGCCCATGGCATTTTTCTATACCAATTACCGTTTCCGGGGACACGGGATGGTGCAGTTTGCTGTACTTGTGCCGATGATCCTGCCGCCCTTTGTGGGGGCATTGGGATTCCAGCACATACTGGGGCATTACGGAGTGGTAAATACACTGCTTGTAAATATGGGGTTTGAACGTATAGACATGCTTGGGGCAGGTTCCGGCAGAATGTTTGCTGTGTGTCTGGTGGAGGCTCTGCATCTCTTCCCTATTCTGTTTCTCAATCTCTCTGCCTCTCTCGGCAACGCCGACAACTCCTGTATCGAAGCCGCCCATAATCTGGGTATCGGCAAAATCAAAACTTTTTTCAGAATACGCCTGCCGCAGATAATGCCCGGGATTTTTGCCGGTGCGAGTATCGTTGCCATCTGGAGCTTTACTGAACTGGGTACGCCCCTTATGTTCGGTGTGACCCGTATAACTCCGGTACAGATTTTCAACGGTATCACAGAACTGGAAAACAACCCCATGCCTTACACACTGGTTGTCCTTATGCTCGGCATATCCATCCTGCTTTATTCCCTTGCCAAATGGCTTATGCTCGGCAGTAAAAACCGTTCCGGCAGTATAAAAGGTTCAGCCAGTGTCAGTATCAGGCACCTTAATGGTCTGCCCGGTATGCTGGCGGGTGGATATTTTCTGCTGATAACTCTTCTTGCTGTTGCCCCGCATATTGCCCTGCTGCTTGCCGCCGCCGGACAGAACTGGTACGATTCCCTGCTGCCCGCATCCTTCTCCCTTGACAATTTCCGCAGTGCCCTTTCCGATCCGCTGGTATTGCCATCAATAATCAACAGTCTCAAATATTCACTTCTGGCAACGGTTTTTGCCACGGCTGCCGGTATATTGACCGCACTGCTGGCAGTACGCTGGAAGATACGGGGCGGAAAACTTCTTGATGCATTGACCATGCTTCCGCTGGCGGTTCCGGGGATAGTAATGGCAATAGGATTCCTCGGTCTGGCAGATGCTTTGAACTGGAAATATTTCAATCCGCTTTCTTCTCCTGTTTTGTTCCTCGGTGCGGCATACGCCATACGCCGGTTGCCGTATGTGGTACGTTCCGCCTCCGCCGGTCTGGAACAGATGCCGGAGGAACTGGAACAGGCAGGCAGAAATCTCGGGGCGGGGCCGTGGCGTGTCTGGTGCCGTATCACCTTGCCTGCCATCACGGCAAGTCTGCTTGCAGGAATAGTTTTTGCATTCGGATTTTCCATGCTTGAAGTATCCGATTCCCTCGTTCTTGCCCAGCGTGCAGAAAGTTTTCCCATAACCCGTGCCATATATGAATTGTCCGGCAATCTCGGTTCAGGACCGGGGCAGGCCTGTGCTTTCGGGGTCTGGGCGATGGGATTTCTCGGCGCAGTTATTTACGCCGGAATAAAACTTGCCGGCAAAAATTCAGGAAGTGTTTTCAGATTTTAACCCAGCAAACCGGTATATTATCATGACATATTGTGGAATAAGTATAAATAATGCAGAGGGCAATCTGTCCCCGTCTGCTCTGCCGCCTTTTTCTGAACGTCCGGATTTTGTTGAAGTGGATGGTATGCTTTGCGCCAACTCCACCGGACTGCAGGAAAAATTTGCCGGTAATGATACTTTTATCGCCATCCGTGAACTTATGCCCGGACATTTTATCCGCCGTATCAGGGAAACAGGCGGAACTATGCTTGCCGGATTCCGGGAGAGTTTCCGCAACAATCTGCGGCTGGCTCACGAACTCGATGCCCGCTGGGTCAGTGCTGATTTCGGAATAAATTCCGCCGCAGGGAGTAAAGAGGAAATTGCTGCAGTCAAAGAGGAACTCCTGTCTTTTTACGGTAATTTATGGACGGCAGGAACACGTCTGCTGCTGGATGTCCGCTGGCCGTATAATGGCATGAACAGCGAAGAATGGAACAGAAATATATCTTTTGCGCTTTCTCTGCTGCCTTTTCCCAATCTCGGTCTTGCGATCAATGCCCATGTGCATGAAGCCGGTGTTCAGGAAAATTTCAACAGTCTCTTGAAATTTCTCGATGCATGGAAAATGCATGACATCCTCGTCCGTTTCCATTATGAACCGGAGCTGGGCAATTCATTGTCCGGGAAAACCGTTGTGCCGGTATACCGTGTCCTTGCCTCCGCCCCGGGGACAAATGCAATTTGCGCCTGCCCGCTGTTAAAGGATATGAATCTGCTGCCGCAGGAAGCAAATAATTTCTTCAAACTTCTGCGGCAGTGACCGCAAGGATTTTCCGGAAATAATTATGCTCAATACAATAATAAATATCAACCCGTTCAGTCATCTGGAACACTCTGACGGTTATTTTGCTGCCCCGGCACTCAAGGTGCTGAAGGCTCTTGCCGCCCGTAATATTGTTTTGCAGATAACTCCCGGATGCGGGAAAGCCATTTCACCGCGCTGTTTTGAGACGATAAAGGCTCTTGGTGCAAAGCTGGATATGCAGATGGGAATAACTGCCGGAAATCTGGAGCATGCGGCAGATGTACGTCCCGAAACCTGTACTCTCGCTCTGGTTCTGCCTGATTGCAGGGGTTTTTCCCCGCTGCCGGCAGCAATGTATCAGGCAAGTACAGTCAATGCTGTGGGAGAGATCCACAGTTGGGGCGGCAGAGTATTTATTTCTTCCGGTATAGAGGCTGGTGATATTGAGGCAGTTGCGGCATCAGGAGCCGATGGGATAGAGTTTTCCTTTCTGCCCTCCGCCCTTATGTCTGCCAGAGAAGAATTATGTTATTTGAACTCTCTGAACCGGGCTACAGAGGTGGCGGCAGAAAAAGGATTGCAAATTTCTTTTTCAGGAAATATTGAAATTGCGAATATTCCGGCTATATTAAGAATAAAACGTATTTCAAGGGTCAACACCACATTTGCCTTGTTCACCCGCAGTCTTGACTGCGGAGCCTCCAAAGCTATGGATGACATATTGAATTTACTCAAATATTATAATGATTAAGGAAAGGATACAGGAATGAAAACAGTTCTTCATACCGTTCTTGCTGCGGCAACCCAGTCAAACGCTTCTGATATTCATATCAAAGAGGGCAGCCCTGTTGCTTACCGTATCGACGGAGATATTTTGAGCAGTGACTTTGTGACCACACGGGAATTGCTTGAAGCCTTTATGCACGAAGTCGCCAATCAGAAACAGATCGATGATTACTGGGTCACCGGTGACCTTGATCTTTCGCATTATGAAGACGAAGTGGGACGTTTCCGTGTCAATATCCACCGCCAGCGCAATCTTATTTCCATAAACTTCCGCTGGGTCAAAAACAAACTTATGCAGGTTTCCGACCTCGGTCTGCCGGATACTCTTGAACTTCTTGCTGAATCCCCCCGCGGCATTATTATTATGACCGGAACTACCGGTTCCGGTAAATCCACCACCCTTGCGGCAATGCTGGAACATATCAATCAGGTGCGCCGTGCTCACATCATTACCATCGAGGATCCCATCGAATACGAATTTACTGATAAATCAAGTATTTTTGAACAGCGGGAACTCGGTATTGATACAATCACTTTTGCCAGTGCCCTTAAACACGCCCTGCGTCAGGACCCTGACGTTATCATGGTGGGTGAAATGCGTGACAGGGAAAGTTTTGATGCCGCACTGCAAGCGGCAGATACCGGTCACCTTGTTATCTCCACTCTGCACGCCTCCAATGCTTCCCAGACCATCAACCGTCTGCTGGACTTTTATGATAAAAATGAACAGGATCCCATCCGTGAATCCCTTGCCATCAACTTGCGTGCAGTTATTTCCCAGCGTCTGGTACAGCGTGCCGGCGGCAGCGGCCGTGCCCCTGCTGTAGAAATCATGATCAACTCTGCAATGGTTTCCAAACTTATTCAGGAAAACCGTCTGGAACTCCTGCCCGCTGCTATCGAGGCGGGACGTGAAGAAGGAATGATGACATTCAATCAGTGTCTGCTTGATCTGGTGAACAACGGCATCATTACCGAAGAAGCCGCTGTGGAAGCCTCGGACAACCCCGAAGCTCTGAAGATGAACCTGCAGGGCATCTTCCTCTCCGCTTCCGGCGGTATTATCGGCTGATAAAACAGCAAAAACAGCGAAAAAGTGATGTTATGGGAATCCCTGCCGGGGTTCTCATAATTTTTTTACCGGGAATTTTTTGCGGCAAAGTGTACGGAATCGCCCCAGGCATCATCAACGGTACGGAACCCGGCTCCGGCAATGGCCTCTTTCAAGGCACTTCTGACCGATTCAGCGTTTTCATTGATTCCGGGTTTGCCGTCGTACAGCAGATATCCCGCCCGGAACCTTGTCGGGGTGATATTGGGCATAATAACATTGGCACCTGCTTTTAAACCCCGTTCCCTGCCATTTGCCGCCAGCGCATGTAAAGCAGTTGTTGCCGCTATATTGACATCCCTGAGGCGCAGCCGTACAACAGCAATCATATTCAGAGCAAAATTCAAACGGGCATCTTTCTCTTTTTCAAAGTCCCTGATCTCTTTTGCCAGCGGCGTATCGTACTGTACGATATATGGGCCCATGCCGATCATATCGGCATCGATTCGGGCAAAAAATTCTATGTCGTTGACAATATCTGCGGTTTTCTGTCCCGGCAGTCCGCACATGATGCCAGTTCCAAGCTGATAACCGCAATCTTTAAGCAAATGCAGACAGGAGACCCTGTTGTCAAATGAATGATCTGCCGGATGAAGTTTTGAATAAAGCTCACGGTTGGAGGTTTCGATACGCAGCAGGTATCTGTGTGCACCTGCCGAAAACCAGTCTTCATATACTGCCCGTTCCTGTTCGCCGCAGGAAAGGGTGATCCCGAGAGAATTGCCGGAATGTTTTTTTATCCGTGAAACAGCTTCTGAAATTTTGTCAATAAACTTTATATCCGTCCGTTCCCCGGCTTGCAGCACAACACTGCCGTAACGGAATTCCCGGGCAAGCAGAGCGGTATCAACGATCTCATTCAAATCAAGTTCAAAACGCTTTACACAGAAATTATCCCTGCGGATACCGCAATAAAAACAATTTTTGGTACAGATATTGGAAACTTCCACCAGACCGCGCAATGCCACGGTATCTCCGCACAAAGCTACCCGCAGATCCGATGCAGCTTTGTGGAGCGCAAACTGCAGTTCCGGATCCCGTATTTCCAGGAGCTCTGCCCACTCTGCAGGCTGCAGATCAGCCGCAAAACCGGCCCGTTCTATAAGTGAATAAACAGTATCTTTCATAGGGGATTAATGTACAACTTCATGACCCAAAAGTCAAACAAAAACCCTTAAATAAAATCATTAAACGCCATTAACCTGTTGTCAGAGTCAGTTTTTTACAAAAAAAAGTTCATTTCCATTTGACAAAATTAAAAATCACAGTATATTAAGAGATATAGCAAGTTGCGTCCCTATCGTCTAGAGGCCTAGGACACCGGGTTTTCATCCCGGCAACTCGGGTTCGAATCCCGATGGGGATGCCATTTTTATTTTTAAATAAAAAATGCATCCATCAATCGGGATTCAGCGGCAGAAGGCCGCTGGGATTGCGAAAGCAAGACCAGAACCCGAATCGGGTTTGACGCCGCAGGCGAGCCTTGGCCGACGTGCAACGCAATCCCGGGGGATGCCATTTTTATTTTTAAATAAAGAGGCAATTTCAAAACTCCTCAAATTTGTCAAAGCGCCCTCGCTTCGATCTGACAAA
>JAZSGI010000181.1:0-15156 GCA_045532655.1 Victivallaceae bacterium
GTCTTTATGCCGAAGATGAACGCAAGGTCAAACGCTGCTCTCACGACAACCCGGATATCAAGGCTCTCTATGAAGAGTTCCTGGGCAAGCCCGGCAGCGAAAAGGCTCACCATCTGCTCCACACCCATTACCACTCCAAGTAATGGCAGGTGCCGAAGCAGCCTTTGCTGAAGCATAAAATAAGCTCCTGCAAAATCATCACGATTTTGCAGGAGTTTGTGTTTTTAAATAATTTCACAGCCGGGCTGAACAGCCGGTTGTTTTTTATTCCGGATAGTTGCCCAGCTGCTGCCAGAGACGGTGGATGAGGTGATACCGTTCAAGACGCATACCTGTATAAATGCAGTTGCTGGTAGAGAAGATGTAACCACCGCCGGGCATACCGTGTTTAAGGGCATAACGTACTGATTCTTCCACTTGCTCTTCAGTTCCGGTATCAAGGGCGCCGCAATTTACATTGCCGATAAGACACACTTTGTCGCCGTACATTTTTTTGACCTCTGCAATATCAACGTGGCCCTGCGGATCAAGGGAATGGAGTGCGTGGGGTTTGCAGTCGATTATCTGGTCGATGATCGGCATGATATTGCCGTCGGTATGTTTGATGGAGTAAAACCCCATTTCGGTATATGCGGCAATAAGGTCTTTAAGGAACGGGGCCACAAAGACGGAGAATTGCTCCGGCGAAAGGAAGGGATTGTCGTTCATGCAGTAATCTGCACAGAGGGCGAATCCGTCTATGGCATCGCATTTTTTCAGATATTCAGCTCTTTTTATACTGGTTTCCAGTTCTTTTTTGGCCTTATCAAGGAGCTTATCCGGGTTTTCGTACATATCTGCAATAAATTCGATCATATCGTTCCCGGTGGGGATGGGGAAGGTGCAATCCCCGTGTACCATAATAAAATATTTGCCGCCGCTGCGTTCTTTCACCAGCTGGCACTGCAAAGCAGTTTCTTCATCCGACCACGGATTGGGGTGGACAAAAATGGCAGAGTGATCGTAGCGTTCAGCAATGTCAATAAAAAGGTCTGCCATATCGATACGGTGCAGCTGCCTCTCCTTTTCCTCCATCTGCATCCAGTTTTCGTAGACACGGTTGGTGGGATGTACCTTGCCGAAAACTTCCATAGTCAGGAAGAACACCAGTTCAAAATGAGGGACACGTCCCCGGGGGGTGCCGTGGTTCAGTGCATTGATAAAAGCCTCTTTAGGGGAGGAAAATGGTTTATAGATCATAAGTATTTATCTCCTTCTGTGAATTAGCGTTAAAATATTCTTACATAATATACATCATATTTCCGGAAAAAAGTCTCCTTGATGATCAAAATTTTGCTCTGTATTGTCATTTTTGCATTTCTTACTCCTGTTGGCGTCTGGAGTGAAGCATTTTATACGCTCTCGGAGTGGTTCCGTAGTATTTTTTAAAGAGGCAGTAAAAGCGGCTGACACTTTGAAAATTCAGTTCCATTGTTATTTCAAGGATGTCTTTTTTCCCCTCTTCCAGAAGATATGCAGCCCGGTTAAGCCGCAATTCATTTAAAAAATCCGTGGGGGTACGGTGCAGGTATTTTTGAAAACTTTTGCATAAATGTCCCGGAGTGCGGTAAGCTATTTTGTGCATTTTCCTGATGCCGCCTTTCAGGTTTTCATCTTTTTTCATTTTTGTACAGAGTTCTTCCAGCCAGTCCGGGATCTGGGATTCTGTCAGGAATGTATCAATATCTATAAAGAATCTGGAAAAGATATCGCCCAGCAATATTTTGAATTTTATTTTACGCATTTGCGGCGGCGTATCCGGCAGATTCAGCTGGGTGAGTTTGTTGTAAATGGATGAAAATGTCGCCTGATCCGGCTTGAACAGGGGGGGCAGAACCGGTTTTGTGAGTTTCTGCAGAAAGGTATCATTTTCAAGGTAGACGCTTAAACTCAGGAAAAGTTCCAGTTCAAAATCAAGTATTACTGCTTCGGTATTCTCTTGCCGGTTTTTGGAAATTTTAAAAAAATGTCTGTCGTCAGGACGCAGAAAAACGATGGATCCTGCCGAAAGTTCCTGTACTTCGCTGTTGACAATATGCAGCAATGAACCCTTTTTCAAAAAGATGATTTCTGAGAAATCGTGTCTGTGGCTTGTCTGCTCTTCACGGAAGATCGACGTGTCAAAGCTGTTTGGGATATTGCAGTCAAAAACAGCAAATTGCATAGCAGGATCGATTCTGGTTTCGCTTTTTAAACTTTTCATCCTTTTCTTTCTGTCACGGTTTTCCCGCAAAAATCATTTACTGACGGGCTGATGATAAAAAAAATCGCTTCAATGATAATATAGAGCATTAAAATGATATTTTCAAGTAAGACGTTTCATTTTTTTGTGCTATATTATTTACAGAGTACAATTGCCGTGTACTGTGAAGATTGAAAAATGGAGTTACAAAGTGGCTTTTTGTAAAAAAGAATTTATTGCCGGTCTGTGCCGTGGCGGTGTGCGCAGTTCGTTGCCGGTCATGACATCGCCGGGCATGGAACTTCTTGATGCTTCTCCCAGGCAGGTGTTCAAAGATGGTTTTCTGCAATACGAATGTATCAAGGCTCTGACCGGGAAATTCCCTGCTACAGCCAGAGTTACTTTTATGGATCTTTCGGTGGAAGCAGAGGCATTCGGTGCGCCGGTACAGTACTCTGACCATGAGAATCCCACGGTTTCCGCTCCCATTGCCGGAACTCCCGAGGCTGTTGAGGCTCTGGTCGTCCCCGCTGTCGGGGTTTGCCGTACTGCCGAGGTCATCAAGTGTGCCGGATGTTGTGCCAAAAATATTCAGGAACCGGTTTTCGCCGGTACTATCGGACCATACACTCTTGCCGGACGGCTGGCAGATATGACAGAAATAATGATCATGCTTTATGCTGATCCGGATACTGCCCACAAACTTATTGCCAAGGCCGCAGATTTTATTGCCGCCTATATTGCTGAATTGAAGAAAACTGGGATTGCCGGTGTTATGATAGCTGAACCGGCGGCAGGTCTTATTTCTCCGGAAATGTGTGATGAATTTTCCAGCCGCTATATCCGGCGTATCTGTGATGCGGTAAAGGATGATGATTTTATGGTCATACTCCATAATTGCGGTCAGACAGAGGACAAAGTGGAAACCATGCTTGCTTCCGGTGCCGATGCCCTGCATGTGGGGAATGCTGTGGATATAGTAAAAATACTGCAGCAGGTTCCGGCAGATATTCCGGTAATGGGTAATCTTGATCCTGTGGGCGTTTTGCGTGATATGGATCCGGCAGGGGTCTATCAGGCAGCTTCTGATCTGCTGAACCGGACATCCGGGTTCCCGAATTTTGTTTTGTCAAGCGGCTGTGACATGCCTCCGGGTGTCCCCCATGATAATATTATGGCTTATGTTGATGCATTGAATGATTATAATAATAAGATAAAACAAGGATTGAAAAATGATTGACTTTGATGCTCTTAAAAATGCTGTTCTCAAAGGTGACCGCAAGACTGTGATGGAAATCATCAACAAGGCTGTTGACGAAAAAACTGATATCAATCAGCTGCTGGATTGTGCCATGATCCCCGCCATGCGGGAGATCGGTGACCGTTTCAGCCGTAACGAAGCATACGTACCCGAACTCCTGATCGCCGCCCGTGCCATGCAGGCTGGTCTGTCCATTATCGAGCCTCTTATTGCCAGTTCCGGCAGAACTGCTCCCGCCACTATTGTTATCGGAACTGTCAAGGGCGACTTGCATGATATCGGCAAGAACCTTGTTGCAATAATGCTCAAAGGTGCCGGTTACAATGTTATTGATGTGGGTGTCAACTGCGGTGTTGAGAAATATGATGAAGGTGTTGCCCAGGGGGCAACCATTGTCGCCTGCAGCAGTTTGCTCACCACTACCATGACCTATATGAAAGATGTTGTGGAACACTTCAAGGATCGTGATGATATCAAGGTCATTATCGGCGGTGCCCCTGTAACAGCGGCTTATGCCGAAGAAATCGGTGCCGACGGTTATGCCGCTGACGCCAATGATGCAGTCAAACTGGTTGATGCCATTATCGGAAGGTAACGGTTTTGCTGCTCAAAGTAACATCCGGTGAACTGCTGTCCGAAATTATTTCCGGAGCAGGTCACCTGCACAATACCCCTTGCGGAGGCAGGGGAGTATGCCGCCGCTGTCAGGTGAAACTTGTCAGCGGTGAATGGCTTTGCGGGGACAGAAAAGTTTCTGCCCCTGCAGAAGTTCTTTCCTGTCAGACCCGGTTGGCGGGTGCTGAAGGGGTTGTCGAATTTACTCCCCAGGCACCATCAGAAGGTATTGCGGATGAGTGGTACAATATAATACCCCCTGCCGGGAAAGAGTGTGTGATCGGGGTCGATATCGGAACAACGACTGTTGCCGCAGTCAAATACCGTGGCGGCAGGCGCATTGCCGGGTGCGGAGCATTGAATCCGCAGGTGAGGTTTGGCGACAATTCCATTTCCCGTATAGCAGCTTCGCCGCAGTATCTGTCAGAGATGCAGGCAATTATCCGGGAAGCTGTTGAAAAACTCCTGCTTGAACTGGGTGTGGATGATGTTTGCCGTATAGGAATTGCCGGCAATACAGTTATGCTTTCAATTTTTTACGGTATAGATCCTTCCCCCATAGGGGTTGCCCCCTTTGAACCGGCTGTTAAGGATTTCCCCTCCTGTACATTATTGGACATAGAAACTCTGGCAGTACCCTGTATTTCCGGTTATGTGGGCGGAGATTTGACTGCAGGGTATTTCTGTACCCGTCCGGCAGTCGGGGAAATGCTGGTGGATATCGGGACAAATTGTGAAATAATTTTCAATACTCCCGGAGGAATTTACTGTACATCGGCTGCCGCAGGGCCCGCCTTTGAAGGAAAAGGTCTTCATTGCGGCTGCCGTGCCATGGCAGGTGCCGTGGAACATTACCGCGGGGAGAATGATTTTGATGTCGCCGGCGGCGGCGTGCCGACGGGTATTTGCGGTTCAGGGTATGTAGATTGGCTTGCTGTGGAAAGGAAAGCCGGTCATCTGACTCCTGCCGGGCGGCTGCAGCCTGCTGCGGAGAAAAAGTATATAGCCGGTAACGTCTTTATTCATGAATTCGATATCGGTGAATTGCTGAAAGCCAAGGCTGCGATTTATGCCGGGATCGTTTCAATGGAAAAATATTGTTCCTGCAAAGCCTCCAGTATCTGGCTTGCCGGTGGATTTGCCCGTTATATAAATACAGAGAACGCCATTGCCTGCGGTATGCTGCCGGAACGTGAATATATTTGTGTGGGCAATACCAGTCTTGCCGGGGCATTGCAGCTGGCACTGACGCCGGATGTTGCTGCGGCAATGCAGGATATCCGCCGTGGAATAAAAGAGATCCCGTTGAATACTCTTGCAGATTTTGAAGATGACTTTATAGATGCTCTGCTGCTGCCATGAAATTAAAACTGATCATTTGCAAAGTTTTTGCCCCTGAACTTGCCCTCTTTGCTGATGTTCCCGGAGTTGAGCGGGATGTTGAATTTGTGGAGCTGGGCGAACATGCCCGTCCGCAGCTTTTGCGGCAGAAATTGCAGGAAAAGGTAAATTCCGCCGTGGGGTATGATGCCGTTGTGCTTTTTTACGGTCTTTGCGGCAGGGCTACAGAGGGTATCGAAGCGGTTTATTGTCCTGTGGTTGTGTTCCGCAGTCACGATTGCGGCGGTATATTGCTGGGCAGCCGTAAAAAATATGAAGAACTTTTCCGTGAAATGCCCAGTACACCCTTTTCTTCTGCCGGTTTTATTGAGTCCGGGGATTATTTCTGGGAAGACGGGGAGCTGGTTGAAGGCGACAGTTACAGGCATCTTGTGGAAAAATATGGTGAAGACAATGCCATTTATATCTGGGAGGCAATGCACCCCAAACTTGACGGGAAATTGCGCCCTGTGTATTTTATTCACACTGTTGATGGCGGCACCGGTTTGCAGAAGTGCCGTGAAATAGCTTCTGCCGAGGGGCGTGAAGTCGTTGAGGTTCAGGGAAACGTGGAGCTTTTGCGCCGTGCCTTCTGCGGCAGGTGGGATGAAGATGACTTTCTTGTACTCCGGCCCGGAGAAAAACTCAGCATGACAGGTGACTGGACAGAAATAATAAAAGCTGTTCCCGCAGGTGATTGAATCATTACTGCGGCGAACAGCTTGAATTACTTTATTTATTTGTTTATTCCCGGTCAGGAATATCAGTGATCACTTCCTCCGGATTTCCAGCCCATCCGTAACCTCCCCAGTTGGTTTGTTCACAGGAGGGAACGTTATTCAGATATTCAATGGCATCAAAGCTGCTGAAAAGTTCATCCATCCGTTTATTATGGTATTCAGGCAGGGTATCATCACCGAGAGCTGCCCGGACAGCTTTTACAGCTTCTTCGCTGCCGTAAACCATAAGCGGCAGGTTGGGGGCAAGCATGGCGCATTTGCCTTGCTGAACCGCATGGGCAATGGCTTCTCCCGTTACTTCATCCATCAGGAAGACAGAACGTTCCCCGTGGCCGAAAATACCGCTGTGTGTGTCGGTACTGCCAAGGAATGCCGCTTCATAACCGTTTTTGCGCCAGGTTTCCCGTTGGGTAAGTTCACGTTCCACAACATCAATACCGCTGTTTTCCATTGAGTTGTACCAGTAATGGCGGAGATTTACCCCGTAACTCATGGGATGATTCAGCATTACCACTGCTCCCTGTTCACG
Source organism: Victivallaceae bacterium (assembly GCA_045532655.1). Classification (GTDB taxonomy): domain Bacteria; phylum Verrucomicrobiota; class Lentisphaeria; order Victivallales; family Victivallaceae; genus JAVBQJ01. Next base: position 6,747 of record JAZSGI010000181.1, read on the forward strand.
GGCGGAGGCAATAATTTCCCCAAAGCTCATTTCGCCCCGGTCAAAGGGTTTGTGCAGGGGGAACACATTAAGGTGATATGCTTCGTTTGCCGTTACCTCTGAACCCCATATAAGGGGATAATACAGCTGTGATTTCTGCATGGCTGCTGTCAGTTGTTTTGCGCCTTCAACAGATTCATGATCGGTTATGATCAGGAACTCCATACCGCCTGCTATCGCTTCGGCAAGGAGTGTACCGGGGGTACTCAGACCGTCGGAAAAAAAGGTATGGGTATGTACATCGCCTGTACGGACAAGTCTGCCCAGTTCACGCAGTTCCGGAATATCACCGCCCATAGATTCAAGGCGCAGTCTGCGCCAGCGGTCAATGGTTTCTGCAGATATGGGTTTGCACTCAAATATTGCGGCGGCAACTTCGATGGCGATTTCAGGCACAGTGCATGATGTTTGAACGGCAACATTATCTTTTACCGCCCACATGATATCATCGTCGATACCGTATTTTATGCCGAGGTAGCTTTGCCCTTTCCGGTCGACATCAAAACCTTCACGGCCGATATATACCAGTGGAACATTGGCTTTTGCCGCTTCCGCTGCACTCATTTCCGGTATTCCTGCCTCTTTCATGATTTCGATATGTTCAGGATTTGCGCCTCCGGTGACAACGTAAGCCGCAGGCGTGGTATACTGCAGCAGTTTTTCCGGCTGTATACGGACAATAGCCGAAGGTATGGCAGGATCGATGAAGGAAACCAGATATTCCGCATCGGCATCGGTGACAAGATCTGTACTGAAAGTCAATCCGTGGCCGGCATACACTGCATCTGCACCGGGAACGTCAAGGTCTATGGCGGTTCTCATAAGAGATTTATCAGCAATGGATTTGCGGGCTGCTTCAGCACTGGCGTAAATATTTATGTCGGCATATACTATGGGAATACCGCCCCATTGCACTGTCAGTACTGCCCGCTCTTTGTTCCGGGCAATGCCCACTTGTGCCAGTCCGGAGGGATCACCCATCAAATTGAGATAACTGAGTACACCGGGAGCTCCGGAAATATCTTCGCCCTGCAGCTGCCGCATGCGCCAGAGTAATTCATCGGGATATTCATCCGAAACGGCGGTTGATTTAATGCAGTCCAGAGCATTCATTACGCCAAGGGCCATCACCCTGTCCCCGGGATTTGCGGGAGCAGTTATTGCCTGCTGAATGGTTCTGCCATCGAAATGAAATACCTCTATTGCGCCGTTCCAGAAGGTGATGCCATCCTTTTGGGAAAAGAGATCGACAACAGTATTTGTTCCGGGAGTCACAGTGATTTTCTCTGCTGATTTCACATTGATTTCAAATGATGAATCCATTGGAGCAATAGTATTGTGTGCAAAAGGCGGCAGACGTGAAGTTATATCGTAAACTGTATCAGAGTCAAATCCGCTGACCGGCTGCATAAGCATGCTGGCATTTTTGCTTTTCGGGATATCTATTCTGCCGTTGAGACTCTTGATCGCTTTCAGGTAATCATCGAAAAACATGTTAAAAAGGAAGCCGTCCTGCATTATCATTTCTTCCGCATTTCCCCCGAGAGCCTCCCAGGGAACAAAAAGGATTACAGTGTAGCCTCCGTCAATAAGAGAACCTGTGATCAAACAATTTTTTTCGGCACTTTCCGTATTTGCGGCATAAAATGCGGCACGGCAGCTGCCGTTTTCATCCGGCGGTGCAACAACCACCTGTAACCGGTTGCCGACGCCGTAATTGTTGCTATTTGGCGATGTGATGAAAAATTCAACAGCATCTCCCTGCCAGAGCAAATGATCCGGGTGGTTATTTTCCACACAGCTGTCAGTAACATCCACAAAGAAAACTAACCCGTCATCTGTCCATCCGCCGTTTACCTTTGCGCCGAATTGAACGTCAGCATTCTCGGCTGTTCTGGCGCCGTAAGTTGTCAGCGGCGGCAGAAAAATTTCTGCAGGACGGTCATCTCCCCATTTCCAGCCTTCAAACTTCTCCCATGGGGAAATATGTTCTGCAGCCGCTGCTGTTCCCGCAAAAAACATCAGGGCAAAGCTGTACCAAAACAATCTTAAAGACATTTTTTTCTCCTGTTTGCTGTAAATAAATGACAGGGACTGCGGCGAATTTGCTTATTTACCAACAGTCCCCATGCAGTCTGTATATGTTTGATCAGACGAGTTTTTTCATTACAGCCAGACTGTCTGCGGCACTCTGGAAAGGATCTTTGGAGAAATCCTGTTCATAAATCGCCCATTTTGCGCCGATGGCTTTGGCTGCTGCCACAGATCCGGCAATATCAACAACACCCTTGCCCAATTCGGTGATACATTCCGGTTCTTCGGGTTTTGTGGTATCCTTGATATGTACCTGACAGATACGTTTGGCATATTTGTTGAGGAACTCAACGGGGTTGACGCCGGAACGGGTCAGCCAGCAGACATCGGGTTCCATAAAGACTTTGGCGGGATCGGTGGCGGCAAGGATACGTTCCATTGCCCACTCGCCGTCAATATCAACAAATTCCCACCAGTGGTTGTGGTAGCTGAAAATTTTGCCGTTGGCAGCGGCATTGTCGCCGATGACTTTCAGAAATGCCAGAACATCCTGCCATTCTTTGGCATAGTCGGCAAGGTGACTGAGAGTGACGGCAGGGGTGTTCAGCTTTTTGGCATATTCCCAGATGCCGTTGTTCACATCCATGAGTTCATCTTTGTTGAACATGGCACCGGCTGTTTCCAGCTTGAGTTCCTGCATGAAAGCTGCCAGTTCGTCAGCGGGGATATTGCCGTAATTGCAGGCGAATTCAACACCGTCGAAACCGATCTTGGCGATTTCTTTCATAGTACCCTTGAAGTCCTGTCCCAGGGCTTCACGGAAATTATAGAGCTGCAAACCAATTTTCATCGTTAAAAATCCTTTCCGAAGATATCTTCCGCATTGCGGTAAAGGATATCTTTCTGTGCTTCTTCATCTATTTTGGCAGACATGATACCGCTGATGACCTGATATTCATCGAACCAGGGCATGTCTGTACCGAAAAGTATGCGTTTGCTGTTGGTTCCTGTGACAAGTTTTTCGATAACACCGTACATGCCCGGAATAGCGGTAAGTTCCAGCCAGACATTCTGTTTGGGTGAATCGTTGACACATTTGATCGCATAATCAAATTCGCCGCAAATGCAGTGTCCCAGCAGGAACTTGATATTGGTGTATTTCTGTGTCAGTTCATACATGACTCTGCCGCCGTCATAAGTGGAGCCGCCCCAGGTGTGGAAGAGACAGGGAACTCCCCGTTCATCTGCCCATTTAAGAGCGTATTCCCACTTGGGATCGGTCATCGGCAGCTGATAATAATCAGCAAGGAACTTCAAACCGACGCAGTAGGGAGCCCATTTGTCATAGTTGGCAAGATCCTCTTTGACAAAGTCGGGAAATCTGGGGACGATACCGGCATACATACGCAGGTATTCGGGATATTCCCGGCACATTTCATAGACTTCCTGATTGCGCATTGACCCGAAAAGCACGTGGTGGTGGGAGAATACCAGCCGTGAAACTCCGGTACGTTTGAGATGTGCAACCACTTCCGCCGGTTCGCAGCGGTTGAAGTAGATGATATTGTGTGTTCCCATGTGACCGTGAACGTCGTAGATGGGGAAATCCACTTTGCCTGTTGTCCAGAATTGGTTGGCAAGTGAACCCTGTTTTTCCCAGAATGATTCTTTCATATTTGTGCCTCCCCGAGAATACGTTCAAGGTTTTTGCCTGCGATATTTGCCACTGCATCGCTGTCAAGACCGGAGAATTTGATCTGAAGCATCTGGCTGCCGGAATTATAGGCGGGGAATCCGCTTCCGCCGATGATACGGGTGCTGCCGTAGAGGTCGGCAAGATCCCGCAGACCCTCCGGCACCCAGTAACCAGTGGTCACAAAATGGAAGTTGGCATAATTGGCCAGCAGAGGACGTATCTGCCTGTCGCAACCCCACTTCTGGGCAAGACTGCCGAAAATCAGCACGTTGTCCTGAAATGTATCCACAAAGCGGTAAATTTCTTCCCAGCGTTCCACATCAGGCACCGCAAAATTCATCAGTCTGTCAATAAAAACCGGGATCTTGCGTTCCTTTGCCGCATCCATCATCTTTCCGATGACCATGCGGTTGGGGACGAATCTGTGACCGTGGGGAGAGAGGGCTATCGCCTTGATGCGGTTTTGACCCATCTGTCTGATAAATTCATCGGGTTCCGGAATTGCAGAACTCTCTGAAGGAAGAAAATACCAGATGCCGCCAAGACGCTCTTCAGTATCTTCTTCTTTCAGAATGGCGGCGATTTCGGCATTAGTAGGTTCTGCTCCCAGCAGATCAACATTGTTATGGCGGATAAGTGCCTTGCCGACACCGTAGTAATCCATATCAGCCAGCAGATCTTTTACTGTCGGCTCCTGTCCGTTCAGCGGGGAACGGCCCACTGAACAGTCTGCATCGTAGAAAAAGAGATCTTTCATATAAAGTCTCGTTGTTGTGAAAAGACCTCCCCTTGCGGGGAGGAATATTATTTATTTTCAGCAGTGATATTCGCCCATGACCTTGGCAACAGCTTCAACGGCTTTTGCCAGAACATCCTGTGAAGCATGGAGCCAGTCACAGGTGGTCACGAGAAGTTTGTTGTAAACGATATCTTCGGCAACAGCGTTGCTTTCGATACGGTACAGGTTTTCCGGTACGCTCCAGAGAGTCTGCTTGTACATGGGGGCGCCCCAGCCTTTTACGAAGAAGGCACCTTCGGCGCAGATGGCTTCAGCGACCTGCTGCAGAGAGATACCAGGCTTGAGCTGCTTGTTGTCCACCATGATGGCGAAGCAGTAGTAGTGCTGATTGTCGGCGTGTTTGCCGCGGGCCTGCACGGTGATACCGGGGATCTGGTTGAGGCCGGCACGGAGGAATTCAGCATTCTTTTCGCGCAGTGCGGTATCTTCCTTGAGGTGGGCAAGCTGGCTCAGCAGGATCAGTGCCTGGAAGTCGGTAACACGGTAGTTGTGGCAGAGCATGCCCATGGGCGGAGGGGTATTGGCCTTGCCCTGTGCTGCACCGAAGGGATAACCGATGTGGGACATGCGGCCGAGGGCATCGGCGAGGGCATCGTCATTGGTGGTACAGCAGCCGCCTTCACCGGAAGCAACAAGTTTGGACTGCTGGAAGCTGAAGCTGCCGATATCGCCGATAGTACCGGCATGTTTGCCGCGCCAGGTACCGCCATGGGCATGGGCGCAGTCTTCAATGACCTTGATATTGTGTTTGCGGGCAATTTCCATGATACGGTCCATGTCGGCGAAAGAACCGAAAAGGTGAACTGGGATGACAGCCTTGGTTTTGGGGGTGATGGCTGCTTCAAACTTGTCGGGATCCATACAGAGGGTATCGGGTTCGATATCAACGATGACGGGAGTTGCGCCGACATAGACAACTGCAGTACCTGTGGCAAGCCAGGTGTGTGCAGGAACGATGACTTCATCACCGGGGCCGACGCCGAGGGCCTGGAGGGCGAGTTCAAGAGTAACGGTACCGTTTGCCATCATAATGGTATTTTTTGCGCCGGTGAATTCGCTGAATTTTACATTGAATTCGATTTCTTTCGGACCGTAAAAGGACCATTTGCGGCTGAGATAAAGTTCCTTCATCGCATCAGCAGTTTCAGGATAGATCAGGGGCCATGCGGGAATATTGGCAGGAGTTTCAAATACTTTGCTGCCGCCGTCGATTGCAAGTTTTGCCATTTTTTGCCTCATTGGTTACATAATTGACAAACAACCGGAAAATTCCGGACGATACATTGAATACTATAATCTGTAATTTGCCTAATTACAACTGAAAAAAAGGTCTTAAAAGCGATAAATCTTGCGAAAAATTCATTATTCTTGCGATTTGCTGTTTTTTTTGCCATTTTCTGCTTCCTGAAAAATGCTTTTGTTTTCATTTGCAAATATGCTGTTATCATGTTATATTATAGAGTTGCCCGGGTAGCTCAGTGGATAGAGCAGAAGTTTCCTAAACTTTTGGTCGGAGGTTCGATTCCTCTCCCGGGTACCATTTTTAAGCTCGAAATTTACTTTTGTTCCCCATTTATTCCCCATAATGCTTGAAAATTGGGCTTTTGTGTGCTATATTGTGCCATAATCTGTTAAACACAGGTTATGTTTTATGAAAAGTGATAACAGAATCAAAAGCCGTATGAAGAAACTTCGTGGAACAATTTGCTGCAAAGGAAAAAATGGTAATCTCTATTACAGATTGACCATAGCATCCGGCTTGCGCAAAGAATTTCCATTGAAAACCAAAGATGAGGCCGAGGCTGTTAAAAAGGCAGAAGAACTGGACTCTATCTGGGCTGCTCCGACACTTGAAGTTGCTGCGGCTCAAATCAATGCCATAAAAGGCTTCAACAAAGTTCAGCTCAATCTGGATTTTGAGGAAGCGTATCAAAAGTATCTGGAACACCCGGAACGGGCACGTCCGCACACTATTGCAGAACAGAATTCATACCAAGCTACCTACAAAGAATTTGTTGCTTTTACCATTGCCAACTCATCTCGCAGTATTTGCGGTATTGCCGATATCACCAGTAAAGACGCTCAAGCGTTTGCTGAACATTTGCGTACATTGCAGTTGGCGGTTGATACTCATAATCGTAAGATCAAGCATCTGCGAAGAATCTTCCGCTGCCTCCACGAATATTATGAGGGAGATAATCCCTTTGAATCAGCAGTGTTGTTCAGAAAAGCAAGAGAAGAGCAAGCTACTGTTATGCGTCGTCAGGCATTTACCAAAGAACAGGAGCAAAAGTTACGTAATGTTCTTGCCGATGACAAATACAAAGTGATGAATAAGCCGGAAATTAGAGTGATTTATTATTTGGGTATGTTCACAGGTCAACGGTTAAAGGACTGCGTACTGTTGCAGTGGCAAAATGTTGATATGGAACACAAAAAAATATGGGTCAAACAATTCAAGACTGGTAAGGATGTAGTGATTCCGATAGCCAAGGAGTTGTTTGAAGTATTGACTGAAGCACAAGGATGGAAGGAAAACCAATATGTTTGCCCCAAAACAGCAGCCAGATATAGTAAATGCGATCAAGAGGGCAAAAATACAGGTAACAATCTTGTAAATAAAGATGTGCTGCGTGCAATCGGTTGGATAGGACTTGAAGCATCAGTTGAAGTTCCCGGCAGAAAAAAGAAGATGACGGTGTACGGATTCCACTCATTACGCCACAGCTTTGCCAGCTTCTGTGCCGAAGCCGGAGTCCCGAAAGCCGTGTTGCTGTCAATTCTGGGAACTGACAGCGACATAGCCGACAAATACTACACCCACGTCGGCGAAGAAGCCCAACAGCAGGCAATAGTTGCGATTTCAGATGTTAATAAACAAGCTACCTTGAATGACCGTATTCAACAAGTACTTGTCTTTCTCAATTCCAATCCGCAGCCTACACAAGAAGTGTTTGCCAAAATAAAAAAAATGTTGGGGGAATAAGTATGCCGTATGATCTAAAGAAAGATGTTGATTACAGAATTTATGAGCAAACAATCAAAGAATACTATTCACGGAACTTACCTTTGGCTGAAAGAACATTCAATATTTACCGGGATTTGAATACTGCAAACAAAAAAGACGTATTTGATATCTTGATTTTAAGATCGGTTTTAGAGGCTGCTAATTTTGCTCCTAGACAAGAAGAATTCCGTTCGGTATTGAAAACTATGGAAATGCTTAAAAAAGTTGATCAATTAGAACAGGTTATGGAAGTTGTCGGCTACTTTGTGGCTCAGCAGAAAATATTTTATGAAGATGAAATTGCTAAAGCAAAAAAAGAACAGCCGAGAAAAGCAACAGAGGCTAAACGCCAAGAGATGATTGATAATTGTTTGGCCTTGGAAGACTATCTGCAGAAAGTGGAGTTTGAATGGCATCTGCCTCATAATGACGCTGATACTCAGCCTCTACGTAACGCTCAACGGAATAGAGAGCAAGCTTTGAAAATTATTTTCAAAAATAACGAAGATAAAATCATAGAAGCTATGAAATCGCGCGGTATAGAGACTGCTTTTGAAAAAGAATTTGCCAACTGTTTTAAGTTTTATACAAAACTCTACATAAAGTATAATAAAAAAACAGTATCGGGATATATTCCGGAAAAGCGAGCTTCCCGTAGCGAAGAATCGAAAAATAAATCTAGTAAAGCTGCAAGAAAATCTTGGCAAAAACGGCGTAAACAAAAATAATCTGAATTGTTTTTTTCAAAAAATTAGAAAAGATATTATGAGAGACCTCTTGAGTCTCTCATAATATCTTTTTTTTATAATAAATACACTTGTCTATATCTTAAGTA
>JAZSGI010000064.1:0-11124 GCA_045532655.1 Victivallaceae bacterium
GTTCAGTTCAAAACTCGGATTTTCTGTTGTCGCACCCACCAGGGTTACCGTACCGTCCTCAACATAAGGGAGGAATCCATCCTGCTGGGTACGGTTGAAACGGTGTATTTCGTCCACAAAAAGCAGCGTGCCGCGCCCGGTTATCCTGTGATTGCGTGCTTCCTGAAATGCCTTTTTCAGGTCTGCTATACCGGAAAATACTGCCGAAAGAGCAATATAGTGCATATTTGTCTGTTTTGCCAGTATCCTTGCCAGGGTGGTTTTGCCGCAGCCCGGAGGCCCCCAGAGGATAAAGCTGGATATCCTGCCGGATGCAAGCATTTTGCGCAACGGGGCATCCTGACCCAGCAAATGCTGTTGCCCGGCAATTTCGTCAAGAGTTGCGGGGCGCATCCTGTCTGCCAGCGGTCTCGGTGCGGCACTTTCAAATAATGTAGGTGTAAAGTCGTCGTTCATAATCAAATAATTTAGCATATTTCGTCATATTTTCAAACGCTTTCACCTTGAAAAAAAACATATTTATGGTATATTGTTTCGTATTACTTGAATGTTGTCTTCTCCGAACCGACATCGTATGAATGTTTGGCAGCCAAAAAACATATGCGCCGGAGCGGGGGAGGCATTGGTGAACAGTATAAGGTTTTTGAGGGTTTTATGTTTATCTTTGATTTGGATGGTACTCTTATTGATTCAAGGGCAGATATCGCCAAGTCGATCAATCTTATGCGGCAGGATTTCGGTCTTGCTCCTTTTTCTGAAGCAAAGGTCGTAAGTTTTGTCGGCAACGGAGTTGTTTCTTTGATTACCAGGAGTATGGATGGAACCGGTATTGACCTGGAGGAAGCCCGCAGAAATTATGTTGCGCATTATGATAAACACCTCCTTGACAACACCCGCCTTTACGAGGGAATCGATGCCGCTTTGCACTCTCTTGCCGCAAAGGGGATAGCCATGGCTGTGGTTACCAATAAACCGGAAAAAGCATCCAGACGCATCCTTGATGGTCTCGGTGTACTTGACCTTTTCTACGCCGTTATCGGCGGTGGCTCCGGATACGCCCTCAAGCCTGAACCGGATGCACTGCTGCACTGCCTGGAAATCAGCGGAGACAAGGCCGAAGCAAGCTGGATGGTGGGAGATCATTACACGGATCTTGAAGCCGGACGCAGAGCCGGAATGAAGCGTGCTTTCTGCTGCTGGGGTATCGGAAATCCTGAAGAAGAAAAGAGTGATGCCGATCTGAAGCATCCATCTGAAATCGCCACGATCGTTTGAGAAATACAATGAGCATAAGTATCAACACTGTAAAAGGGAAAATATCTCCGGCAGGATGTATTATCTGTATCTTGCTGGCTGTTGTTCTGCTGCCTGTGATTATTGTTGCAGCTGCAGTATTGTTTGTTTTTACAGTTATTTGCAGGATTTTCGGAATAGATACCGGGAAAAGAGGCTCATGGTTTGCCCGTTACGGGAGTGTGCGCCGAGGCAGAGATGTCTCCGGTTGTCAGCAGGGCAGGGGGGATGTGCCTGCAAGCGAGGATGTGATAGATGTTGATGCTGTTGCTGTGCCTGCGGATGAAAGTACGGTGCAGCAGCTGAACGGCGGTGAGTGAACATGGAGAAGATAATCAGGGGACTGAGAAATGGATGATTGGAAAACAAGAGCTGAGCTGCGGGCAATACGCAGTCAGTTGGAGCTGATCAATGCCAGACAGCAAACGGCAACAAGGGGAAGCAAAATTGGCAACGAAAGCTGGTTCGTTGTTCTCAGTTGGTGTGCAGGGATATGTTTTGTTATTGGATGCTGCACATTTATCAATTATGTCGTTGACAGCCTGTTGAACAGTGAGCTTGAAAACAAAAAGTTTTGGCTTGTGGCTTTTGCGGTAACATTTTGCCTTGCGCTTTTGCTGTTGGGAATGTTACCTGTCCTGAAAGGTTTTTTTGATTATAGTAAGCACAGGAAAAAGCAGAAAAAGAGTGAGCAGATTGAAAAAGAATAATATTTCTTTATTTCAGAACGGGAGATGATGATGAGCGAAAGAGTATCTGCGGTACGTCAATTAATGTTCAAGACTGTGGAAGGGATCCGGGACGCAGTCGCCAATAAGCTGTCTCCGGCCGAGGCCAGGAAGACTTTTTCCCTGACTGTAAGTCAGGCGAGGGTTTTTACCCGGGTGAGAACTCTGGAGGAGAATTCCGGCAAGGCGATTTCTCTGAAAACTCTTGCCAAAGATCTTAATATTTCTCCTGCTGCGGCAAGCGAGGCAGTGGAAGTGCTGGTTACGAAAGGAGCTTTGTGCCGTAAGAGGTCGGAGAAGGATCGCAGGGCCGTAGAGATAGCTGTATCGGATCTGGCAAGAGAAGTTACTTTGAAGCGTCAGAAAGAATGTGATGTGCTGATGGCAGCCGGATTTGAAAATTTTTCACCGGAAGAGAAGAGTTCAATGATCGAACTTTTGAATAAATTTTACGGTAATTTGGTTAATAAAAAGATAATTTGAGGATTTTTGTTTCTTATGGATGCCGAAACTGTAATCAGGATTTGGGATGGCCGGGAAATTCCTCTTGCCGGAGGAAATGCCGAAAAAGAATACTGTGAAAAGCGTGATGACGGTATTCACATCCTGCACAATGTCGTATTGCCGGAACTGCACTTTTATCCCGGTGCCTGCGGAGAGGGTGCAAGACCCGCACTGGTGGTGGCTCCCGGCGGGGGGTATGAGTACCTTGCATGGAATCTTGAAGGAACCGAGATCGCAGAAGTTTTTAATAAAGCCGGTTTTTCTGTTTTTATACTTAAATACCGCTGCCCCGGACAGAGAGCTGCTGCTCATGCTGATGCCTGCCGGTCAGTACGGTATATCCGGGCAAATGCCTCCAGATTCAACATAGATCCGGCAAGGATAGGGATGATTGGTTTTTCTGCCGGAGCGCATCTGACCGCCACTCTCTGTGCCCCGGCTGGCGATGTGCCGTACGAAGCTGTGGACGGGATCGATAATGAGTCTTTCCGGCCTGATTTTGCGGCACTGATCTATCCGGCATATCTTGCGGACGATGATCTGAAGCTGCATGAGGAATTCCGGGAATCTGCCGGAATGCCGCCGGTTTTTCTCTGCCAGACTCAGGATGATGTTATACGTGCGGAGAATGCTGTCGCCTGGTTTATGGCTGCTAAAAGAAACGGTGTCCCGGCTGAATTACATCTTTTTGCCGCAGGCGGGCATGGTTACGGGGTAAGACCGCACGGGCTGCCGGTGGATAACTGGCACGTTGAATGCGTTCGCTGGATGCGTACTGCTGCCGGACTTTGATTGCTGCTGTGTATAAAACGGGGAGAGGTGATGCACTTCTCCCCGTTTGCGTTTTTTAAAGTTTTACGATTCCTGTGAAATACAGTATTACGGCTGCAGCGCAAACGGCGGCAATACAGTAGGCCCCGGCAAGTTCAGGCTTTGTGAAAAGTTCTTTGTCCGGATTTTCCGGGGCATCTTTGATTGTCTGACGGCGGGCGGCGATGAAAACCGGTATTCCGGCAAACAGGAAGAAAAATGCCATAAGCAGATAATTGATCCCGGCAGCATATATCATCCACAATGCGTATATGCTTCCGGCAAAACCGCAGACGATTGCGGTTCCCTTGCTTACGCTCATGCCGGAGGGATATTGATCCTGCTGACAGATCTTCCATAAATAAAGGGTACATGCCAGATAAGGCGGCAGTATCATTACACTTGTGATAGAAAGCATGGTGTTCCAGGCGTTATTGGCAAAATACACCAGTATCATACATATCTGCATGATAATGCTCGATACCCATAGAGAGGTGCTTGGAGTGCCGCGTAAATTGGCTTTGCGGAAAATTTTCGGGAATGTGCCGTCCAATGCTGCGGCGTATGGTATCTGGGCGATCATGATCGTAAATGCGAGCCAGCTGGTAAGCAGAGCGATGATCACGCCCAGATTCATAAGCCACATGCCCCATGAGCCATGTACTGCTTCCTGCAGCAGAGGTGCGGTCGAGGGATTTGCAAGTTTGGCAAGTCCGCTTTGATGCATCATGCCGAAAGGCAGTACGGAGAGCAGGAAATAAATTGCCAGACAGGTAATAAAACCGAGTAGCGTTGCTTTGCCCACAGCCGATGGTGATTTTGCTCTGTCGGAGATGACAACTGCACCCTCTATACCGATGAATGCCCACAGGGTTACCAGCATAGTGGATTTGATCTGGGAAAGCATTGACCCCAGCGGTTTCAAGCCTTCTGCCGGAATATTTTCGCTTCCGCTCATATCGGTGGTGAATATGTGCCATTTGAATACCCATATCATTATAATGATAAAGAGTATTATCGGCAGCAGTTTGCATACTGTTCCCACAAGGTTTATAAATGCTGCCTGCCTGATTCCGGCAAGCACGGCAAAGTTCATGAGCCATATAACGCAACTGCCGCCAATGATTGCCCAGATGGTGTTGCCGCCGGTAAATGTGCCGGGAAAAAAGAAGTCCATGGCATCCATAAGCAATACGGCAAAACCGACGTTGCCGAATATATTGCACAGCCAGTATGCCCACGCCATTTCAAATCCGGCAAATCTGCCGAACCCAAGCCGGGCATAGGAATAAATACCTGTAGTGGCATCGGGCCGGGCATCGGCAAGTATGCGGAAGGTGTTGGCTAGAAAGCCCATGCCTATACCTGTTATTATCCAGGCGACGATAACGGCTGCAGCTCCTGCGGATTGGGCCATGTTCTGAGGAAGACTGAAAATCCCTCCACCTATCATGGCACTTACGACCAGTGCGGCAAGAGCCGTCACTCCGAGTTTTTTGGTGTTTGATGATTGCGGCATAACTGTTTACTCCTCTTTTTGTGTTTGTTTCTGCCTTTTTTGTTTGACGGTAAAACCGTCTTTTTGCAGAAAAACAGCGAAACAGGGGAATGAAATTTTCCCGTATATCCTGTTTTTCTCTTCTCCTCTACCGTTAATATAGAACTCAAATAAAAAAAATCAACTGGAATTACAAAAATCACTGAATTTTTGTAATTTCTTGCACCGGAATAAGCTATTTTCACCTCGAAAATTCTATTTTTTTTTTTTTTTCGATATTTTTTTATCTTTCGGGGTTGCAATTTCCCGAAAGGGGGATATATTAAGTAAAATCCAAACAAAATGGCGTTCGCCGGAGGTAAATTATGTCATTAACAAAGCGTGAAATTGCAGCACGTGTCGCTGAAAGAGTTGGGTCAACCCAGAGTGCAGCAGCTGCTCAAGTACAGGCAACCCTTGATGTCATTGCCGAAGAGCTTGCAGCTGGTGGTCACATTGAACTGCGTGGTTTTGGTGTTTTTGAAATCAAAATGCGTCAGGCCCGTGTTGGTCGCAACCCCAATCAGCCTGCCAATTCTGTTACCATTCCTGCCCGCAAGGTTATTAAATTCCGCGCCGGCAAAGAACTGGCAGAGACGATTGCCAAGATCTGAAGATCGCTTTAGAAACATCAGTGTTTCAGACAGATACTGCATCTGCTTGACAAACAGCAGGTGCGGTATTTTTTTATGTATATCCACAGAAAATTACAGGTGCGGTAAATAAATGCTGCAGATGTGTGATTTTTTTCAGTATTTCTCTGAAATATGTTTTTTCCGCCACTCCTGCGGCGTGCTGTCGAACTTGCGCTTGAAATAGGTGGAAAAATATCCCGGTGCACAAAAATCAAGACGGTAGGAAATTTCCTTGATTGTCATATTGGTATGCTGCAGCAGCTGCATGGCGGTTTCCATGCGTTTGTTTTGCAGAAATTCATAAGGACTCTCGCCGAATGTTTCCCGGAAAGTTCTGATAAGATATTCCCTTGACAATCCTTCTTTTGAGGCGTATTCGTGCAGCCTGAAGTGATCTTCACGGCTGTTTTCCAGAGCTTCTTTCAGTTTGTGCGCCGGAGTCAGCTTCGTATCGCTTCTTTCGGTCAGAAAGGCTCTGGTTTCCGCCAGAAAGCGGTGCAGAAGACTCGGAGCAATCATTGAAATGATCTTTCTGCTGCGACGCCGCAACAGGATCATATCTGTGAAGAAATGCCGTAACAGCAGACAATCCCGGATCACATCAAAATCACTGAAACCGTAACGCTCAAAAAGTTGATCGGCAAAAGACCCGTAAACTACAAAAAATACCTTTTCCCACGGGTCCTTGCGGTTGGGCCAGTAGAAATTATCCTTGCCCGGAGGACAGAAGTAGATATCCCCTGTACGGCACTCTTCCTCCCTGTTGCCGCATTGCACAAAACCGGATCCGGCAATGACCAACTCCACCAGATGATATTTATAGTAGTGGTTTGAAGTTATTGGGGTACGTACGGAGGCCTTTGCCTGATCGGCAAAAAGCAGCGTAAAATCACTTTCTGAATTTGGTGAAATGTCACTTTTGTTAAACATAAGCCACTATATTTAATGAGAAAATCCGCTATTTTGTATGATTACATGTTTGCAAAATTATCAACATCAATTAAATTATACCATAAAGTAAAAATTGTCAAATTTCTTTGAAAGGATTTTATAATGAAAACTATTAAATTCGGTGTTATCGGTGCCGCAGGTCGCGGCGCACTTGCCCGTCTCGCTCATCAGCCGGAAAATGGTTGGGAACTTGTGGCTGCAGCAGATGTCTATGAGGATGCTTTCGCAGATGTCAAAAAGGAAATTCCCGATGTCCAGTGTTATCTGGATTACAAGGAACTCCTTGCCCGTGAAGATATTTCTGCCGTTTTTGTCATGAGCCCCGACTTTACTCATGAAGAGTATGCCTGTGCCGCTCTTGAAGCAGGAAAAGCTGTTTATCTGGAAAAACCCCTCGCCATTTCCATTGAAGGTTGTGACCGGGTTCTGGCTACTGCCAAACGTACCGGCTCAAAACTTTTCCTCGGCCACAATATGCGCCATTTCCCCGTTATTCTTAAAATGAAAGAGGTTATCGATTCCGGACTTATCGGCGATATTCAGGCAGGCTGGTGCCGCCACTTCATTAACTACGGCGGCGATGCTTACTTCAAGGATTGGCACTCTGAACAGAAGCTTTCCAACGGTCTGCTGCTGCAGAAGGGCGCACATGACATCGATGTTATGCACTGGCTCATGGGCGGATATACCAAAGAAGTTGTCGGTATGGGACAACTTTCTGTCTATGACAAATGCGCCCGCCGTTCTCCTGAAAAACGCGGCTGCGCTGCCTGGAGCGACCAGAACTGGCCCCCGCTTACCCAGGTTGAACTTTCCCCCATTATTGATGTGGAGGATCACAATATGATCCTTATGCAGCTGGATAACGGCGCACAGGCGGCTTATCTCCAGTGCCATTATACACCCGATGCGGAACGCAACTATACCTTTATCGGAACCAAAGGCAGAGTGGAAAATGTGGGCGATTTCGGCAACTGCGAAGTTCATGTATGGACACTTCGTGGCGAACGCAGCAATCCGGATATCATCTACAAGATAAAGCCCATCCCCGGTTCCCACGGTGGGGCTGACCCGCAGATCGTCAAGAGCTTCATGGAGTTTGTCCGTGAAGGCAAAAAGACCAATACTTCACCGGTTGCCGCCCGTAACTCTGTGGCGGTAGGCGTGCTTGGTCACGAGTCCATGCGTACAGATGGTGGACGCCGTCAGATTCCCTTCCTGGACGAAGAAACCATTGCCTACTTTGAAAACGGTCAGGTGAAATAATATCGGCTGATGCTGAATAACAGGGGTTGTTGCCAAACTTAAAAAGTGGGCAATAGCCCCTCTTTCTTTTTACCAAAGGGTGATCAGGTATATTTATGAAAGAGGTTTGCATTGCTTGCCGGAATTTCTTTTGGTTGGTGCTGCCGCTTTTGCTGAGCCTTTTTTGCGGCTGTGTTTCCACGAAGGAGATTGTCATCCTGCGTTAATAGTTTGTGCCGATCAATCAAAGCCGCAGATATTGATATTGGATGCCGCAGCGGTATGCGCTGTTACAAGGCCCGCTGGATGCTGCCCAATATATTCAGTTACATGGAGTGAGAATGTAAAATTTTTTCGAGGAAGCTGCTTCCTCCCGGTACATCCGCCAGTATTTCAGCAGCTTCTGCCGGAAAATCAGAGGCAAGGAAAAGTTTTTTAGCACTTGCAAAATAAATATCCCTGATCCAGCTTGCCACATTGACAATAAAATCCGGTACGGTTCGCAGTTCTGCATATGGGACAACTTTGCCTGATTCTATCAAATCCCTGACCGCCGGGGAGATGACCGGAACCATATCCAGACCGTAGGTGATATTTTTTCTGCTTTTGTGATCCTTGTACTGCATTGAAATTACTCTCAATATGTCCACTTTGTCGGCATCACGGATAAGCATACTTACGTTTTTTTCAAAAGTATCAGTAATTGGCGGCAGTTCCGGCATATTATGGCGCATTACAACTCTGTAAAGTAAATCCTGCATCTCCGCCGGAACTCCTGCCGGTAGACTGCGCTGCTTCATTATTTCCACGCCGAATGTTGCATGGTTTACACTTTTTTTGTCGAAAAATGTCCTGTAGCGGCGGAATTGTTCAAATCGTCCGAAGTCGTGGGCAACGGCACAGAAACTTCCGCAGATTTTCAGTTCATCATCAAAGCCCTCTGCTTCGGCTACAGCTGCCGCCACTTCTCTTACTTTGAAAGTATGTTCGACTTTCAGAAGCAGATTTCTTTTTATTTCCTCATCTGTACAAACTTCTGTTCCTGCTTCCTGTAAAAGGGCATCGATAAATTTTTTTTCTGCATCCTTAATGACTGACCAGGTATTCATAGATCTTCTCCGCAAAGTTTTCTCCGATCCCCGGCACTCTCCTTGCGATTTCCACCGGGCCGGCATCTTTGATCTTCCTGACTGATCCGAACTCCCGCAGCAGTGACAGTTTACGGTTCTTGCCGATGCCGGGAATGTCATCAAGCAACGACGTTTCAAGTCTTTTCCGCCTTAAATCCCGGTGAAATGTCACCGCAAAGCGGTGTGATTCATCACGCAAACGCTGCAGTATCCGCAATGCACCGGAGTGACGGTCAAGGAGTATTCCCTCTTCTCTGCCCGGACGGAAAATCATCTCCTCCCGTTTGGCAAGCGATGCCAGCGGAATGTCGCCGAGATCAAGTTTCTGCAAGGCTTCAAGAGCGTACCCCAACTGTCCTTTGCCCCCGTCTATCAGTATCAGATCCGGCAACTCTGCTCCCTCTTCTTTGCGGCGGAGGTAACGCCGGTACACAGCTTCACGCATCATGGCAAAGTCATTGCTGCCGGTTACACTTTTTATACGGAATTGCCTGTATTCCGTTGGTGTTGGAATTCCGTCTATGGCAACTACCATCGAGGCTACGGCAAGGGTCCCCATAATGTTGGAAATATCGAACCCTTCAATGCGTCGCGGCAGTACCGGCAGAGCAAGTGCCTGCATCAGTTCCACAAGTTCCACTTCTCCAGGCTGACGGGGGGAGGCTATTGAAAGCCGTTCAAAACTGCGGGCTTTCCTGCCGAAAACAGATTCGAGATTTTCAATACTGTCTCTGGTTTTTGCCGCCAGTTCAAATTTTTTTTCTGCGGCATATTTCAGCATCCGTTCACGCAATTCTGCAGTAAGAGGGGCGATTTCACCGTTGAGCACTTTCAGCATTTCATCCACTTTCAGCATATACTCTGCGTGGGAACATTTGCCGGTGCATGGTTCACAGCAATCTCTTACCATACGTTTCAGACAGTGCTTTCTGGTTTCTTCATCCGGCATATCGTGTTTGCAGCTGCGTAATTTGAAGCGGGCAAGAAGAAATTCAACTGTATTTTTCAGTGCCATCCCTTTAGGGAAGGGGCCCCAGTAGCGTGCTGTATCTGATTTTTTAAGGCGGACTGTTGTCAGGGTGGGAAACCTGTCCTGCAAATCAAGTTTCAACAACAGATACCGTTTGTCATCCCGCATCAGAATATTGTATTGAGGAGCATATTGCTTGATAAGACGGGATTCCAGAATAAGAGATTCATCCTCGTTATGGACAATAAAATATTCCCAGTAGGATATTGAGTGGATCAGACTGGCAAGTTTGGGGTCGGCGGTTTTCAAGCGGGAGGCCTGGAAATAACTGCTGAGCCGCCGCCGCAGATTCACGGCTTTGCCCACATAAATAACTGTGCGGAAACGGTCACGGAAAATGTAAACTCCGGGTTTCGGAGGGACATCTGACGGTATAAATTCATGCTTTTCACGGAGTGTTCCCGCCGGGCGGATCTCCGTTTGCTGCTGAGTATCAGAACTTACTGCTGTTTTTCTTGTCTTCATTGGTATATTCAGCAAAGGCATTCTGGTATCTGGCAAGGTTGTGACTGCTTGCGCTTTGGCGGGCATATTCACGGTGACGGCGGATACTGCCTGCGCTCAATGCGATTACTTCTTCAATTCCCTGCAGAATATTTGCTTCTGTATTTTTTGCCGCCGTAAGACGTTTTTTAAGTTTACCGATATTTTCGTTGGGGATAAAATTGCCTATGGCGTAGTCCCCTTCTATAAAGCGCATTTCGGAAACGGTGATCGCTCCTGCACTTAATACACTTTCCAGCAGGAAACACAGGAGATTCAGAAGACGTTGTTCCCGCATTATCCCGTCTTCGCTGCTCATGGCTGCAATAATGAGTTCCGTATCTTCGATGATCTGTTCAAGTTTGCCGCACCATTTACGGTAAACTGCGATTCGTTCAAAAGGGGGGAGGTAGGCGGCATCCACCATGAAGTTTTCTACAAAAAAGATCAGCCTGGCATCCCTGCGACCCAACAAGGGCGGCAGATTGTCTTTGCCGTAACCGCCGCCGCTTTTCCCTGAAACCAACCGTTTGAGCGGGTTGAGCAGGGTACGTTTCATACGTCCGGCAAATTCTGCAACCGAGATATCCAAAGCAATCCTCCTGAATCATCGTTAGTTGTGCCTGCAATGAGTGAAAATCTGCTGAAAAAAGGCATTGCCGCACAATGTACCTTGCTTAATGTAGCACAGTTTTGAAAAAAATGCAAAAAATTTCTTGCTAAAAACGCTGTATGGATGTATATTTACTACCGAGGCGATTTCAAAACTCCTCAAAAT
>JAZSGI010000166.1:0-5825 GCA_045532655.1 Victivallaceae bacterium
CACTGTTTCAGGATTCTTTCTCGTAAACCTTGCAAGTGCCATCCAGCCCCTTGTTCTGGCCTTTGCCCCTGGAACCATGCTTTATGTGGTAAGTGATGAAATGATACCGGAAACCCATTCCCATGGTTTTGAAAAACAGGCGACTTTTTCACTTATCGGCGGATTTCTGCTTGTGCTAATCCTGCAGCATGTGATCGGTTGATTTTACGCCCGCCCGCGGGCAGCAAAACAAATATCGTCCCCGCTCCGCCCCTGCACAAAGAACTCGCCATCCTTCTGCCATGCAGTGTATTCTGCCGTTTCAGCTGCTGTCATTGAACGCAAAAATGCCACATCAAATTCCTGTGGCTGCATCCCGCCAAGTACATCGCTCATTCTGGCTATGTAAACGGCGTTGTTCATATGTTTATTCAAGTCGATCTCGGAGGGCAGAACCGCCGTTGACAGTTTACCGGTAACTTCAAACTCCTCCGGAGCTTCTGCCGGCAGCTTGCCGGATACCTGGAAATAACGGGGCAGATCCGGATTCGGGCAATCACCATCTCCCCCTAATTCAGAAACTGCACGCAGCGGCCGAAACCGCACCGTATCTATCAGCAGCCATGCCGAAGATGCCCTTGCGATCTCATTACCTTCCTGATCCCGGACGGCAAACTGCCTTATGGCAAAAAGACGCTCAAAACCGCTGGGATAAGTTACGACCTCAATACGTTCGTCAAGCACAGGATAGCGGAATATCTCCACATGCAGCCGGGAAAGCACCCAGGCAAGGGAGTGTTCATGCACAAACGTAAGACCGACACCGATTTTTTCGGCATGTCTGGCAGCAATATCCTGAAAAAAATCACACATGGAAGCCACTTTACAGCGACCAAACCTATCTGTCTGGTGATGCTTGACCGTTTCCGTTTCACACAATACCGGGAAACGGCTCAAATCCATACGGCCTCTCACCATACACCCTGTTCCTTCTCGGGAGCATGAGCAACTGTGATAAGCTCACTGACATCAAAAGTGGTCATTTCCAATACATCCGGCGGCAATTCAGGATAAACGGTCAGCGGGTAATCCGCATCGATCTTTACAAAGAGCGTATATTCGCAGCTTTCTTCATCATCGGGGCAATCCACAAGCACTTTGCGCCACTCAATGGCGATTTCTCCCGAAATCACCGGCATTTTCACCTTTGCATAATCAAGTATACCGATGGGAGGATTGAAATATATTGCTCTGAACCCAGGTTCTGCAGAGCGCACCCCGGCACCTTCCCGCAGCAGAAAAGCGTTGGGAACCATCAGGCGGCCGCCGTAAAGAGATTCATCCGGCAGATCGGAAAATTCAGAAGTATCCCGCTGCCACGCTCCTGCACTTTCATTATAACGCCGTCCGTAATAGTCACGGAGATACCGCAGTCCCCATTCGCTCTGATTAAGCGAAAAAAGCATTTCCAGAAAGAAGAAATTGAAATAACGGCTGTCATCCGCTCCCTCAACCTTCGAGAAGGGTTTTGCAAAGTTGAAATAATTGAAGAATATCTTCTGAAAATCTTCAAGACTGTGTACTCCGGCAAAAAGTGCCATGAAGTTTGTCTGCAGATCCCCCGGAGATACCCTGGAACCATCGGGAAGTATAGCTCTCGGGAAAAGCCCGGTACCGCTGTCGCAAGCCTCTTTATGCAGCCGGTCTGCCAGCAGTACAGCTTCGCGGAAACATCGCTCGGAATCCCGCTCCCGGTTGAGAGCCTTGAATATTTCTCCCGCACTCAAAAGCAGACGGCAATACTGGGCATTCATGCTCACCGAAAGACTTTTTTCCGGTAAAGGAGCTTCTTCAAAGAGATCTCCGAACCCGCTGCTGCAGTCAGGCAGCAGGATCATTTTGCGGTCAGCATCCACGAAACCACGGAAAAAGGCTATAAGTTTTTCCAACGCAGCAGCTCCCCTCTGCAGCATATCCCAATCCCCGGAAACTCCGTAATGATGTATCAGCCACAACGGGAAGGCAAATAATTGCTCCACCTGTCTCGGCAGTTCACGGCTGTGTACAGCTACAGCAAACTCACCTGTCTCCAGCTGCGATTCAATAAGAGTCTGCAAAAACCCGCGGCTGTAGGCGGCATCGTTGAATACCGAAAGCATATTGAATGCCTGTACATACTGGTCAAAAAGTCTTGCGCCCCGTGAATCCCGCCACAAAGGTGTCTTGTAAGCGGCTCCGCGGCGCAGCGTATTGAGGCCGACTTCCCAGATATCATTGAGTTCAGTATCGGAACAGGAGAACGAAGCAATACGGTTTTGCGTCCGGAAACTTTCATACACACCGATATTTTTTACAGTAACCGCAGAATCAGTCCGCCGTGCAAGGATCATGCAGTAAAGGAATTCATCTGTTGTCGGTGTAACAAGGAAATTATCCACGGCCCCTGTACGCAGCGAATACACACTCCGGCGGCCGCCTTCATTCACAGGCACACCGAAATCATCAAGCGCATTTCCGGTAACGATATCAACTATACTGCCCGCCGACGTCATCACTTCCACGACCAGCGTACCGTACCGCAGCCGGTCAAAACGTGCAAGCATATATTCGCCGGAAGCAAGTTGTGTATTTATACAGTCCGTGATATGACTTTCAAACTCCAGCGATCTTATCCACGCAGAATTTTTGGTCGTCATCACTGTCATTTTGCGGTATTGACTGATATTACAGCCTTCAAGGATGATACCTGCAGACGCCCGTTCCAGCGGCAGGCGCAGCGGGCCCACCAGATTCCAGCCAGCCGGGGAATTTTCCACGGTATCCACCAGCAGGAAAGGCTCCGTTGCCGGCACTCCGGGAAAACTGCAGAATATACCGGAAGTTGTCATTTTGATATCGCAATAAATAAGTATCCTGTTCCAGCCGTTGCGCAAATCAATATCAAGAGCCAGAGCATCAGCATGATTACCCTTGCAGACAACTGTGTTGTTGCAATAGAGTACATACGGAGCATCACAGGAAAAAATCATTTTTTTGCAACAGGACTCCTCTTCATAATGGAAAGCCGATGCCAGATATACCCCGGGCACGCTGTACAATGCGGCAAAATCGCATGTACTGGCGGCAAATGGAGCATGAAAGACGCCGTTTTTAACTGGTTTTGCCGGAACAGATTTTTCTGCAAGTTCCTCTGATCTCAACGGATAAAAGACAACCGCACCACCCGGTTCATCCACAGTTCTGAGCCATTCCGCTTTGTGCCATTTGCTGCCGGGAACAAGATCTGCGGCACACCAGTTGTTGGGGAAATATTCCCGGTCAAATGTTACCGAAAGATCATCACTTGCCTCCAGCGAGATGGGTACTATCAACCCGCGTCCGACATCAAGGATATCCCATGAGTCATCACTGCCTGCCGTGAACTTGTCATCCACATCTATCTGGCACCAGAACCCCGGATGCCGGGGCAGATCAAGAGCTCCGAGGCGGAAAACCACACCAACTGTATTCTCCCCTTTGACCAGATAACGTGAAATATCGTACTGATCCGCATATGAACGATCAGGCAGGGAATGGGGTCTCGGTCCGCCGCCCACCAGACGGGAATTTATAAAAAGCTGGTATACACCGCCGGAAGCGATCCATGCGATAGCTTCAATAAAATCAGCATCTATTACAAATTTCCTCCGGGCAATAAACCATGTACCCGCCTCCAGAATATTCGGACGCAGAGCGCACCACTTCGCTTTCATCTCAACCGGGTCTTTCAAGGGATCCATAATCAAACTCCTGTATTTCCGGAAAACGTTTCCTGTAAACAGCAACAACATTTCACAAAATATCAACAGCGTTGCTGTAATTTTGATATTATAGCATTATTTCATAAAAAAGTCAAACCTTCTTTAATATATCCATGAGCTCATATTATATTTCAATGCGTGGCGTCTCCCCTGTAAATTCAAGGGGATTAAGAAATAAAGATTTTTTAATTTTTTTTACTTTTTTTTTGCTTTTTTTTACCTTTTCCTGCTGTTTGCAAATTTTCTTTCCCGCATTATATTATTACCCTGTTGAATACTCATTGATACAGGAACCGCAAAAAAAACAACTGCTGAGCCATTGGGTATATCCGGTACATACCCTGAGCGCAGCCAAGAATTAAAAATCCTGACAGAAAGGACAGGTATAAAAATGTTTTTCCTTAATAAATTTATTACTTTTCTTGTTCTTATGACTCCCTTTTTTGTCCTCAGCATGTTCATTGCAATGACTATCGGCTGGGAAGCTGCGGCCAAAAGAAAACTTGCACTCAAAGTGGGACTCGCACTGCTGATTATGAGTATGCTACTGCTTTTCGGCGGCAATCTTATCTTTGACGCTCTCGGCATAACTCTGGATTCGTTCCGCATCGGCGGCGGCGCAATGCTCTTCCTTTCTGCAATCGGTCTGGTCAACAGCAATGTACTTGACAAAAAAAGCAATTCAGAAAAAATGGATAACGAAAGCCGGGAAATTTCCCGTATTGCAGTTGTTCCGTTGGCAATTCCGGTCACGATCGGCCCGGCAACAATAGCAGTACTCCTGATCCAGAGTGCAGAAATAACCTCCCTCTCCTTCCCGGCGATCACCGCACTGGCCCTGGCTCTTGCTGCTGCAGTTGCCGCACTGACCATGATTTTGCTTGTATCAACATGGATCGAGGAAAAGCTCGGTCATAATGTTATTATTGTCATGAGCAAACTTACCGGTCTGATTCTGGCAGCAATGGCATCCCAGATGATTTTTACCGGCATAAAAGGCTTCTGGTCAGAGATGTAAGCTGTTACCCGGCAGAAGCATAATTAAAAAAATTCAGCAATGACCTTTTTTATATAGTGATCCCAGAAATCCCAGCTGTGGCACCCGGGAGCCTCTTCCCAGCTGTAATCAAATCCGCCGGCAGTGCGGATGTGATCACGAAGCCTTACATTCTGTTCCCACAGAAAGTCCTCCGTGCCGCAGTATTGCAGTATACGAGGTCTTTTTTCCGTCGGCAAGTTTCCGCAACGGTCCGCAAGAGCAAAAATATCACAATCTGCAGGAACCTTCTTTTCCGGTCCAAAATATGCCTCAGCAACCTCCGGAGGGTCACTGAGGTATTCTTCAAGGAAACGCTGCATGTCTGTTACAGCAGACAAAGCGGCACAACCGGCATAACGTTCCGGATAACGCAAAGCAAGTTTCAAAGCCCCGTATCCTCCCATGGAAAGACCGGCGACAAAGGTATTTTCACGCCCGGGAAGCACCGGAAAAAATCCGGCGGCAATCTCCGGCAGTTCTTCAGCAAAAAAGGTAAAATATTTATCCCCGTAAAACATGTCTGTATAAAATGATTTACCACCATCAGCCATTACTATGATGACGTTACGCTCTGCAGCATACCGCTCAACAGATGTCCAGCGCATCCAAATGGAATGATCGTCACTGAAGCCGTGCAAAAGATAAAGTACAGGATAACCTTTGGCTGAAGCAGATGACCCCAAACCGATCTGTGTCCTGACCTTTTGCGGAACAAGAACATTCATTGAACATTTCTTCCCGAGAGTATCGGAGTGAAAACTGCACTGCATCAAAGCCATCTTTATACCTCTTTCCGGTTATTAGTGTAAAGTGTTGAGATGATTTCCCAAAAATCCAAGCTGCAGCCGCAAAGAGGCGTAAGGGATAATCCCCACGGCATCACCAAAGCTCGCACGGGGCGGGGAAATGCTCCCTTTGCCAATCAAAGCAGATGCGCTTTCACTATTTTTGAGGACTTTTGTAATCGCCTCTGTTATATTTTAGCATAAAGTCGGATCGTAGCCATG
>JAZSGI010000077.1:0-22025 GCA_045532655.1 Victivallaceae bacterium
GAATGCCTGGACAGAATTATCTTTACCAATGAATATCAGCTTCGTTTTGCCGTGAAAGAATATTTGGAGTATTGGAATCACTACCGTCCCCATGCCGGACTTGATGGCAGAATGGTGTTGCCGTATCCGCAGGACGCTGACGGAGAGATACAAGAGATTTCTTTCCTCGGCGGTCTGCTCCATGGTTATAGAAGAGTTCGGCAAGCAGCGTAAGTTGCTTTGAAAAATTTACAACGGAAAATGTGGCGTATTTTTGCCACAGGGGTACTTGTACCCAAATTCAGGGAAACTCCGGCACAAAACGCCGTATCCTGGCATTTGTTGGTGTTTGAAAGAAACTTGCAAGCCGAGGTTGTTTTCCCGGGTTGCGGTGCTATATTAAAAAAGGTATATTGGAGTGCCTTTTTGAGGGAAGAGGAATTTTTGAACCCTCCTGTATGACAAAAATTCAGGCATTGCATTATTATGCTATGGTTTGAATCGGCGTGTCACCGAAACCGCTGGGAAAACTCTCTTGAAAACTGCAAAATTCTCCATTTTATTTTATGTGTCACCTGCGAATGCTTGATAATCAGTCGTTTACAAAACGGAGAATAAGTTCGGATTTGATTATAAATGCCCCAGGAAGGCGATCCTGTGCAGAGTGCGCCGGAACTTACCCAGTTGGAAAAGCCGATTTTTATCAATATGTTCAAGGCGTTGCGCGAACATCTGCAAACGGTCAATGTTCAATTTTGCCGTGGGCAAGGGCGCGGAAATGGCGTTTAATTTTGTCGGGAACCAGCAGCAGGATTGTCACGTCAACGGACTTTTTGATTCACGGATGTCGCTGTATGTGGATGACCGGCTGATGAATTTTCTGAAAGCCGAACCGATTGCAGCCAAACTGGGCGGCGCGTTTGTGGATTTTCAAGAGGATAATCCGGGCAGCGCCCCTATACTGAGCTTGTTTGAAGCACTCAAATGGACAATGCGCATAAGCAGCCATTTGACTTTCAAATTCCTGGATCGCCAACGTCACTGAAAATATTGTTGACGAATATAAAACCGGGCATTGCCAAAATATAAAGTTGGCCAATGCCCGGTTTTTTTGCATTGATTACGCCAGTAAGGCTTTGTCCTGATCTTCAAAGATCTTTTCGCTGGCGAAACTGTCGAAGGCTCCGGCAAGGGCTGTTTCCACATCGCCGAACTTCAAAGAGACCGCATCCGCAGTAATGCCTTTGATGGTCACGCTGTTGACTCCATCGCTGTAAGTCATAGCTTCAGCGTTCCAGAAATCTTCCGAACCACTTTCAAACCAGAGCGTTAACGAGCCATTGACAAGCTGTTCAATGGTATCTTTACCCCAATCACTGCTCAAGCAGAAAGTATCATTGCCGCCGCCGCCGTGCATACGGTCGTTGCCCGCGCCGCCAACAATAACATCATTATCAGAGCCGCCCACAATGCGGTCATTGCCCACATCACCGAAAAGGTGGTTTTCGCCGGAATTCGCCCAGATGACATCATTACCCAACCCGCCGTAAACAGTTACGCCGTCACCAATGTATTCAAAACGCTGACTGGTAAGGTCAATAACGTCATCACCGGCACCGGCGCGTATTTCATTGATTTCGGCAATACGCGCCTGCGCTTCAATTTCATCCGGGAACGCCGAATAAATGTCATCCACAAACAGGGCATCACCATGGGCGTCATCGGTCAGAACCAAGATATTGGCATCATTTGAACCAATGAAAACATCCTCAAACTTATTTTTGCCGGAAAGCCCCACCTGTTCACCGGTTCCGTTCCAATCCCCCTTGCTGCCATGATGGCTTGCTGCATAACCATAATTCCATTGGCTATTGGCTGAAACAAAGAAGAGGTCAAGGGCACCGTCCTGGTCAGATTTAACGAGTTGCGACTGCCGGGGGCGTTCTTCGCCTGCAATGGTCATACTTTCGGACCAATCGCCATCGGAGGTCCTGACGTGCCACAAGCTACTTTCGGGAGGAAGATTGTAAGTATCCACCGCATTGGCAGCTGTTTTTACCGTAATTGCCGAAGCAAAATTATTGGTACTGTACTGCACAAAATACTCATTAACTCCGGCAATTTCCTGCCAACTGACTCCGCTGGCTGAACCTTGCAGATTTTCCGGCGGAGTTACGGCACTGATGAACAAATGCAAATTGCCGTCATTTTCGGTCAAAGTATAGGATTTATCGTTATAGGAGATCCCCAGACGGTTAACTGTAAGTTCTCCATAAGTCACAGTGCCGTTACTGATGGTGATTGAACCGGTAAAGCTTTCCGCGCCCTGCGCAAGTTTGTAATTGCCGATCATCTGCCCGTCTGATACTGTGATGGTGAAATCCGGCGTACCGTTGAGCCTTGTCAAATCGTTGAGCAGATAATCCTCTTCTGCGGTGCGGCCGCTTAGGGTGAAGTCGATTACTGCCCCCGCAGCGACAGTTACAGTTGCCCCATTGGTGATGTGCAGTTTTCCGCGATGAATACTGCCGCTGGAAAGGATGATACTGCCCAACATATCTGCCCGGGTGTCGGTAATTATACTGCCGGAGTGGGCGGTAAATGTCCCGCGCGAAAAGTTCAGTCCGCTGACCGATCCATCTTTATAAACGTGGGTGATACCGCCACGCTGGGTAAATTCATCCATCGAACCATATACCCCGATCAAGCCGCCGCTCTGAATTGTATTTATCGCTTCCGCGCCTTTCATGATTGTGAGCATACTGCCGTTGGCAGCGATGGTTGTATCAATAGCGCGGCCGCTGGAAAGATTCATATAACCGCCGCTCTGAATTGTTGTATTGCTGACCACACCGCCGGAGATATTCATTGTCCCGCCATTTACGATATTGGACTCTGCAACGGCATTTTTATTTACAGTCATACCTCCTTTGATAGTGGTGGAAGTGGCTGAAGCCCCCTGCAAAAGCGTCATATAGGTATTGTAGTTGATACTGGCAGAAGTGATATGGGCTCCCTGCTGAAGCGTAATCCTTGCGCCGCTTTTGGCAGTTACGCCGTTGGCAGATGCCCCTGCGTACAGGTTAAGCTCGGGATTAAGATTCAGTTTGGTACGATTTTGCATGGTCAGGTTGCTGACCACGCCGCCGGAAAAGACGTGCATCACTGATTCATCATAGAGGAATGAATCCTTAACTTGCGCATCGTTATAGAGTATTACTTCGCCCCACGAGGAGGCAGTGTTATTGGCTATCCAGCAGGAAACGGTGGCGCCGGAAAGCGTTGCTCCGCTGGAAACGTGCAGCGTTCCGCCATATATGACCGGTGCAGTAACAATGCCTGATTCATAAACTGTGATTTCTCCACCGGAAATTACCGCCGTATCCATTTGACCGTATGCCATAATCTGTACAGAACCGCCGCTGATGATGGGCGCATACGCCATACCGCCGGAAGATATACACATACTGCCGCCATTTTTGACCACAGCATTGCTTGCAGTTCCTCCATTGTAAATGTGCATAAGGTCATCAGCGCCCTTTGCAAGCGTTGCATTGGTCAGGACACTTCCGGAGGAGATAAGTTCCCCGCTGCTGTAAATAAATACTGCCGGTGGAATTTTTTCCACATTCAAAAGCAGATTGCCGTCGGTTTTGGTCAGAGTGTATTCCGTATCGTTGTATGACAGAGTTGCGCCATTTACCGTCAGCTTGCCGTAATTGTTGGTGCCGTCACCAATGGTGATGGTGCCGGTAAAGCTGTCGGCGCCCTGCGCAAGTTTGTATTCTCCCTCAGATTGATTGGCATCAACCGTAATAGTGTAAGTCGGAGTCCCGGAAATACGCGCCAGATCATTGATCAGATAATCATCCGATGCAGTGCGGTCGGTAAGGGTGAAATCAATTATTGATCCGCCTGATGCAAGTACAGTACCGGCAGAACCGATGTACAAAGATCCATGGTGGGTACCGTTGTACATACTCATTGTTCCCCAGTGGATCGTGGTATCGGCTGCAATACCGCCGGAACTGCAAGTCATGGACCCGCCGCTGTTAAGGATTGTATTGCTCAACATTCCGTTATCTGTCACCGTGGCGAAGCCGTTTTGGCCGATTTCAGTATCTTGCGCCAAACCTCCGCTGGAAATATAAATATGTCCCCCTGTCACAAGTTTGGTATTGTACGCGGTGCCGCCGGAAATATATAACGTACCGTTACCGCTGAATTTAGTATTACTGACAATCCCGCCGGAAATTACAGTTATTGAACAGTAAGACGCGATCGTATTATTGAGTCCGGTACCGCCGCTGCTGATTTTCATATGCGCACTGCTGTTTACGGTTATATCGGCAGCGGTACCGCCATTGAGCACTGTCATTGTGTTGCCTTGAACCGAAACGTGATAAGCGACTGTTGCCACGCCATTGGTTATGAGGTCAAAATATCTGCTTTCGGCAAAGGAGAACCCGCCTAATTGACCGCCGATATTCACTTGGAGCGCACTGATAACACTGCCGGAAGAGGTCGACAATCTGCCGCCGCTGTTGAGCGTAACGTTTTGTATATCACCGCACGCAAAACCCCGCCGCTGTTTACAATGGTATCTTTAACTGTGCCTATGGCAGACACGAATCCGCCATTGATGGTGGTGTTTGAAGCAATCCCACCGGAACTGATGTAGATGTAGCAATTTTTTTCTGCCACAGTATAGTTGGCACTGCCGCCACTGGAAACGGTCATTCCTGCATACGCAGTTGTGTAATTGGCACCCCCGCCATTAAGTACAGTTACCTGACCGCGAGCAATAGTATTATTGGCAACCCCGTCCTGTCTTACGATTATGCCGCCATTGTTGAGCCGGGTGTTATTTGCCGAAGCCCCGCTGTGAATATAGATCGAGCCGCCGTTGGCTGTATAATTATCCAGCCGGGCATTTTTCATTTCAAAGGTTGATCCGCTGCTGACTCCCTGAATGTAAGTATCAGAGGCTACTGCCATAATAATATGACCGTCAGCTTTAAATTCAATACCACTGGCATAGCCGCCGCTGGAAACCGCACAAGTACCGCCATATTTTATAACAGCATCATAAGCAGTGCCGCCGCTGGAAATATACAGTTCTGCACCATATTCCACTGTTGTACTGCTGACAAGTCCGGCTTTTGATACATACATTGAACCGTGAGAATCCACCAGAGTGTCACAGGCAATACCTCCGCTGGAAATGTACATCGAGCCATATCTGCCAATCGTGGTTTGATCCGCCACACCGCCATTGTAAACATTTATACTGCCGTTAGAAGATACCACAGCATCATAAACGCTCCCCCCGTATGAAATGTGCATAGAGTCGTTGCGGCCGCTGGTGATTATTGCGTTATTGATTTCAGTGCCGGAAGAAACCAGTGTTCCGCTGCTGTAAATGAAAACAGCTGGTAACCTTTCCACATTCAACAGCAAATTGCCGCTGGTTTGCGTAAGAGTGTATTTTACATCGTTATATTCAAAGGTATCACCATTGACGGCTATTGAACCATATTGAGTCGTCCAGTCACCAATGGAAACCGTACCGGTAAAATTCGCCGCGCCCTGCGCCAGTTTATACACCCCAGCCGCCTGATCTGCCGAAACGGTGATCGTATAAGTTGGAGTAACGGAAAATCCCTCAATATTATTGATCAGATAACCATCATCAGTGGTTCTACCGGCAACCGTAAAATCAATTATAGCCCCATATTCCGCCATAACAACTGTCATTTCCCCAACTTCAATTTGCAAACTACCGCGATGTATGCCGCCACTGTCGATAAATAAAGTTCCCCAATCATTAACGGTAGTGTTGCTTGCGGTGCCACCGCTAGCGATGTGCATCCTTCCATCAGATTTAACGGTCGTGTTTTGGGCAATCCCACCATTGGAAATGATTACAGTGCCCATTTCATTTACGGAGGTGTTATTTGCTTTGCCTCCGTTATGGATATACATATTTCCTCTACTGTTTACACCGAGATCGTCTACTGCTACATCGCTGGATATATGCATTGCATCATCAACAATGACTATATCAGGTGCTATGACTGCCGAACCATTACTGATTTGTGAAAAAAACTTGTCTTCATTAAAGGAAAAACCTCCAAGATTTCCTCCGGCTTTTACTGTCAAGTCTGTAATTGTGCTGTCGCTGGCAATGAATATATAGCCACCGGCGTTGACTGTAACGTTGTTTGCCGCACCGCCTCTATAAATATCTACACTGCCGTTGGATTGTATTGTAATTGCATTTGCAGAACCTCCACTGGAGATATTCATCCAGCCCCAATCATTAACGGTAGTACTGCTGGCGGTGCCCCCGCTGAAAACGTACATTCTCCCGGCGGCGAGAGTCGTGTTGTTAGCTACGCCGTCGTTCATAACGAACATAGAGCCATTCCAGTCACACACTACTTTATTATCAACAATCTGCGCAGAAGAAAGCAGTTGATTGTTGCTTCCCAAATAAACTCCGGAATAATGGCTGGCGTAGGTAACATATGCCCCATCGTGAGCCTCTACATAGCCTACACAGGGAGTCCAAACTATATCAGTTGCCGTTCCCCCCGCGTAGATGACCATATCGCCGCCTGAATTAACGGTAATACTGTTTGCCACGCCGCCGGAGGAGATGTACATATATCCGCTGGAATTAACAGTAGTACTGTTTGCCACGCCGCCGGAGGAGATGTGCATATATCCGCTGGAATTAACAGTAGTACTGTTCACCACTCCCCCGGAAGAAACACACATACTGTCGTAGTTGGATAAAGTTATTCCGGTACTGGTTACTCCGCTTGATACGTTATATGTTGCCATCTTGAACGCCCCCTTGAAAGTTTTGTTTTATATTTAATATTTCACTACTAATCTACACTCTAAATTGTGGATTTCAATCGGTTTTTGCAAATTTACGGAAAGAAAAATCTTACACGCGATTTGAAAAAAAATCGAATTTTTTTTACTTGGTTTTCAGTTGGGACAACGTGTGAGCGGAAATCCGCCTTGTTTATGCCGATTGCCTGTCAGTATAATTCCGGAAAAAATTACAAAATTTTTCTTGTGTGCTATATTTGTCTTTTGTTGATTATATGTTGCAAGGAGTTTTTTTATGTCTTATGATTTGGTTTGGATTATGCTGCTGCGGTTGGCGGTGGCGGGTATGCTCGGTACTTTGATCGGTTTGGAACTGGAATACCGCGCCAAAGAAGCGGGTATGCGTACCCACTTTCTGGTGGCACTGGGCAGCTGCCTGATTATGATCGTTTCGCAATATGGTTTCGGCGATAATTATGCCGATGCCAGCCGGGTGGCGGCGCAGATCGTCAGCGGTATCGGTTTTATCGGTGCCGGTACGATTATGATGCAGAATCAGTTTGTCCGCGGCCTGACCGCGGCTGCCGGTTTGTGGGTTGCTGCCGGTATAGGTATGGCAATCGGCGGCGGACTTTATATTATCGGTATTGTGACCACGATCCTGACTTTGATCGGTTTGGAGGTTTTCGGGTCGCTTTTTGTGCGTTTTCAGGCGCGCAACACTCAACTAGTCTTTACCACGGCGCGCCATTCCGATCTGGTCAAGATCACCAATGCCATCAACGAACACAGCTGCAAAGTTGTGAATTGCTCGGTTATCGGCTGCGCGGAAAGCGATGAAAAACGCATCCGGGTAAAGATGCTTCTGTACGATCACTCTCACTTTTGAAGATTTTGAGCGATTTTGAAAACATAATTATTGAAAAAATAGAGTAGACCGGATAAAGTATGCCCCGGTGAATATAAGATAGACTTAAATTCAGGAAGACTTTTTTGAAACTTTTGCGCAATAAAAAACTTGCAGTATTTCTGCGTTGGAGCGTGGCGGCAGTTATAATTTTTCTGCTGGTGCGGCGGGTGGATGCTGACTGGCTGACTGTTTGGAAAAAGTCTTCGTACTATCTCCTGACGGCGGCGGGATGTATTGTTCTGCAAAATATCCTGACTGCCTGCCGATGGTATAGCACAAAATGTGCTTCATACGCCGCACGGCGTGCTTCATAATACCGCCTTTTCAGACTTGTCACGGCGTAGCTCGCAAGGGCGAAGACGGATGAAGCAGCTCCCGTCTTCATTTCATTTCGCCATGGTAAGCCACTTTGTTCCGCTATGAAGCATTTGCTGTTCGCAAATATGAAGCACAAGCGTCTTAAGCCGCTTGTATAAAGAGGAATTATCGAATAAAATCTACGCCAGTCAGACCGACTGGCTTTTT
This sequence comes from Victivallaceae bacterium, assembly GCA_045532655.1. Classification (GTDB taxonomy): domain Bacteria; phylum Verrucomicrobiota; class Lentisphaeria; order Victivallales; family Victivallaceae; genus JAVBQJ01. The sequence goes on from JAZSGI010000077.1 coordinate 8,261, forward strand.
CGTTTTCTGCCCCGGAATTTACCCGGCAAAACTGCTCATCAATGTGCACGAAAGCTGTCAGGTACACCAAATCCGTATAAAACTGCTCAGTTGCTCAGATTTTTTGAGAACAACCTGGGGACCGGTGCGGTATAGCCTTTGCGCCCGCCGCGTTTTTTCCAGTTGCGGTACAATAGGGCAAAAAGTATTAGACTCAGCAGAGTAAAAATAAAGTCCCAGGAATAGATATTCTGGTAATTTCCGGTCCAGTCAATAAATTTGCCGCCGCCGTAACTGCAGATGAACATTGCTCCGGAGCGGAAAAGTACACTGGCACTGCTGAATTGCCCGTATAGAGACTTGGGCAGAATTTCCACAAAGACGGGAATTGTACTTACCAGCTGGATGGTGTATACCACTGAAAGGGCAATGGTGGTAATAAAAAAACTTGTATAATCGTGAACAAAAAAGTAACTTAAGCCATTGACTATTACCACTGTCAGCAGTCCGAATCCGAAAATAAGCAAGGGATTGACTTTGTCGCAAATATACCCCAGCGGGAAACACAGCACCAACCCGACAACAGAGCCCCATGCCATAATGGAACCGTATTCAGCAACAGAGATACCGAGTATATCTTTGGCATAAATGAGATTGTACAGTCCACGGCAGACAATGGAAACGTCGCTGAGGGCCATTGCCAGAAAAAAGGGATAGTAAAAAGGGATCCCGAAACATTCCCGGAAAAAGCAGACGACTCCTTTGATAATGCCGGAACTTTCTTTCACCGGAGGCGGCGGATATTGACCTTCCCGGACGGTAAGGAACATTACAAACATGCCGCCGCAAAATATAAAAGCTATAACACAGTACAACCCTGTCAGGTGATTTTCGCTGAACGGCAAGAGACAGCGGTTGAAGAGAATGGCACTCGCCGAGGCCGCCACATTGAAGAGGGACATGAATCTGCCGATATATTTCCGGGGAAGTACGTCTGGAAAAACATACCAGAAAACAGCATTCGGAACTGCCAGAAAAGCCGTGTAAATCACAATTCCGGCTGTGAGTGCTGCCAATTGACTGTTGTCTCCGAACAGGGGATCCAGAAAATCTCCTGCCTTGCCGCCAAAACCCAGATAGATAACAGAGAGTGTAATAAAGGGAACGGTGATGAATAAGTATGGCATACGCCGTCCCCAGCGGGTTCTGGTACGGTCACTGCGGAAACTTGCAATGGGATTGACAACTGTAAAAAGCAACGAGGGCAGGGAAGCAAGCAGCAGGGCGATGGTTTCGTTGTCCGCCCCCATATCCTTGAACTGCACGGGCAGTAGAGTGCCTGTTGCCGTGGTCAGGAGATTGAACCCGAATCCTGCCATAAGCAGCGCAGTAAACACTGCTGTCAGGCCGCCTGCGGTGTAACAGATCCCGTTTACCCGCCGTTCCTCCGGAACAGATTCCGGCAGAACGGTGGTTCGGGTGTTTTTTAATGCTGTACGGAAGATATAAGACATTTTACTTATTTATCTCCCAGCATATTGCCTTCAAGAGAGACTTGAGCTCCGGGGGAAACGGTTCCCCGCACCACAGGATCACCAGCAACCATATTATTACGGATCAGTGCCCGGATGGGGATGATACGGCTTTCAACCTCTATCCCTGAATATTTCTGCCCGGAGAAGGTGTTGCCCACACAGGTGACATTCTGGGGTGTACCGTCGAGGATCTCGCCATGCGGCCCATGGCCGAAAGGTTCGAGACTGGTAAGATAGAAGCCTTTTGCGCCTCCGGTCACTGTATTGCCGGTAACGGTTACATTGCGGACAAGGTCGCCGGTAACCTGAATACCAACAGGGGAGAAATAAACCTCTGCCTGTTCCTTTTCTGTTCCGGGCTGCTGTCCCGGAGGAAGTACGAAATCGTAATCGCAGATCAGAGTATTGCCGGAAACTGTTACATTCTCTGTAGGAATGTCACGGATAATGCCCCAGTCTGTGTGGATGAAGATGCCCACAGCCTGTTTGAATCCGTTGGATTCGTAAAAGTTTACGACAGGATCGAGCCAGTTGCGGATTATGTTGCCGGAAACTGTTACATCTTTGCAGTTGAAGATATCGATAGCATGGCATCCGCTCTCTGCCACAAGGTTTCCGGTAACAACTGTACGGTTGGTTTGAATTCCCACTACAATACCGGTATCCCAGCCGTAATGCACCTGATTCCCGGTAATAAGAGAATCAAAACACTGATATCCGCGGTAATTGCCGCCCACAGTTATACCGTGACGGGCACCGTAAGTGTGGTTACCCTGAATGGTCACACGGTCGCCGCAGTAGCTGCGGATACCTTCATGGGCAGGGAAACTTATCATACAGTTACGGACAACAGCATCCCGTACTCCGGAAAGGGAAATTGCCGCAGATGGGTTGCCCAGATCAGGTATCCGCCAGTCCGGAACTTTCAAGGCAAAACCGTCAATCAGAATATCGGACATCTGCCGCACTCCGGGAACCATGACATTGGCGATCATGGTATAGTCGCCGGCATTGCGTTCACGGCGCAGTTCAGGTCTGCCTTCGCCGATAAGGTAAGTGTGTGACTTGCGGATGAGCAGAGTACTGTCTATCCGGTAAAGTCCGGCAGGAACACGGATTTCGCCGCCCTGATCCAGAGCCCGTTGGAAGGCCGGAGCGGAATCTTTTTCCCCGGTAGGGTCGGCGCCGTAAGCGAGCACGTCATGAGTCAGCCCGAGCGGTGCTGCCCAGTAGGGACATTCCAGCAATTCTCCGGGCTGCGGAGGGGGGATTTCGGTAAAACGTACAGCCATTTTTTCCACCCGTCCGGCAAGACCGCCGGTTTGGGCTGTGGGAACAGTCAGAATCACCATAAATTCCTTCAATTCACCCGGCATAACCAATAATTGATCGTTTTTGAGTGTGGCAGTGCCGCTGCCGGAATATTCCGCCAGTTTGACGGAAGCGGTATCAATGGTGGCAAAGTAACTGTCGTTACGCATTTCGCCGTAATATTCATCATACCCGGCATGCAGCTCAAGTTTACCCTGACCGGGTTCCATATAGACTTGAGCTTCAACATTTATGGCATACGGTGTGGTATCGCCTTCCGGACGTACGAAATGCCACAGGAGCGACGACTGACCGCCGTTGGCGGCAAAGGCGGGAACCTGTCTGCCGCCGATATCCTGTACCGTTCCGGCAAACTGGGCAAAAAGCGCACTTTCGGTATCGGCTTCTCCGGATGTTATTACTGCCGGAACCTGAGATTTGTTCCAGTAATAAGCTATACCGGCTCCGGCTTCAAAACTTACGGCGACGGCTGTAACGAGGCACAACAAGTATTTGTTAAACATTTCCATTCCTTTCCCGGTCGCAGAGGCTCAGTTATCTGCCATCCATGCCTGCCAGCTGCTTACGGATGTTTTGGCAGGGTTGAATACATGACCGTCAAGGTAGACGACGGGCGAATTTCCGGCATTTGCCAGAGAGTCATATTCATAGAGCCATGCGAGTTTTATTGTGCTTGCAGCAGGTTTGTTGGCCCAGTTTGCTGCATATTCCGGCGGCGCAGAAAGCCGCTGACAGTTGGAACGGGAGAGATAAACCTCGTAACCCCAGCTTTCAAAACCGACGATCACGGCATTGTGACCGGCAGTCATGTTGGACATGGGGTTGAACCAGAATCCCTGAGCTTCGTCTGCGATTGCCAGATTGTAAGCTCCACCGCCGCCGGGAGCAATACCGGAGGAGAATGCAGAGGTGATAATGTTGCCGAATGGCAGATATTTACCTGAAAAAAGCAGACAGAATATGTATGCACGGCTGTAAATATTGCCGTTTGTTCCCCAGGCATTTCCGGCGTCAGTATAGGGACCGGGAATATAGGGGATGTAATCGGACTCGTCATTTGCATACATTGTTGTGGCAAGACCGATCTGCTTCAGAACATTTATATCTTTGGTCACCTGGGCGGCTTTGCGGGCCTTGGAGAGGGCGGGCAGCAGCATGCTTGCCAAAATAGCAATAATTGCTATAACCACCAGCAATTCAATCAATGTAAATACCTTCTTCATTTTTCATTCCTTTCCGTTTTACGTTTGACTTTCAATATTATTTGATCATGCAAGTACTTGCACGGAAAACCATTTTATTGGGCAAGACAGTTTCCTCAGCCACATCTTTGCCCTCTATAAGTTCTATCAGCTGTCTGGCAGCAAGGGCTCCAAGTTCCCGGGCAGGCTGTTTTATGGTGGTAAGCTGGGGGGTGAGCAATGTACAGAGTTCGTCATCGTTGAATCCGATAACGGCGATATCTTCCGGCACCTTCAAACCGGAATCCCGGATCGCATTCAGTGCCCCCGGAGCCAGTTCATCCCACAGCAGCAGCACTGCATCAAGCCCCTTACATGAATGCAGCATTTTATGCATTGCCGGGTAAGCATAAATATCCAGACCGACTTCAACCGGACGGCGGGCAGCCAGCGTGATGCCCAGTTCCTGTACCAGCTCCGGCCGGAAAGGGACACCGCTGTCAGCCAAAGCCCGCTTGTAACCTTCAAAGCGGCGGCGGGTCGACCAGACCGACTGCAGAGCGTCAAAGGCATTGACCAGGAAACCGATCCTCCTGCGGCCCTCTGCCAACAGGAAGGCAGTTGCGTTGTACCCTGCCTGTTCGTTGTCGGTATTGACAAAAGGGATTCCGGGAATATTATAGTTATTATCAATACAAATCATGGGCCATCCTGTTCCATGCAGCTGGTCTGCCAAGTGGCGGTTGTTTTGAAAAAAGGGAACAATGGCACAGGCGGCAACACCCTGCTGATGCATGCGCCGCATAAGCTCCCCTTCCCGCAGAGAATCATAATCACTGTTTCCGGCTACTACTGTGTAATTGCGGTGAACAGCCTCGGCTTCAAATCCAAGAAAAACCTGATGCCCGAAACTCTCCTGCAGGTTCGCTGCAATAAAGCCGATCTGACGTACATCTTTTGATGAATAAACGCCCTTTGCAGCATCTTTGGTTACGAATGTGCCGCTGCCGCGCACACTGATCAGCTTCCCCTCCAACTTAAGTGCATCCAACGCTTTAAGCACTGTCTGGCGGGCCACACCGAAACGCTTTGCCAGTTCGGTTTCCGTAGGCAGGCAACAGCCGGGAGGATAAACTCCTTCTGCAATTTCCTCCGCCAATGTCTTATAGATGACTCGATGTTTTGCCTGTGCCGACATAAAGAACTTTCCTGATGTGATCTACACCTTTTCAAAGTTAATATAGCATAGCTTTCCCCTTTGTCAAGAGTAAAAGTACATACTTTTGGTATTTTGTACATATATTTTTGGTCATAAGACGCATATTCTTGATGATGTAGATGTTAAATATGCAATGAGTTATACGGCAAGATAAGTTCAGACAATTTTGAGAAAATTATTTGATTTACTGAAAAAATATTGTACATTATACTGGAGACCTGTTATATTTTATTCATCTGCCGGTATGAGGTAATTTCAAAAGTCATTCAAAAAATGGCAAAGATGCCATTCGCAAAGAGCGGCAAAGGGTAGTTTGAGGTTGCTACCTGTAAGGTAACAGCCGCTTGTCCCGCCGTAGCTTTATGCGAAGGCGGAAAAACCCTCCCTTTGTCAGATCGAAGCGAGGGCGCTTTGACAATTTTGAGGAGTTTTGAAATTGCCTCGGTATAATTGATTTTTAAGATTACTGTTTTGGAAAGAATTGTTTATGAAAATTGTCCTTGTGTTTTTGATTGGGTTCGCCGCCCTTGTACTCCCCGCTGCCTCCAGACCTGCCGATAAACCTTTTGAATGTGCAAATGAGCTTAAATATGACTTTATGCCCGCTGAAGCTATGGAATTTATCAATGGAACAGTCAAAAACCCCGGACGCAGTGCCGCACCTGATGCAGATGCCGAATACAGCAATAAAGTCAAAGTTGACAACTTGATTTTTACTTTGCCCGGAGAACTTTGCGAAACAATGTCAGCATGTTACAAAGCTGATTTCAACGGTGACGGAGTTTCTGATTATGTTTTCGTAAATATCAAAGTCTGGAACGGCAGATTTGCCGGCCAATCAGACGTGGGAATATTTGTTTCCAATCCGCAGAAAAAATATACCTTCAATGCATTTGAAACCCGCTACCTGGAAGCAGAAATTATCAACGGCAAAGTCATGCTGGTAAAATATGATTTTTCGGATGACGACGAAACTTATATCCGGCAAATTTATACTTTTAACAGTGATGGCAGACTTAAACTCTTTCAGGCAGAAGCGTTTACTTTTCAGTATTGAGAGTGTTGCCGTTATTTGCCATTACGAATTTGTCGATCAATTTCCGGGCAATACTGCCGTGACCGGGTATCAGGGGGAATTCTGACGGCGCAAAAAATCCTGCTTCCACGATTTCCTGCCCGTCAGGGGTTACTGTGCCGCTCTGCCAGCGTGCCGAAAAACCAACCATAAGTGAATTGGGAAAGGGCCATGGCTGGCTGCCCTCGTAAGTTATATTTTCAACCTTTATTCCCACCTCTTCCGCCAATTCACGCTTTACTGCATCTTCCAGACTTTCTCCGGCTCCGACAAAACCGGCAACAAGCCCGAACATACCGTTCCGGTTGCGGGCATTTTTTGCCAGAAGTATCTTGCCTTCACGTTCCACTGCAACGATCACAGCCGGAGCTATCTGCGGAAAATAAACAGCTGCGCACTCTGGACACAGCAAGGATTCGTCACTTGTACTTGTTTCCAGTTCCCTGCCGCAGACACCGCAATAACGGTGCTGACCGCTCCAGTGGCAGACAGTTGCGGCACGGCACAGTGCCTGACGTTGCGGCAGCGGCAGACTGCACAACAATTCGCGCATGGGCGAAACTTCAATATCACTGCCTGCGGCATGTAATGAAACAGCAAAACAATTCCTGCCGGAAAGTTCACCTATATACAATGCGTCTTCCGGCGGGATGCTTTCCGGCAATATTGCTGCCTTACCGCTGCCTGAGGCCACAATAATACCAGTTTCCTCCGGTTCAGGAGACCGGAACATTGCGGAGGGAAGAAAATATTCTGCCATCTCTTAAAAATCGATATCCAATGAAATATCAGCTGCTTTTACCGAATGTGTCAGTGCGCCGGAAGAAGCGAAATCCACACCTGTGGCTGCCAGCGACGGAAGCCTTTCAATGGTGATATTGCCGGAGGCTTCCAGCTTGGCACGTCCTGCTGTCCGTTTGACGGCCTCGGTGATCTTTTCATTATCCATGTTATCAAGAAGAATATATTCAGCTCCTGAAGCAAGGGCTTCGTCCAGCTGGTCAAGGGAATCAATCTCCACTTCGATCTCCAGCTCCGGATATGCCGCACGGGCTTTGGCAACGCCGCGTAAAATAGCATCCTTACCCTCAATACCGGCTATTGCAAGATGATTGTCTTTCATCATCACTCTGTCGTACAACCCGATACGGTGGTTGGAAGCTCCTCCGACTGCCACAGCGTATTTTTCAAGATTCCGGAATCCGGGAGTGGTTTTGCGGGTGTCAAGAACAACGGTACGGCTGCCGGGCACAGCAACTGCCGATGCATATTTCCGTGACATGGTTGCGATCCCGGCAAGACGCTGGATAAAGTTCAAAGCAGTACGTTCCGCAGTGAGTATTGCCCTTGCTTTGCCCCGGACTTCGGCCATGACAGTACCCGGCTGACACAGAGTACCGTCGGTCACTTTGTTTGTCCATTCACAATCAGGATCAAGGCGTTTGAATATCCGTTCCGCAAGTTCAAGGCAGGCGCAGACACATTCACTTTTGGCTCTCATACGGGCGGTTATTACTGTATCGCAGGGAATTATAGAGTTTGTTGTCACATCCCCTGCAGCTCCGAGATCTTCAGCAAAAGCAAGCTCTATAAGACGGTCAACATGATTCCAGTCTATGACAGGAAGTACGGCTCTTGAGTTTTCGGCCATGATATACCTCTCTGGTGATCAAATACGGGTTATTCTGAATCCTTGCGGAGTATCTTCAACGGCATAACCGGCTGCTTTCAGCTGGTCTCGGCAGGCATCGGCTGTTGCAAAATCTTTTGCTTTGCGTGCTGCCTGACGTTTCCCGGCAAGTTCTGTGATCTCTGCAGGAATATCATCGGCTGCCGTTGCTGCATCGACATTGAAACATGCAAGAACTGTATCGAATTTGCGGAAAGTGTTCAACACATTTTCGCCGTCTGCGGCAGATATTTCCCCGCTGTCCATGATTTTGTTGATATCACGCATCAAAGTAAAACATGCTGCAATGGCCATGGGTGTATTGAGATCATCGCCAATGGCATCGGCAAAGGCAGTCTCTGCTGCAGTACAGGCAGCGGCTGCATCCGGGTTGTCTGCAGAAGTTTTGCTGCATCCGGAGACTATGCGGGAGAAAAATTTGTCAAATTTTTTCAATCCTTCACGAGCCTGTTCCAGAGATTCAAATGTGAAGTTGAGCTTGCTCCGGTAATGGGCACCGGCAAGCACGAAACGGATCTCTCTGCCGTTCCATCCTTTGCCGATCAGGTCACGCAAAGTGTAAAAATTTCCCGCTGATTTTGACATTTTTTCGCCATTGACCATCAGGTGTGCACAATGGATCCAGGTATTAACATATGTACAGCCATTTGCGGATTCACTCTGGGCGATCTCATCTTCATGATGCGGGAACATATTGTCAATGCCGCCGGTATGGATATCAAATGTTTTGCCGAGATATTTCATACTCATGGCACTGCATTCAATGTGCCATCCGGGACGGCCGGGGCCCCACGGGGAATCCCATTTTACCGGACCATCTGCCGGTGTCCAGGCTTTCCAGAGGGCGAAGTCCGCAACTGAATCCTTTGCGTATTCATCATTGGCAATGCGGACTCCGGAGATTTGATTTTCCATGTCGATTTGGGCAAGTTTGCCGTATCCGGGGAATTTGGCAATGGAGAAATAAACACATTTATCAGGAGCCTGATAGGCAAAACCTTTGTCAATCAGGGTCTGCACCAGAGCGATCATTTCCGGTATATGTTCAGTGGCAGGAGGGTAATACTTTGCCGGCTGGATGTTCAGAGCTTTGAGGTCATCAAAAAATGCCGCAATATATTTTGCAGTGAATTCTTTCAGCGGCAGCTGTGCTTTCTGTGAATCCCTGATTGTTTTGTCATCCACATCGGTAAGGTTCATTATCTGTGTGACATCGTATCCGAAGTACCTGAGGGTACGGCAAAGGATATCTTCAAAAACATATGCTCTGAAATTACCGATATGGGCATAATTGTAAACCGTCGGACCGCAAGTGTATATACCTGCGGAATCCGGATTGATGGGTTTGAATTCCTCCACCTTGCGGTTCATTGTATTGAAAAATCGTACTGTATGATGTTCTTTGACACTCATGCAAACCTCCTTTAAATTAATTTGTCATCCGATAATTTACTACTAAAACCCGTTTCTTTCAAAGTTTTTTTGAAAAAATATTTGAAATATCTCTAAAAAGGTATATATTAATGAACGAAAACCGGAGAGGTGGCCGAGTGGACGAAGGCGCAGCATTGGAAATGCTGTGTACGGGAAACTGTACCGTGGGTTCGAATCCCACCCTCTCCGCCATTTTTTTTGCAAAAAAATGGCGAACGAAGACGCAAGTCTTCTCTTCACTGTGCGAAGCACAACTTCACTCAAAAGGCGCAGCCTTTTCTTCACATCTTCACCAAATTCCAGAAGCCTTGCTTGTGAAGACGCTCCCTGTGGTCGCTTGTGAAGACGTTTCATTCCGCTAACGCTCCATTTCACTTGTGAAGACGCTCCATTTCATTCCGTTTGTGAAGACGTTCGCTTCGCTCACTTGTGAAGTTGCCGCCTGTCGGCGGGTGGATGTGTTTCTTTTTACTGCGCTTCGCTTAAAGGTTGGCAAGCCGCCTTGATTTTTTCTTTTGCGGTGATATATTACTTGTGGCGTTTGTGTAAAAATATTGGATAAAGGCAGGGGGGGACATTTCAAAGTAACGGAAAGAGAATAATTTAATTGTAAATAAAAGATGGATAGTCGCTTATATAGAATGGCACCAATTACTTATAGAATGGCACCAATTACTTGCTCCTTCCAGCCAGCAATTTCAGTCCAGCTGTAAAAAAACTGCATATTCCGAACCAGTTCAGCCAGACAAGCAAGGTTATGATTACCCACCAATCCCACCGGAATCCTCCGTCCGGTCCCAGAATGGTCAGAGGCAGTCCTGTAATGAAGAATCCTACGTCTGCTTCACTATAACCTGGCAGCAGAGAAATCCCAAGAAGCAGCAGAGCGATCAATGCTGTGATCAAAACTTTCTTCAATACGGATTTCCGGTATCCACGGAAATCTTTGATCAGCATCACAACGGATAAAATCACCCCGGTAACAGGGATAACAGTCAATCCATAAAGCAGCCAGATTATATCCATAAAACCACTCTCCTTTCGAGTTTAGTGCGTTGATATAATATACTGTCTGCCAAAGAATTTTCAAATTACAGAATTTTCATTCTGCCGGAAAAACGCTGATTCCCAAATTTTAAGCAGGATTTTCCATTTCCGCAGTTGTAAATAACTGCGGTCTATGGTATATTACTCAAGGATTTGATTTAACAGCTTACCCGACGTCCCTTTTTAAGCGAAGAGATGTTGTATTAGCAACTTGGACAATCCAAAATACAGGGTGTTGCGAAAATACAAAATAAGGAAAGCTTAAAATGAAAAAAACAACAAAAATAATTTGTTTTGTGCTATCTTTTTTAATAGTGTCGTATATTGTCTATTTTTTTGTTGAATGTTGGTTTGCAAAGCAGAGATTAGTCAGAATATTCGAAAAGTTCGAAATTATTGAAAAGGTTTCACTCTCTGGGGCTAATCTTTACTTAACCAAGCATAATGATGATTTTTATGATTATTGTGTCCGCTATTCTTTGTCATGCACAGCCATACAAAACTTTAAGAATTATATTATTAACAGCGAAATTGAACCTTTTGTTCAAGGAATAGATTTCCCCATCGATAAAGAGCAAGAAATTTTGTCCTTTGAATTACAAAATGGTCCATGGGGTGACACTGATTTTTTCAACTATAGCGTCTACATGAATAAGGAATCCGGCAAAAGTATTGTCATAGAACTTTCAAAAAGACAAAACACAAATAAGAGCCCAAATTTGACTGATCTTATGTTTTATGTTTTTTTTATAGCTGCCGTAGTTTTTTTAGCATCGGGTCTTGAAAAACTTGTAAATTTTTGTAAATTCCAACTTTGTCATGTGAGAAAAAAGTAAGACATACTATGTTGAGGATAATATACCATCCGTAATCCCATTGTCAAGCGGAAATACCCAAAGAGAATAATTTATATGTAACAAATTGCCTGTCATCGAGATATATAGAATGGCACCATTTTATTATAAGTATAAGTTACTTTGTTTCCGTCAGCATAAGTCTTCTGCACCATCTCGCCACGGGCATTGTAAGTCCAGGAGGTAACTTGCGGTGTATTGGTATTATTGCATGGCTTCATAGTGGAAAAAAATATCTTAATATTGATCTCAATATACCAGAAAGTTCCAAAATTGCAAATATTATAAATGAAACTATTAACATTCCGATTCCATAAATAATATATTTAGCACGCATACGGTTAGCCACCATATACAAACTCATCACAATAAAAGATAAAAAAATTGCTAAATATCCTAATCCTAAACAGTTATTGATGTTAGCGATAAAATAAAAAATTATTGGAATTGTTACAAGAATGATAAAAAATAATATATTCATCATAAACTCCACGGGAAAGCATGAGCTGTTGTATATTCTTCCGTTGTTTCTATTTCAACATAGCGATAAACATTTGTACCTAAATTATTATTATTTATAGCGGCGCCATTTTAACTTGTTAACACAAAGAGTTACAACATTTAACATTATAGTTATATAAAAATAATTATCCAAACGAATTTTAAATTTGATGTCCTTCTTCCAAAATTATCATAAGTGAAACTGCTCTGCAAATTCATTATATGCGGAATTGTTTCATTTTATATCGCATTTTACCATGTCATATTTACGAGTGGCAATGAGTATTTACCATTATTATTCCAGAGTCCTATTTGCAAGGAAAAACGATCAAGACCTCCTTTATTTGATTTATTGACCAACCCTAACTGGATATTGGGAAGTCCATTACTATGGTTAAAAATGCCAATTTGAGCATATTGTCCAAAACAAAAATCAAGATTAATAATTCCAATATGGATGAAGGCTCTAGGGATTTCCTTGTATTTTTCTATTCCTCCTTTATCAGCCCACAATCCTCGACAATTTATTATACCCCAAAGCAATCCGAAATTTCCAGCATAGTGAAAATTAATTGATGCAATAGATATTCCATTTACGACTAAATTTCCTGCGAAAATTGGAGAAAAAGCGATGCCATTTATGTCCTGCGTCATCAATATAGGGGCACACGCAACTCCATTCACTGTAGAAATTCCGTAATCAAGCAATGGTGAAAACAACAGGCCGTTTACTGTAGTAGGTTTCATGCTTGATTACTGCTTGTAAATGCTTGTAAGAATCAGTCGTTTTATTCATAAATTATAAATCTTTAAATTACAACTCAAGACTGTTGGGATTGAGCAAAAAGTCCAATATTCCCATTGTGACGATGCCGGATTCATCCCTGCGGATTTTTATGTTGTCCCGAACCAGAATGATCTTTTTGAAAGAATCATTTACCTTCAGAAATGGACGCCGTTCCTGTGCATCTTTTTCCGGAGTTGCCAGATTGAAAGCGGATTGCAGATAGTAACGTTTGCTGCCGGAGTTGGCAACAAAATCGATTTCAAGCTGCTTGCGGACTTCTTTGCCGTCTGGCGTTTTTTCTCTTACTTCCACCACGCCTACATCCACCGAAAATCCACGGTAACGCAACTCATTGAAAATGATATTTTCCATGATGTGATTTTCTTCCTGCTGACGGAAATTCAGTCTGGCGTTACGCAAGCCCACATCTTCAAAGTAATATTTGAATGGAGTAGAGATATATTTTTTTCCTTTTACATCATAACGGCTGCCTTTACTGATCAAAAAGGCATTTTCAAGGAAACTGCAATAGCGGGTAATGGTCGTTTCGGCAAAACCGCTGTTCCGTTTGCTCTTGAAAGTATTGGATAATTTCTGCGGATTGGTAAGCGAGCCGGTCGATGAGGCAAGAATATCCAGCAATTCGCCTAATTCTGCTTCATAACGGATTTTATTGCGCTCCTTGATGTCTTTGATGTAGGTCATTTCAAAAAGATCATTCAAATAAGCGATCTTTTGTTCGTCGCTTTTCATGGTCAGGAGCAAAGGCAGCCCGCCATAAGTGAAATATTCCTGCCAGGCTTCTTCTTTGCTTCCCTCAAATGCAGAGAAAAATTCCGAGAATGAAAGCGGATGAATTCTGATTTGATCGCCGCGGCCGCGGAATTCGGTCAGGATGTCAGTCGAAAGAAACTTGGAGTTGCTGCCGGTTACATAGACATCCACATTACGATAATGCAGTAATTCATTCAGGACAGCCGAAAAGTCCCTGAGCATCTGAATTTCATCAAGCATAATGTAATATTTTTCATTCTCATTGATTTTGGAGTTCAGATAGTCAAGCAGGGCAGCCGGTTCACGATATTTTGCATTTGAAAATCTATCCAGTTCAATGCCGATGATATTTTCAGC
>JAZSGI010000049.1:0-7172 GCA_045532655.1 Victivallaceae bacterium
TGTTATTTCCGGTTCCGGTAATTCACCGTTGACGGTTTCGCTTCCGATTTTGCGTCTGCAGGCCAGTTTCCTGTAATGTTCCATTACAAGATTATGAGCAATAGCAAAACTCCAACCGGCAAAATTATTATAATTACGGCACTCCGGCAATTTTTTCATGATCCTGATCCATAACTCCTGAAATATATCATCAGCACTCATGGAATCATTGTTTACCATTCTGTTCAAATAAGCATAAAAAGGTTTTCTGTAACGCACAAACAATTCTGCAAAAGCCCACTGACTGCGTTTTTTCCCATATTCAGCAACCAGCTCTGCATCGGAATATTCCGGCATTATTTTTGTGTTATTCTTTTCATTACTCATTTGTACAGTAAGACGTGTGATATTTGGAAATATTGTCAGGCACGGTGATATTTCCCGCCTGAATTTATATCATTTGCCCTGAATAACTGTTCAAAAAGGAGCATACGGGCTACCTCATGCGGGAAAGTGAGTTTCGACAGGCTCCACAGCAGGTCGCCGCTTTGTTTAACTTCATCGGTCAAACCATCTGCTCCGCCGATCACAAAGGTAACTTTGGTGTCTACTTTCTTCAGGAATGCAGCAAACTCCACGCTTGAATACTCTCTGCCTTCTTCGCTCATGATAACTGTAAGGCCTTTGGTTTCCTTGAGCCGCCGCATTATTTCTGCACATTCAGTTTCTTTGCGTGAATCTTTCACTTCCACAACTTCGCATTTTGCTTTACCGGAAAGCCAGCTGAAATATTCTGCAGCTTTGTCCCGCAATCTCGGATCTTTCATCTTTCCGACAAAAATAAATTTGAAATGCAGTGCATTAGGCATAACTTCAATCCTGTTTCCGGGAAATTATCTTCTGCGCCCAATTCACTGCTTCCATGGCGTCGGCAGCATAAGTGGCACCTATTGTGTTGGCAAAGTGTTCATCAACAGCTGCACCACCGACAATAATATCGACCTCCAGACCGGCATTGCGGACAGCCTCTACGGTTTCCTGCATCCTCGGCATTGTAGTTGTCATGAGAGCGGAAAGCCCCAACAGAGAAGCTCCGCTTGATTTAAGAGTGTTGACAATAGTTTCAGCAGCGACATCTTTACCGAGATCTATTACTTCAAAACCGTAATTGCGGAAAAGGAGAGCAGCAATATTTTTACCGATATCATGAATATCATCTTTCACTGTTGCTATTACAAATTTCGGCTTATCCGTGGTATTTCCAGGGTTCTGCGCCAGAATTTCAGTAAGAATATCTGCACCTGCCGCCATGGCATCGGCACTCATTATCAGTTGCGGCAGGAAAATTTTACCGGCGCCGAATCTGGAACCTACCTCCTGTATTGCCGGAATCAGAATATTATTTAAAATATCACCGGGTTCACAGCCATCTGCAAGCATGATTCGGATAGTTTTTTCTGCATCTTCTGCAGAGCCGTCCAATACGGCATCATACAGGATACTTTTGTTGTTTTTTGAGGCTGACGTTCCTGCAGCTGCAGCAGTGCTGCGGGAGTCTGCAGTTGCGCTTGCAGTTGCCGCAAGATAACTTTTAAAATTTTTATCCCTGCCGGTAAGTGCATTGGCGGTCATCCAGCTTTTCCGCATAGATTCAATAGATGGGTTGAGGATGGCTGTATCAAGTCCTTTCGCAACAGCCATAGTCAGCATTGCTGCATTGAGAGTTTCCCGTTCCGGCATCCCGAAACTTACATTTGAGAGTCCAAGCAGGACATGACAGCCGAATTCATTTGCCGCCCAGTCAACAGTCGCCAACGTATTAACGGCAGCCATTGGATCAGCGGAAACAGTCATTGTCAGGGCATCGATTATGACATCATCTTTGGTCAATCCGGCTTTTTCCGCTTCGGCAAATATCTTTTTTATACATTCAGTACGTTCCTGCAGGGTTGCCGGGATTCCTGTTTCTGACACCGGCAATATAATTATCAAGGCCCCGTATTTTGCAGCTGCCTGCAGTGTGCCCTGCAAGCGGCCCGGCTCTGCAGTTACTGAATTTACAAGGGCTCTCCCCGGATAATGCCGCAAGGCGGATTCCATAACTGCGGCAGAACCGGAATCGATGCACAAGGGCAGGGGGGTGACAGCGGAAACCGCATCGATGGCATTGAGCATCATCTGTTTTTCGTCTATGCCGGAGAGGCCCATGTTTACATCCAGAATTGCAGCACCGGCAGCAGTCTGTTCTCTGGCAAAGCGTCTTACCAGCTCCATGGAACCATCCCTGAGTTCTGCCTGTAATGCCTTTTTGCCTGTCGGGTTGATCCTTTCGCCAATGATCGTCACAGGTGAATTTTTCTCCCAGATGTGCCATCCTCTGGCGCTTGCAACCGCAGAAATGGATTTCCGCAGCGGCGGGATAACATTTTTTGTCTTTACCTGTGTCGCTGCACTTGCAATGTGTGCCGGAGAAGTACCGCAGCAGCCGCCGATGATATTGACTCCGGCAGCTGTCAATTTCACAGCTTCTTTACCGAAATCCTCCGGTGTCATAGTAAATACAGTTGCACCTTTTTCGAGTTTCGGCATCCCGGCATTTGGTTTTGCAATTATCGGCACGGTTGCGATCTTTTTCAATCGTTGTATGATGGGCAGCATTGCCTCCGGACCGCATGAACAATTACAGCCGAAGGCATCTGCACCGAGGGCCTGGGCGGTAATAAGGCATGATTCAGGGGGATTACCTGATAACGTGGTTCCGCCCGGCTCAAAAGTCATTGTCAGCATAACCGGCAGTTCCGGAGCAGCTTCCCGGGCAGCAATAAGAGCGGCCCTTGCTTCGGCAAAATCAATCATTGTTTCTATAACGATACCATCTGCCCCGCCTTCAGCCAGAGCTGTGATCTGTTTTTTGAATATATTTATTGCGGTTTCCAGCTGCAGCGGTCCTGCCGGAGCAAAAATCATACCGGTAGGGGAGATGTCGCCGAAAACAAAAGCTCTGCCATTGGCATTTGCTTTTGCTTTTTTTACCAGTTCCCGGTTCAATTCCTGCGCCCGCTCCTGCAGACCATATTCTGCAAGTTTTACTTCATTTGCTCCGAATGTCGGGGCATAGACAATATTGCTGCCTGCAGAAATATATTGGTTGTGGATATCAGCTATTGCCGTAAAATTTTCCAGCGCCCACAGTTCAGGGCAAACCCCGCGCGGCATACCCCGTTTGATCATTTCGGTACCGGTGGCTCCATCAAGAACAACCGGGAAGCTGCTGCATAAAGATTTAAATTCATTTCGAGTCATTTTGCATCACCTGTATTGGTTGTGGGAACAATCTCAAAAGCCCCGGTCAAAGCAGTTGCGCTCTTTTCCGGAGTCATAAAAAAAACTTCATTCATGCTTATACCCAGCCTTGATTCACACTCCAGGAACTGCATTATATCAAGCTGGCTGGCAAGCCGAAAATCACCGAACCCCGGAGAAATACGTGCTTTTTTTACAGAAATACCTTCACGGTAAAGCACGGATGATATCCTTTTATGCATATAAGTCAAAGCATCTTCCACGCTTTCACTTGCGACTGCATCGGCAAATGTTCCTTTTGCTCCATTTCCGGAGGTAAAAAGTTCATTTATCCACTGTGTTATTTCTTTTCCGGCTGTAACTGCCATTAATACTCCCCAGGGGCATCCTGCCATGAGCCTTGCAGCAAGCTCTCCCTGGAAATGGAGTTCTGCGGCAGGCAAGATCCTCCAAACACCCTCAAAATGACAGTGGGACAAAGTCTCGGTATACCAATCGTTATGAAAATTATTTTCAATATCTTCACCGGTTGCCAAATGGACAGCTCCGAGTCTGCGCATGATGCAGCGTTTGGACGGGGCCGCCGGAAGTGAAGATATTGTGACTGGCAGGAAATTCATAATAATATTATTCCGGAAATATCTCATCTATTGACAGAATTTTGAGATCAAAATCAGCTTTTATTGATTCCGGGATACTGTCTGTTTCGCCCATTATGATAAACCGGCTGTTTTTTGTGCTGTAATCTTCCAGCAGAAAACGTTGGAAATCCTCCAATGTACATCCGGGAATACTGTAGTAGATTTCCCGGCGGGGATCATGATCCAAACCTCTGTTGCTGTTAATAATATAGGTGTCAAAAATACTTTCGGCTACAGGAGGAGCTGTTGCCAGTGTACGCGCATACCGCTCTCTGGCATTTATAAAATCTGCTTCGGTTGTACAGGGATCATTGTCAAAGGTGCAAACTGCTTCCATAGCTTCGGCAAGTTTGTCCGCCTGACAGTCCACTCTTGTAACAACAAGAGCTTCCTGCCATGCATAAGCTGGCTTGACTATATAACTGCCTGCAACATATCCCAAAGCACGGGCTTCACGCAGATAATTATAGGCGGTACGGTATATGAAATCATTGTAGATATCTTCATAAAGGATCTTGCCGGTGTCAAAAAGTCCGCCTTTGCGGATACGGGACACACGGAACTGTGCCCCGGGAAAATCGACTGCCAGAATATCATTGCCGGGATAATCAACAGTTTTGTATCTTTTGTTTTCCGGCAGAATTACCGGAACTTCCGGCACAGGGAAGTATCTGTCAATAAGCTCAAGAACCGCTTCTGCATCCTCAAGACCGTATACCATAACAGTGCAGGGGGCATCAAACAACTTCCGGGGCAGTCTGGCAAGTTCTGCGGCATCGAGCTGCTGCAGGGCTTGGCTGGAAATAAGATTTTTTACCGGATTGTCTTTACCGTAAATAGCGTAGTTCCACAGAGCTTCGCTTACTGAATCCGGACGTGTTCTGTTGTTATTACGGTCATTCAGAGTTGTTTTTATGAGAATATCAAGAGTTTCCCTGTTTGCCGCCGGATTGTGAACTGCATCGGCAAGCAATTCCATGGCCCGTTCAAAATTATGTTGCAATCCTTCAATACGGATCTCTATGCTGTCACGATTGGCTGATGCAGAGAAATGACATCCTCTTTTGAACCACTCCAGTTTCACTTCATCCGGCGAAAGGAGTGTGTCGCCGTTAATGCCCAGTTTCTGCCAATATGCCACAGCAGTACCGGCTTCCGGTATGGCGGCATTGCCAGAGTTCCAGCGGAAGCGGATGGAGAATCGTTTATCCCGGTTGTTGGGTAGGGATTTAACTGTTCTGCCCATTGAATTTTCTGCTGTCCCGAAAACTGTTTTTAACTCAATGAATTCCGGTTCTTTTTCATGCGGTAACGGTTTTGAGGCAAATTCCACTGCATATTCACTGGTTGAGTCACTGTTCAGCGGGACAGGAGTAACCGGCGGTTTGGGAACTCTGACTGTTTCAGGAGTTCCTTCCACTTTTATTTTTCTGACCACAGCCGGGCGCACTGCAAGAATGGTGTCAGCGGCAAATTCTTTGAAATCATCTCTGGATATATTTCTGATATCGTCAAAATCCGCAAATACCAAATCCAGGGAAGTTGACTGGATTTCGGCACGGAGCAGCATTGCCGCCGCAGTGTAGCGTTTTTCCAGATTTTTTGCATTGTCGTAGTATAAATTATCGGCGATGGCAGCCGGCATCCATTCCGGATAATCACCGGCAGCAACTGCATTTATCTCCTGCCGCAAAAGTTCAGCTGTTTCATCAACAGTAGCCCCTTCGACTGGAGTTGCGTGACAGATGAAGACTGCAGCATCACGGAATACAGAAACATAACTTCCTGCAGAAAGAACTTTGCCGGAACGGGTGAGACGGTCAAGTCTGCCGATTTCCCGATAACACAGCTGGGCATCAAAAAAGGTAAGTTTTTTAACAGTTTCCCGGTCATTCGGGAACCTGTAAGCAAGCAGCACCATTTCCTCTCCCGGGCCGGAAACAACAATATCCCCGCCGCCGGTAAAGGGTTGTAAAGTTGTCGGCGGCAATGGTTCTGCGTCAACAGCGGGCAGGCGGGAACAGAAGTGTTTTTCGGCAAGTTCCCTTACCTGTTCATATTCAACATCACCGGCGGCAATGAGTATCATATTCCCCGGAGTATAAGCTCTCCGGTAGAAATTCTGTAATTCAAGCAGAGATGGGAATTTAAGGTCTTCAGGTTGTCCGATGATCGGTCTTGCATAAGGAGTTCCGGAAAAAACAGATTGCATTGCAGCGTTGACAAAGCGCCGTTCATCAGAATCCTGCATCCTGTTGAACTCTTCATAAACAGTTTCCAGTTCCGTATGGAATCTGCGGAAGACCGGAGAAGAAAATCTTTCCGCCTCCAGAATAAAAAACTTTTCCAGAGCATTGACCGGGATGTCGCAATGATAAGCAGTAACATCATAAGATGTGAATGCATTGATATCTGAAGCCCCTATTGACTGCAGAAGCGAAGTGTATTCATCTGCACAGGAGAATTCTGCTGCTTCGCCTGACAATTTGTCTATAGTCAGGTAAATACGTTCCTGTTCTGCCGGATCCGGACATTGACGTCTCGCTTCGTAAAGCTCCGTTATTTTTTCAAGCAAAGGAGCTTCCACGGCATAATTCAGCGCAGATATCCTGTCGGTTCCTTTGAAGAGCATATGTTCAAGGTAATGTGCAAGGCCTGTTGCATTGGCTGGTTCGTCGATACTTCCGGCTTTTACGGCAGTCATCATGGTCACCCGGGGCATGGAATTGTCCCTGGCAACAATAAGTGTCATGCCATTGGAAAGAATACCTTTGGTGAAAAAATCATTTTCTTCTTTTGCCGGGATATCTCCGGCAAAAGTTTGAAGTGAAGAAATACCTGTGATCATCATAGCAAGAAAGACCTGTCTTAC
Source organism: Victivallaceae bacterium (assembly GCA_045532655.1). Lineage (GTDB taxonomy): Bacteria > Verrucomicrobiota > Lentisphaeria > Victivallales > Victivallaceae > JAVBQJ01. The sequence continues at coordinate 6,796 of JAZSGI010000049.1, forward strand.
ACATTTAATTATTATCATTGTCCTGCTCTCCTGCAATGCCGGTAACTTCCTGCCAGCATTTGAAGTGCGTTTTGCGCGGATTCAAGGGTGATCGTTCCGTCACCGCGCACCTGCGCATAATCGCGCACGCGTTTCAGTAAACGGTTGGCGATACGCGGTGTACCGCGGGATCGGGAAGCAATCTCAATGGCGCCGTCCTCGGTAATCGGTATGTTCAGAATGCCTGCGCTTCGTCTGACGATCTGCGCAAGTTCCTCCGGTGTGTATAGCTCCAGCTTCAGAAGAACACCGAAACGGTCACGGAGAGGCGTTGTCAATTGACCGGCACGGGTTGTGGCACCGATCAGTGTAAAGCGGGGAAGGGGAAGTCGGATGCT
>JAZSGI010000188.1:0-2826 GCA_045532655.1 Victivallaceae bacterium
TGCGTGAAATTGAAAACGCTCTGCTTGCCAACCACAAACGTCTTTATCACCCCGGCATGGAAGCCGTGGCAAAATCCACGCTATCCGAAGCGATAACCCGCCGCAATCGGGACCGAATTTATCCCAGAGGGCGGCGCGTACATCTCTGACAGCACCGGGATTCAGTTGAGTGACCTATCCTTTTTCAGCGTTCCACTTGCCGAAATGATTCATAAGCACACCGGTGAAGTGTTTTTTCCCTCTTCAGAAGCCCTGCAGCCGTTTTGAAAAGCATCTTCAGCAATCACCGGATCGCATTTATCACCGGCCATAATTTCAAGGCCGTGATCGCTTGACCGAAAAATCCTTGAAAAGCCGCCAAACTGGAATTTGCCAGTCCAAGAGGAACTTTTCAGCCCTTTACTGCTCTGAAATTTTTACCGGACAGCAGTGCCCTTTTTTTCACTTTTCTTCTTCCACGAACCCATTATCGGATTCATCCACACGTTCCGCCCGCAAATTTTTCAGGATATCAATGGTATCCTTCACTCCGCCAATAGATATCCAGACAGTACAGCCGGTACCGAGAATAATGGAAAATGGAATGAGTGACCACCACCAGAAGGATTTCCAGAATTCATCCGCCAATCCGACCGTAAAGGCAATCACAGTCAGCACAATAAATATTCCCCACCAGGCAAGAGACCAAGCAGCAGTCATATAGGCAATAAAACGGTCACTGCGGGAGAAGTTGCTGTTGATACCGAGAATGGTTTTGATGCTGAATTTCTCTTTTTTCTTCAATATGCACGAGTCTTTGTCGGCATATTCCCCGCGGTGCAGCATTTTGTCCATATTGTGGCAATGACGGGGACCGAGGAGCGAAACAAGTACATAGATCCCGATAGAAGAGAGCATCGTCAAAAGATAAACATACTGTCCGTTGATCGGGAATTTATCCTGATGATCAACAATAAACTGCCAATGAGGAAATACCTCAAGCAATTTTGCAGCGATACCTCCCCAGCATTGCTCCAGAACGATCCCGCTCAATCCCAATATTGTACCGGTACACATGGCAGCCCATGCTGCCGGAGCTGAACCGCGTTTCCAGTACAACCCGCCGATGATCACAGCTCCGGCACCGCCGAGGTAAATCGAACCGGTAATTGAAAAATACATAAGAATAAAATCTTTCAGCGGGAATAAGAGACTGAAGATAAATGCGAAAACAGCAACACCTACTATGGAACAGCGCAATATCAGCAAATGAGTCTTGATGGGAAACGGTTTTTTACGCAGCGGCATAATAACATCCTGCACAAAGATTGTGCCCCATGCATGGATATAACTGTCGTCATTACTGATGGCACACGCCACAACCACCACAGCAAAAAGCCCCAGCAACCCGGCAGGAAGATAATTGGCAAGGAAAAGCGGAACTGTCATCTGGCTGCGGATCGCCGGATCGCTTATACTGTCGATCTGCGCCTTTACCGGAGCCATAGTTTCAGCAAGGTGCGGAGAATGTAATGCAGCATAAGCACACAAAGGTATCAGTACCAGACACAGTCCGGAAGCCAGAGTGCGCCAATTGCTTATTATACCTGCCATAACAGCTTCATGTGGCGTGCGAGCCGCAGAATTGTAACCGGAACTGCCCTGCCATGCCCTGACAGTATAAACTGTTCCGAACATGCCGATAAGGAAGTAATAAATATTGAAGTTTTCTGCTTCAGCACTCTTAAACGGGTTTATCATTGATTGATTTTCCGGAGCATACTGCAGCCCCTGCATCAGCTCATCCCAGCCGAAACTGTGTAAAAAGAAAAACATAATTACCACAAATATCAGCAACAGTACCATACCCTGGAAAAAATCGGTGAGCATAATACTTATCTGTCCCCCGAAACAGGCAATATATACCGCCAGTCCCAGATACACAAACATAACAAGAGCCATTGTCGGCAGAGTCACCCCCCAAAGGGTGAATGTTTCCGGAAATCCCATGAAATATATAATAAAACGGGCCGTTATAGCCGGAAATACACCGAAATTCAGAATTCCTGACAACCAGCAGAGAAAACCGGCAAAAAATCTGAAACGCCTGCTGTAGCGCATCTCCAGAAATTGCGCCAGTGTCAACGCCCTTGTCTCCCGGAACCGGTAGATCACAAAACCTGTCAAAGCAATAAAAAGCCCCAGCGGCGCACTCATCATCCACCACCATTGAACCGGCAGTCCGTTACTGTAAAACATCTCCCACGTGGCAATCATAACTGCCGCTCCGGAAAATCCGGATGCAACCGTCAGCAAATACCGTCCGGCAAGGCGGTTTGCCGCCAGAAAGTCACTTACACTGCGATTGTATTTACGGGTGAAGACCGTAATTCCCACCAGACATGAGAGCATGATTCCGACAATACACCAATCTATGAAATGTAAATTCATTTTATCTTCTTAACCTTGCTGTTCAAAATCATTGACTTCAGAGGTAATTTCAAAAGTCATTCAAAAAATGGCAAAGATGCCATTCGCAAAGAACGGCAAAGGGTAGTTTGAGGTTGCTACCTGTAAGGTAACAGCCGAAAACGCTCCCTTTGTCAGATCGAAGCGAGGGCGCTTTGACAAATTTGAGGAGTTTCGAAATTGCCTATTTCAAAAGTCATTCAAAAAATGGCAAAGATGCCATTCGCAAAGAGCTGCAAAGGGTAGTTTGAGGTTGCTACCTGTAAGGTAACAGCCGAACACGCTCCCTTTGTCAGATCAAAGCGAGGGCGCTTTGACAAATTTGAGGAGTTTTGAAATTACCTCATATTGACGGGTCAGAGCCTTGTAAAGAAGTCC
>JAZSGI010000141.1:0-3667 GCA_045532655.1 Victivallaceae bacterium
CGGGTAGCAGCCTCAAATTACCCTTTACACCTCTTTGCAGCTGCATCTTTGATCTTTTTTGAATGACTTTTGCAATCACCTCTTATACAGTTATGAAAATTATACAAAGGAGTCAGGTATGGCAAGACGCAAAGAGCCGGAATGGTTGAAAAAAGCAGTTTTTTATCAGATCTATCCCAACAGTTTCTGTGACAGCAACGGCGACGGATTCGGCGATATTGCCGGTATTATTTCCAAACTTGATTATCTTGTGGAACTCGGGGTAAATGCCATTTGGCTCAGTCCCTGTTTTAAATCACCTTTCTGTGACGGTGGGTATGATATCAGTGATTACAGGTGTGTCGCAGAGCGTTTCGGAACCAATGAAGATCTTGAAAAACTTTTCGCCGGGGCCCATGAAAGGAATTTGAAAGTCTGCCTCGATATGGTTGCCGGGCATACTTCCATTGAACATGAATGGTTTCAAAAGTCCTGCCTGCCGGAGAAAAATGAATTTTCCAATTACTATATCTGGAACGACAGCTGGACAGGCAGTACCGGCGGAGTTAATATGATCAACGGTACGACCCGGCGTGACGGATGTTTTGCCGTTAACTACTTCGCCATGCAGCCGGCTTTGAATTACGGGTTTGCCAAACCTGATCCCAAAGAGCCGTGGCAGCTGCCGGTGGATCACCCGGATGTACTGAAGGTCAGGGAGGAATTGAAGAATATTATGTGTTTCTGGCTGGATAAAGGAGCAGACGGTTTCCGGGTGGATATGGCCCCGTCGCTGGTGAAAAATGATCCCGGCAGAAAAGCGACCATCAAGTTGTGGCAGGAGGTCAGAGCCATGTTTGACAGGGATTATCCCGAAGCGGTGCTGATTTCTGAGTGGTCTTATGCTCCGCAGGCCCTGAAAGCCGGATTCCATTGTGACTTCATGATACATTGCGGAACTCCTGCATATACTTCCCTTTTCCGCAACGAGCCGGAACGGGATATATTCGGTTCAGTGGATCATTCGCTTTTCTACGAGAACGACGGCAATGATTATACATTGAAAAACCGCAACAGTTATTTCGATGCATCAGGGAAGGGGGATTGCAGGATATTTTTCAATATCTGGCTCGATCAGTACAACAGGATGAAAAAGTACGGGTATATTTCTCTGCCTACCGGCAATCATGATATGCCGCGTATCAGCGACTTCCGCAATAAAGACGATCTTTGTGCCGCCTATACTTTTCTCATAACCATGCCGGGTGTGCCGTTTATTTACTACGGTGATGAAATAGGCATGAAAAATCAGCCGCATCTGCTTTCCAGAGAGGGCGGGTATACCCGTACAAGAGCGAGAACGCCAATGCAGTGGGATAATTCTGCAAATGCCGGATTTTCCACGGCCCCGGCAGAAAAACTTTTCCTGCCTGTGGATGCTGATCCTGACCGGCCGGTTGTTTCGGAACAGATGTCAGTCGAAGGGTCGCTGTGGCGGAATTTGCAAAAGCTCTTGCAGATCAAACAATCATCACCGGCATTTGATGCCGATGCCTCATTCACTCTTATTGCTGCTTCCTATCCTGCTGTATACATACGCAGCAAGGGACGGGAAAAGTTTCTTGTACTGGTGCAGCCGGCTGACCGGACGTGGGAAAAGAAATTTTCACTTCCATTCCCTGCAGTGACTTTGGAAAAAGTTTTCGGGAATGTGGAAAATATTTCTCTGAAAGGCAGGAGAGTGACCGTATCCGGAGCCTGTACCGCCTGGGGTATCTGGAAGATAAAGTGACTGTGACTGCCGGTGGCAGTGCTTTAATACACGGAGCAGGGGAATGTTAAATTTTCACAGGGATCTGTCGTTTTTTCTGACGATTCTGAACCATTTGTCTTGCAAAAAGAGAAGCCTGTTGTATATTAATTTCTGAGGCAATTTCAAACTGTAAGGTAACAGCCGCTTGTCCCGCCGCAGCTTTATGCGAAGGCGGAAAACGCTCCCTTTGTCAGATCGAAGCGAGGGCGCTTTGACAAATTTGAGGAGTTTTGAAATTACCTCTGAAATCAGGAGTTTTTTTATGAGTGCAGACAAATATCAGATGGATATGTGCCACGGTTCTCTGCCGGGCAAGATAATCATTTTTGCTCTGCCTCTGCTTTTTACCGGTATTTTGCAGCTTCTTTTCAATGCTGTGGATCTGATGGTGTTAGGTAAATTTGCCCCGGTTCAGTCAATGGCGGCTGTGGGGGCGACTTTGAGTATGCATTCGCTGGTGATAAATGTATTCATCGGTACATCTATCGGAGCAAATGTCGTTGCTGCAAACTTATATGGTGCGAAAAATTATTCCGGAGTCAGGCGTACTGTCAGTACTGCAGTTATCTTTGCTGTGACCGGCGGACTTTGTGTGATGTCTATCGGTTTGCTCATTGGTAAACCCCTTCTGATTTTGATGAAAACTCCGGGAAATATTCTGGAAGGCGCATGGACATACACCAAAATATGTTTTTGCGGAATTCCTTTTATAATGATTTATAATTATGGTTGTGCGCTGTTGCGGGCTATCGGCGATACCAAACGCCCTCTTTATTTCCTGATGATCGCCGGAGTGGTGAATGTGGGGCTCAATATAATTTTCGTAAAAATTTTCGCTATGGATGTTTCCGGGGTCGCTTTTGCTACTGTGGCGTCCCATGCGCTTTCGGCTGCAATGGTTTTCGTGCTGCTGCTGAAAAATCGGGGCTGCTGCCGTTTTTCGTTCAAATTGCTTCTTTTTGATTGGAAAATAATGTGGAAAATGCTTCAAATCGGTATTCCGGCAGGACTGCAAAGTTCCTGTTTTGCGGTTTCCAATATGCTTATCCAGTCATCTGTAAATTTTTTCGGGGATCTGGCTGTTGCCGGCAGAACTGCGGTACAGAGTCTGGAAGGTATATGTTATATTGCAAGTTTTGCTTTTCACCAGACGGCAATATCCTTTGTCGCCCAGAATCTCGGCGGTAATAAACATAAACGCATATTGAAAAGCGTGCTGTGGTGTACCCTTATGGGGTGTGTCAGCAGCGGGATACTGGGCATGGTGTTTGTTATTTTCGGGCGTCCTCTTATAGGCATATTTACCAGCGATCAACAGGCAGTTGAATGGGGTATGATCAGTATACATGTCCTTTGTACAACCTACTGGCTGTGTGGTATCATGGATGTCAGCGGCGGCGGCTTGCGCGGGATCGGGTGGTCATTTGTATCGGCGGTAAACAGTCTTGTATGGGCGTGTCTTTTCCGGGTATTCTGGATATTGTGTATTTTGCCGCACCACAATACCATGCAAATGCTTTTGCTTTCTTATCCCATAAGCTGGGTTTTGACAGCTGTCGTCAACTGGACTCTCTTCCTGATAATCTGCCGTAAACTCGCTGAAAATAAAGTAAACAGCAGGGTCGCTCTGGCAGGGCTCCGTCCCGGGATCCCCAAAGGAATAAGATTTTTCGGTACAAAGTAAACGTGTCTGTTTGTAAAAAACTGCTTTGAGTGCTATATTATATTGATTACACAAATTGTGGATTTGATTATAGATTGTGATGAAAAGAGATAATTCTATGAAAAAAAACGGCTTCGGGAGTTCCGGTTCGTCTTTGACCGGGTCCGGAAGTTGCTGTCTTGTGATTAACGCCCCTGCCGCCGTTGCGGTAA
>JAZSGI010000089.1:0-2132 GCA_045532655.1 Victivallaceae bacterium
TAGTCTTCAAATTTCTTGAAAATCACTGCGGCGTTGTGACCGCCGAACCCAAGGTTGTTATTCATTGCGTAACGGATCTTGCGTTCACGGGCCACATTGGGAGTAATGTCAAGATCACATTCCGGATCAGGGGTTTCGTAATTTATGGTAGGAGGAATTATTCCGGTACGGAGGGCCTGTACACAGGCAATACATTCAAAACCGCCTGCGGCACCGAGACCGTGGCCGGTAGTACCTTTGGTACTGCTGACAGAAATCTTGCCTGCCGCATCACCGAATGCACGCTTGATGGCAAGGGTTTCATACTTATCATTAAGCTCAGTGGATGTACCGTGGGCATTGATGTAATCCATATCTTCGGGATTGATACGGGCGTGGCGCATAGCAATGCACATAGCTTCCGCCGCACCCTCGCCTGCCGGGTGGGGACTGGTAATATGATAGGCATCACCGGTGGAACCGTAACCGACAAGTTCCGCAAGGATATTGGCACCGCGGGCCTTGGCATGTTCAAGCTCTTCAAGGATGAGAACACCTGCACCTTCGCTCATAACGAAGCCGTCACGATCCTTATCAAAAGGACGGCTTGCGTGCAGAGGATCATCATTACGCTGGCTCATGGCCTTCATGGAGCAGAATCCTGCCACACCGATAGGTACAATAGGAGCCTCTGCGCCGCCTGCAATCATAATATCAGCATCACCGCGGCGGATGATCCAAGAGGCTTCACCGATCGAGTGATTACCGGTTGCACAGGCGGAAACCAGACCGTAATTCGGGCCTTTGGCGTTCCAGCGCATAGAAATGTGACCGGATGCGATATCGCCGATGAGCATGGGGATCAAAAGAGGGCTGACACGATCAGGTCCCTTTTCTGCAAGCACCTTGAGCTGTTCGGAAAAGACAGCCATGCCGCCGATGCCGCTGGAAACCATGACACCGACTCTTTCCGGTCTGATGGGGGAATCACCGAAATTTGCGGGCAGCCCGGCATTTTCCACAGCCATTGCAGTCGCGCTCATTGCAAACTGGCAAAAGCGATCCATGCGTTTGGCGTCTTTAAAATTCATATATTTTGCAGGATCAAAATCCTTGACCTCACCTGCAATACGTGTGCGGTAGGCGGAGGGGTCGAATTGGGTTATCGGTCCAAGACCACATTTACCTTCCACGAGGGCATCCCAAAAACTTGCGACATCATTGCCAACGCAGGAAATTGCCCCAAAGCCTGTAATTACAACTCTTCTCTCATTCATACTCGTTCCGTCCACCATAATTGATTGGCGTAAAAATCAAAAGCGGACCGCAGGAAAACTATCCCGGCAGCCCGCCATGTCCAGTAATCTGATGTAAAGATATTCAGGAAGTCATCTCCGCCCCGCTCTTCACCGGCATCAGCTGTTACACTGACACTGCAATGAACTGCAGAAGCAGGTCAGGACTTTTGAATACTCTTTACGATTCAGTCCTGGCTCTTGCTGGTAATGTAATCGATAGCGGAACCGACGGTGGTGAGCTTTTCGGCATCTTCGTCGGGGATATCGGAACCAAATTCTTCTTCAAAAGCCATAACGAGTTCCACGAGGTCGAGAGAGTCGGCACCGAGGTCTTCGATAAACTTTGCATCAGGGGTAACCTGATCTTCAGAAACACCAAGCTGTTCAACAACGATCTTCTTAACTTTTTCCGCAACTTCAGACATTTGTCAGTCCTCCTGTTTTTTGTTGACGGTTCTTTTTTGTTCTACTGTGTGCTTTTTGAACCGAAGCACTGCTATATTTCTTAATATGCCTCTTTTTTGCAAAAAAGCAAATTTTTCGCATCAAAAAGGCGATATTTTCCTCTGTTCTGTACGAAATCCGGCACGGCAAAGTCCTCAAAACTCCAACCTGAACCCGGTGAGCATACGGCCGCCGCCGTCAGTTATCCTGCCTTCCGGGAAGTTGCTCCAGTTGTAATAAACCGTACCTCTCTCCGGCAGACCGCCGTCGGCAGAAAGTATTACAGTGTTGCCGGAAACTGTAAATTCAGGATAAGTGACTTCGCCGTACACATCAACTATTGCAAAACCGTTGCCTTCATTGGCGGCAAGGATATCTGCAGCAACAGTCACTTTCACATTATCCCCGGCA
>JAZSGI010000092.1:0-2374 GCA_045532655.1 Victivallaceae bacterium
GATTTATTCAGCCAATACTGACCTTCGGTCTCATTTGAGTTATTGCCTTCTTCGGCATAGTAAACAAAGTTACAGAAATTATCCGCATTGGTTATGACTGGTAAAGCAGTGCCGGAAAAGTATAATTTTGCCAATTCCGCCTGTGCTTCCGGTTCTCCGTCTTCTGCCCGCGGCTGATAGTACAATTTTGCCATTCTGAAGTCCGGGAAGAGGCTTGCAAGACGTGATGCCGCTATGGGATTATCAGATTGTGCCGCCATCTTATACCAGTATCTTGCTTTAGTGATAAATTCAAGTTTCTCAGCTTCAGCTTCAACCCCTCTTGCGTCATACGCATACGCTGCGTCTTTCGCTGCTGCATCCGCTTTATCTTTATAATGATCACCAAGCATTATCGGAGCTTCGACATGTCCGAGCAGAGCCGCTTCTTCAAATAATTTCAATGCTTCTTCTATATTTTTGCCCCCAACCAATCCGGAGTATTTCCATTGAGCCAGCAGATATATGGATTTCGTGTGCTTCAATGATGCTGCCTGGGTGAGATAAAAGAGTGCCAGTTCCGAATCCGGCTCCATTCCCACCCCCTCCAGCTGGCAGATAGCATACTGATAAACACTGTCGAGATGACCGGACTCGACAGCTTCTGCCAGAAAGCGGACAGCCGTTTTTTCGTCTTTTGGTATGTTGGTTCCTGAAAGAAGTTCCTGGGCGTAGGCATATTTTGCATTGTTATCGCCACTAACTGCCAGAATATATTTCATGATAACATCTTTGTTTGGGTTGGCTTCCAATTTCATCAACAGAGCGAAGCTGTGACCATTATCAATAGCTTTCTGGAACCATTCTTCAGCCTTGCCCCTGTCTACAGCAACTTCCGGAAGATGCCCGAAGTAATAATTGACTCCGAGGATGAACTGGGCTTCCATATGATCGTATTCTGCTGCTTTTTTGTAATATTCCCAGGAAGTTTTAAAATCATCATCTGCGTGGTACAAACCTAATTTGTACAGAACATTGCCAAGGGTTTTTCTGTATATGGAAATATCTTCTTTTGCTTCTGCCAGTTTTCTTGCAGTTTGTTCTGTTTTTTCAAACCAGAATATCGCATCCTGCAGCAACTCCTTTTTTTCAAGCATAACCCCGTATTCAAACATTGCCGGGATATAATCCTGCTCAGCAGATTTTTTGTACCATTTTTCAGCTTCATGCGGTGAAGATGTGCCGTTGCGGCCATTTTGCAGATAGTATGCCACTTTGTATTGAGCCACGGCATTGCCCTTGTTGGCGGCAGAGAGATAGAAATTGTATGCGGCAGTATAATTAAAGTTGTTTTCAAGGTATTGAGCATATTTTATTTCTGCCGGTTCGTAACCGAGACCGGCAGACTGTTCAAGGTAATCGATGGCTTTCCCCGGTGAATATTCAACTAGATTGCCAGTTTCATAATAATTACTCAAAAGGTATAATGCAGGCGGATAATTATTTTCTGCAGCCTTTATCAGATAATTAACGGCATCTGTGAAATCCATAACCTCATAGTCACCTGCAAGTATGATTTTTGCAAGGTCATACATGGCGCGGCTGTGATTTTTTTCCGCAGCAGCAATGAGGTGGGAAATGGCAATATCGAGATCTCTTTTTTCGAGACTGAGCAGGGCAAGTTCGTAAACAGCTTCCACCTGACCGAGTTCTGCAGCTTTAGTGAAATAAGTTTCAGCATAATCTTTTTCATTCAAGAGCTTGCTGCAGCAGGCAACTTTGAATATGGCATCATTAAAACCGTTATCTGCGGCATTTTGATAAATATTCCGTGCTGTGTAAACATCTTTTTTAGTACCTAAACCATTTTCATAACAGTATGCCAATTTATATTGAGCCTCGGCATTGTTCAAATCCGCGGCGTGCTGATAATATTGTATAGCGGTATAATAATCCTCTTCGGTATAAAGTTTTTCGGCTTCTGCTAAAATTTTCAAAGCTTTATTTCTCTGTTTTTCTTCTTCTGTTTCGCCGCAGGCAGTCAACAAGCCTGCAATTATTAAAAACATGACGGGGAAAACAGCGCGATACAACATGATGATACTCCTTGTTTTATTGAAAATTAAAAATTTGCACATAAAAAAAATCCCCGGCATGACAACACACGGGGAAAATGAAAGTAATGACGGCACAAATGGCAGAAAAACGCAACCAGGCGGCGGAGATATACACAGACGGGCAAGCAAACCTTGTTGAGGAAGTCAATAAGGTTTGCTTGCTTGCTTGCTTGCTTGCTTGCTTGCTTGCGGCGTATAGTAGCAAAGCGACCGGAGCCGGATTCCTGTTGCAGTTGATGTTTGCATAAAAATTTTGATAATAATTGGTTACAGTGATA
>JAZSGI010000194.1:0-13533 GCA_045532655.1 Victivallaceae bacterium
GGCTTTGATGCTTCAAGTATCATTTATAATCAGGAAACAACTATTGCCGACATGAGTCTTGTGCTTGCCCGGCACGGTGTTACCAGTTTTGTCCCGACTGTTGTCTGTGATGCTCCCGACAAGATGCTGGAAAACCTTTCCAGGCTTGCTGCAATGTGCAATGATCCGTCACCTGGGGCAGATCCTGTCGGTATACATCTTGAAGGACCTTTTATCAACCCGGATAAACGGGGGTCCATGCTGGCTTCGGCAGTAAAAAGCATTGATCTCGGCTATGCCAGAGAGCTTGTGGCTGCAGGTGGCGGAAAAGTAAAAAGGGTAACATTTGCGCCGGAAATAGAGGGCGCGACCCGGCTTGTTGAATTTTTATGTGAAAACGGTATTTCGCCGTCAATGGGTCACTCCCTTGCCAATGAGGAGGAAACCCTCCGTGCCATCGAGGCCGGAGCAAGATGCTGTACCCATCTTTTTAACGGAATGCCCAAACTGGCACAGCGGGAGATGAATCTGACCAGTGTTGCTTTGACAGATCCCAGAGTTATGGTGGAACTTATTACAGACGGCAGGCATTTGCATCCACGTATCGTAGATTTGGCGTGCCGGTGCAAGGCTGATTTCAAAGTCGCCGCAATTTCCGATGCCACCATGGCTGCAGGTATGCCCTCCGGTAATTACCGCATCGGTCCTACAGTTATTACCGTTGATGACGGTTTTTCCCGCAGTACCGATGGAGTGCTGGCGGGTACGACGACACTGCTTGATGACGGCTGGCACAGCCTTATGAGTTACAGCCATACCTCTGAAACTTATGCGGCATCTGCTGTAAGTCAGAATTCAGCTTTGCAGCTTGGTCTTACCGACAGGGGCAAGCTTCTGCCGGGTCTCCGTGCTGATATGGCGTTTTTTGAATGCGGCACCAACAGACCGCTTCTTACAGTCAGGCGGGGAGAAATAGTTTTTGCGGCAGAGGGAGCTTTTACCAATGAGTGAAAAAGATGTGTCCGGAGTTTACCGTCTGCTGGATTCCGGCAATGGCAGAAAACTTGAACAGGCAGGACCGTGGCGGATCATCCGTCCGGCTCTGTGTGCCTGGTGGGCGCCTTTGTTGCCTGAGAGTGAGTGGAAGAAGGCTCAGGCGGAATATGTCCGTGATGCTTCCGGTTCCGGCAGATGGTATGGGAAGAAACTCCCGGAAAGCTGGATCGTGGAATATGCCGGATTCAACCTTGAATTACGTCCCACCGGATTCGGACATCTGGGCTTTTTCGGTGAACAATACTCCAACTGGCAGCGTTTTACAGATTTGGGCAGAGAGTTGACCGGAAATGGAGAGATCGTAAACAGTCTCAACCTTTTCGCTTATTCCGGCGTCGGTTCTCTTGCCATGGCACGGGGTGGTTTTAAGGTGTGTCATGTTGATGCAGCCAGGGGAATGATAGACTGGGGCAGGGGAAATCTGCAATTCAACCGTGATATTCCCGATGCCATACGCTGGATCGTGGACGATGTGAATAAATTCTGCAAGCGGGAGATCCGCCGGGAAAAACGTTACCGGCTCATAGCTCTTGATCCGCCGAGTTTCGGCAGAGGGGCAAAGGGCGAAGTGTGGAAGATAGGTGAAGATCTGCCGGCTCTGCTGGATATGTGCAGAGAACTTCTTGAAGAGAGAGGGCCCGTACAGGTGTTTCTCAGTTGTCATTCGCCGGGATTTTCTCCCCGTGCGCTCAGCCGTCTTTTGTTGGACAGGATGGGGCAGGGAGAAATAGAGGATTTCGAGATGAGTATACCTGAAGCGGAAAGCGGCAGGGAATTGCCCGCAGGTTTCTGTGCCGTGTGGAAACGCAACAAATAAGACTGTCTGAATTGTAACAGCAAAATGTAAGGAGAAATAATGAAATATTCATTTTTATTGACTGCCGGGATCGCCGTCTGTGCATATTGCAGCGGGTGTGCCACTGCTGATGTTGAACCGGAATTGCCGAAAACTGTCGAGGCTCGTTATTCTGCTGTCCCGGTAAATGTGGATGGCGTACTTGATGATGCAGTGTGGCAGGAGGCGGAAAAATATCCTTTGTTGTGGAATCCTGCATGGGGTCGCAGCAAGCGTGCCATTGAGCGTGACGGTGCAGAACAACTGGAACATGGCTGGGTTCGTGCCGCCTGGGATGACAAGTATGTGTATGCTGCCTTTGAATGTACAGATTCTGATGTGATTGTGCTTGACACAGAGGATCAGAAACATTTGTATCTCTCCGGTGATCTTGGTGAATTTTTCCTGAAACCGGTACTTGATGATTATGATTACTACTGGGAACTGTATATTTCTCCCTACGGCAACAAGAGTACATTCTTCTTCCCGTCTCCGGGGCATAAGGGATTGCCGTCCATCGATGCATTTGAAGTTCCCGGTTACAAGGTCGCCGCAGTCGTTGATGGTACTCTGAATACCGAAAAAGGTGATTTCAGTGCTTCTCTCGACAGGGATGGAGGCTGGACAGGCGAAGTTGCCGTGCCTATCGCCGAACTTACCAAATATGGAGCTGTGCTGGACGAAAATACACCATGGCTGGTGCTTTTCGGCAGATACAACTATAATTTGCACTTCACTGAACCTGAACTCAGTGCATTCCCGCTGCTGCCGAGACTGACATTTCATGATATCCCCAACTACGGGGTCATACGCTTTGTGCGCTGAATAATATTGCATTCATGAATAAACTTCAGCCAACTGTCATCCCTGCAGGAGCCATGCTTGCCGCTGTGACGGCTGTAGCAGTGGTATGGGGTGCGTTGGCTGCCGCCGCCGCAGTATCCGGTATAACAGAATTCATACGTTTGATCTCTGCCGTTTCGCTGGCGGTTTTGTTTGCTGCGGCCGCGGCATTTTTGGATTTTGATATCTGGAAACGTTTTGCGCCTGCTGCCGGTGTCGCAATGCTGGTTATACTCTTTGCGGTTGCTGTCTGGGGGGTGGAGAAAAACGGTATGCGCGGGTGGTTTGATCTCGGTGCATTTACTGTACAGCCTTCAGAGATCGCAAAGCCCTTTTTTGCCATTGCCCTCTCTGTTTTATTTCTTTCCGGTGAACGGGAAAAGCGGCGGGCCGGTATGTTCCTTGGAGGAGGGGTGGTTGCTGCAATAGCCATGGAACCGGATTTCGGAACCCTTGCAATCTTTATTGCCGGTGGCTTCTTTGCCGCCTTTCTTGCCGGAACCGCATTAAAGTATCTTTTGGTGGCCTGGGGGGTAACTCTTGCCGGGGCAGCATGTTATGTTCTGTCAGTACGTTATGCTGTTGTACGTATAAGCGAATTCTTTTCCGGCGGTGATATTTCTGAATCGCCATGGCACTGGCGGCAAATGCAGATTGCCGCTGCCCGCGGCGGCTGGGGAGGCACGGGGTCTGACGGGGCATGGTGGAGCAGTGAATTTCTGCCTCTCGCCCACAACGATTCCATCTATTCTGTAATTGCCGAGGGGGCAGGAACCGGCGGGGCAATACTGGTAAGTATCTTGTGGTGTCTCTGGGCCGCTGCTGCAGCAGGGCTGGCATTGAAGACGCAGGATCTCTGCTGTAAAGTATGTATCGGTACACTTGGCGGGATGATCGTTTTTCAGGCAGGGATACATATTGCAGCCAATACCGGACTGCTGCCAATCACGGGAATAAATCTTCCTTTTATGAGTTATGGCGGCAGTTCCATGATCGCCAGCGGGATAATGGTCGGTATCATGTTTTCGGCGGCAAGGGAGAGTAAGGGCGGCAAAGGTGTGAATGTGACACAGGAAGTGTGACTTTTTGGCGCATTTTGTTCCTTCCGGCAGCAAATAAAACTCCGATTTACTGTATAAATGTGATTTTGGCATGATTAATGCACCATATTGTGTAAAAACAGGAGGCACAATATGGATATTGAAAAATTCACTACCAAAAGTAAAGAAGCACTCATGGCTGCTCACAGCCTTGCTGTTGAGCTTGGGAATCCGGAAATTACTCCTTTGCATCTTCTTTCTGCCCTTATGCAGCAGCAGGAAGGTCTTATCCCCGGTATCATTGTCAATATGGATATTGCACCGGCAGCAATAAATTCCCGGATAGCCGGGGCGCTGGATACATTGCCCAAAGTCTCCGGCGCCGGAGTCACGCCCGGTACATCTGCAGATCTTGCCAAACTGCTCAATCTGGCAGCTGCTGAAGCAGGGAAAATGGGGGATGAATATGTAAGTGTGGAACATTTACTGCTTGCTCTGATCCAATCTGATTGCAAGGCCGGAAGGATTTTGAAGGATTCAAAGATAAACCGTGACGCTGTCCTTGCTGTTCTTAAAAACGTCAGAGGCAATCAGCGGGTGACCTCCCCCGATCCGGAAAACACTTTTGATGCCCTGAATAAATACGGCAAAGATCTCACCGGACTTGCCCGTGCCGGAAAACTTGACCCGGTCATCGGCAGGGATGAAGAGATCCGCAGGGTCATACAGATCCTTTCCCGCCGTACAAAAAACAACCCGGTACTTATCGGGGAACCCGGTGTGGGGAAAACAGCTATCGCAGAGGGACTGGCTTCCCGTATAGAACACGGTGATGTGCCGGAAAGTCTGAAAAACCGCCGTCTTATTGCTCTGGATATGGGGGCTCTCATTGCCGGGGCAAAGTACAGGGGTGAATTCGAGGAACGTTTGAAAGCTGTGCTGAAAGAGGTGACTGCGGCAGAGGGCGGTATAATCCTGTTTATAGATGAATTGCATACAGTTGTCGGAGCCGGAGCTTCTGAAGGTTCAATGGATGCCGGTAATCTCCTTAAGCCCATGCTGGCAAGGGGAGAACTGCATTGCATCGGGGCAACGACTCTGGATGAATACAGGAAGTATATTGAAAAGGATGCAGCTCTTGAGCGCCGTTTCCAATCTGTACTCGTGCAGCCGCCTTCAGTGGAAGACACTGTATCCATACTCCGCGGTTTGCGGGAACGTTATGAAATTCATCACGGTGTACGGATCAAAGATGCTGCGCTTGTTCAGGCTGCTGTTCTTTCGGATAAATACATTACTGACCGTTTTCTGCCGGACAAGGCTATCGATCTTGTGGATGAGGCTGCCGCTGTTCTCCGTACAGAAATTGAATCATCCCCCGTGGAAATCGATGAAAACCAACGCCGTACAATGCAGTTGGAGATCGAGATAGCCGGACTTGCCAAAGAGAAAGATACAAATTCCATCAAACGCCGTGAAATACTTGAAGCAGAACTGGGAGAATTGAAAGCAGAGGGTGCTGAACTGCGTACTCATTGGGAAAATGAAAAGCGTGATATTACCCGCCTGCAGGAACTCCGTGAATCTCTGGAACTGGCAAAGGGGCAGTTGGAAAAGGCTGAACGTGCGTATGATCTGGGCAAAGCAGCCGAATTGCGCCACGGAATCATCCCCGGTATAGAGACGCAGCTGCGCGATGCCGAAAAAACTCTTTCGGAACACGGCGGTACCCGCCTGTTGAAAGAAGAGGTCGATGAGGAGGATATTGCCGCCATTGTTGCCCGCTGGACAAATATTCCTGTGAGTAAACTTGTTCAAAGCGAAAAAGATAAACTTCTGAATCTTGAAGAGCATCTCCATGCCAGAGTTATCGGTCAGGATCAGGCAGTCACTGCTGTTGCCGATGCCGTACTCCGGGCCCGTGCCGGGTTGCAGGATCCCAACCGTCCCATTGCCAGTTTTATTTTTCTCGGCCCCACCGGGGTGGGAAAAACAGAATTGGCGAGAACGCTGGCGCAGGAACTTTTTGATGATGAACGGGCAGTGATCCGTATCGACATGTCAGAGTATATGGAAAAACATTCTGTTTCCCGTCTGGTAGGTGCTCCTCCCGGATATGTGGGGTATGAAGAAGGCGGACAACTTACTGAAGCCGTCCGGCGCAGACCTTACAGTGTCGTACTTTTTGATGAAATCGAAAAGGCCCATCACGATGTTTTCAACATCCTTTTGCAGTTGCTGGATGACGGCAGGCTCACCGATTCGCAGGGCAGGACAGTCAATTTCAAAAATACTATAATCATCATGACTTCCAATCTTGCCGGAGACGTTATCCTGCAGGCAAAAGGTGATGTGGATTCAGTAAAGGATGAGGTAATGAATTCCCTGAAACATTATTTCCGTCCGGAATTTCTCAACCGGGTGGACGAGACACTGCTTTTCGGGTCCCTGCAAAAAGAAGAGATCATGAAAATCGTTGATATACAGCTTGAACACTTTGCCGCCCGCCTGGCGGAACGAAATATAAAGCTGGAAATATCCCGCGAAGCCAAAGAGGTTCTATGCACAGCCGGGTTTGATCCGGCTTATGGTGCAAGACCGTTGAAGCGGGCAGTGAAAACCGAACTGGAAACTCCGGTTTCAAAACTTCTTATAAGTGATAAACTCTGTGAAAATGATGTGTTGGAAGTGACGGTAGAGGAGGATCATTTGCACTTCGCCTGCGTTTCGGTTCCCGCGGAGGCGTAATTGGATTCCCGGCAGGAGGATGAAACATTTCTCCTGCCGGGAGGGAACGGGTGCAAAAATGGTATCCTGTTAATAAAAGAAGGGTATCGCAGTATTGTCCGGAGCAGTGAGAAATTCCGGTTCACAGCCGTAGGCTTCGGTAAGATTTTCCCTGGTAAGCGTATCTGCCGGTGTACCGGCGGCAATTACTCTGCCTGATTTCAGCAATATGACCATATCTGCATAACGTGCGGCAAATGCCGGGTCATGAGTAGTTACAACAGTTGCTGTTTTTGAAGCCGCCCCGGTACGCAGAAGTTTTGCAAAAGCTGTTTTTTTGGCGGGATCCAGCATAGACGCAGGCTCATCCGCCAGCAGGATGCCGCCCGCAGGAAGCTGCATAAGGGATTGTGCCGCCATAACCATTTGCAGTTCTCCGCCGGAAAGTTCATCACAAGAGCGGTTCCGCAGATGAGTTATGCCGGAGATTTCAAGAACATTGTTTAAAAGCTTCATTTCTGTTTCCGGCAGAGAACCCCATCGTGATGTACGGTGATAACAGCCCATAGCGACTGTTTCGGCAACAGAGTATGCTGTCTGTACCGGCTGCTGCCGGATCATTGCGATCATTGCCGCCCGTTTATGCGGTGACATGGACGCTATGGAGATACCGTTTATTTCGGCTTTGCCGGAAGTTGGAGGGTATATCCCGGAAATAATTTTGAGCATGGTGCTTTTCCCCGACCCGTTACTGCCGAGAAGTGCGGTAATGCCTCCGGGAACAGGTGAAATGGAAATATCAGCAAGCACCTGCAGCGGTTTGTGATAGCAGAAAGAAATATTTTCAAGAAGGAGTTTCATTTCTGCCGCCTTCTGTTGAGTATCCAGATGAATACCGGTGCACCGGCAAGTGTCGTTACTACTCCCACAGGCAAGGTTTTGCCCATTATTACTCCGGAACTCAGGCAATCGCAGATGCCGAGAAAACTGCCGCCCCAGAAAAATACCGGCAGAACAGTTTTTCTGTGATCATGTCCCATCACTTTTTTTACAATATGCGGTACTACCAGCCCGCAGAATCCGATTATTCCGGCAAGGGCAACAGTTACGGCTGTAAGCAAAGCGGCGGTACATATAAAAAATCTGCCATTTTTTACCGGATCACATCCCAGGTGAAATGCCATTTCGTCGCCCATACTTATCAGATTTAATATTTTAGCTTTGCTGCACGATACCAGCAGGGCGGCAAGTGCCGTAACAACTGCCGGAATAAGCAATTCCACTTGCGGTGTCTGCAAATCGCCCATCATCCACCGTGTCATGGCGGCGATCCTGCCGGTATCATTGCACAGGGCTGTCATCACCATGAGCAAAGCCCCTGCCGCTGCTCCGGTCATAACTCCGGAAAGCAGAAAACTCTCTCCTGTTTTGTTACTTCCGGTCATGATCATAAGTATGAACAATACTGCCAATGCGCCGCCGAAAGCTCCTGCACTGGCGGCAAATGCACACAAGGCTGCCGCTCCGGTGAAGATCATTATTCCGGCACCAACTGCGGCACCGCCAGATATACCCAGAATAAATGGTTCCGCCAACGGATTTTTCAATACCGACTGCAGCAGCAGACCGGCCAGAGCAAGGGAACCGCCGGTGATAAGGGCGGCGGCACTGCGGAGCAAGCGGAGTTTGAATATGGGATTTATTTCATTTGCTGCGAAGAGAGTACTTTGTACTTCTCCGGCCGCAAAGGGATCGTCGGCAATGATTTCCGGCGGCAGATAAAAATCAGGCAAGCCGAATCCGGAAACTCCGCAGAGAAGTTCAAGGAAGAATACTGCCGCAAAAACAGCAATGGCGAAAAATACTCCTTTCACTTCAACATCTCCAATACTTTTTTCTGCAGCTCTTTTACTGCCGGAAGAAATCCGCTGCCGGGGCGTTCAAGTGCCGTTGCTCCGGGCAGGGTGATGATTCTCTGCCGTCTGACTGCCGGAAGATCACGGAAGAGCGGTTTGTCTGTCAATGTGCCGGATTTCTCACCAGCTATAACAAGTTGTGCGCGGCTTTGCCACAACCATTCTGCAGATGGTTTGAAGTACCCTTCTTCTGTTGCGGCATTGACAAGTCCGGCAATTGTCATGGCCTCATCCGGCAATGTATTGCGCCCTGCGATTATCAGCGGGTCGTGCCAGACTATCCATAGTGTACGGATAGTGCGGGGCAGGGGAGTGAATTCTGCAAGCTGCCGGTTCATTATTCTGATTTGTTCCGCAGCTTCGGTTTCCGCTCCTGTCAGTTTCCCCAGAGTCAGAAGGGCCTCTTTGTATTTCTCTACCGACGAACATGGCAGTACATGGACCGGTATCCCGGCATCTGTCAATGGCCGGATCAGGGATGCATCTATGATGGTATCTGTAACTACACAATCCGGACGTAATGATATTATCCGTTCCACAATGATTTCGCCGAAGTCTCCGGCAACAGGCAGTTGTACTGCAGCTTCCGGTGAATCGCAAGCACTGGAGCGGGCGATCAGACAACCGCCTTTGCCAAGCAGAAATACAGCTTCTGTAAGAGCTGGCGAAAGGGAGATCATGCGTCCGCATGGTTCTGCAAATACTGCAAGCGGGAGTATAATATGGAAGAGAATGACAAAAGAGAGTTTTTTCACCTGTCAATCACCTTTGATGATTTCAAAATAGTACTGGGCTTCAGCTCTGTTTTTGCCGAACCAGCCGAGGAATTTGATTGTCCGGTTTTCCTCTTCGGAAAAATATCCGGCATGGGTGTAGCCAAGTTTTTCGCTTGTCACATGTCCGTCACACCACGCCGCTGATGTTCTGGTATTATGGCGGAAATGCATATCCGGATAGTTTTCCCAACCATCCATTTCCGGTGCTGAAATGAAAAACATTTCGATAGGTTCACTTCCTGAATACTGTATGGAATCGGCAAATGCTACAGTCGCTGTCGGGTTCTCCAACTGCCCGAATTTCACTTCAGGTATACCTGTCCAATAGTACCCGCCGAGTATCTGATTGTAGCCGTAGCCGCCGCAACCTGTATTGTCCCAGGCACTTGACCCGCGTTTGATACTGCCGATAGAAGGGCACTCCTTAATTGCACTGCTCTTGCCGAGGTAATCGATAATACCACCTTCGGGAATAAATTTGCTTTGGGAATCTGACCATTTGCCACACCAGCGTTGATTGTCATTACCGGTGGCGACCATCCAATCATCGTTATCCATGTAGTACATGGTAAAAGCAGTTGTCAGCTGCCGGATGTTGGAAACACATTTGATACTTTGCGCCGCCTGTCTTGCTTTGCCGAGGGCCGGAAGCAGCATCGATGCGAGGATCGCAATGATAGCGATCACAACAAGCAATTCTATAAGTGTGAAAATTGCGGGGCGGCACATCCGGCGTTGAGCGGATACGTAGTGTTTTTGGTGGGAAATAAATACAAACATTCCCTGTCTCCTTTCGTGTCTTGCGCACATTTACGGAGTTGAAGTTGTTGCAGGATCCGGCTTCCGGAATTGTTCCGGTCACGGTTGCGCGACAGTCCGGGATTTTCACCCGAGTTCACTGCAAATATCTGCCGGAATTGACAGACATAGTGCATAATATAATACTGAAAAATTGAAAGTCAAATAAAAAAGAGCATTTATTCCGGGGTGATACTCAGATTCACAATAAAATTGCTGTAACGGCTTCCGGGGGCGGGCCCTTTGGCATTCTGAAGTCTGGTACAGAGTTTTGCTGCCGAGGCATCCAGAGCCGGATAACCGGATTTCTTGTGGATTTTTGCAGAAATTATCCTGCCGTCGGCAGCAATATCAAGAGCCAGCTGTACCACCCGGCTGCTGAACTCCTGCGGAGCATCTGTCGGGGCATCTATCCACATATTGTCAATAAAGCCTTTGAGCTGCCCGGCAAAACCGCTTGAGCCGCCGCCGGGACGTGACGAGCCGGTGCCGGACTTACTGCCGCCGCTGCTGCCTTGATTGGCGGGTGTCCAGTTGTCGTTGTGTACGGTGGATGCGGGTTTTGCGGGCTGGCTTTTCGGTTTTTCCGGTTTTTCCGGTTTTGGCGGGGCAACTGTCGGCAGTTTAGGGGCCTTGGGTATCCGGGGCGGCTTCGGCAGCGGCGGAAGGGTTGAATCAGATTCCTGCTCCGGAGGGTCCGGGAGTTCCGGGGTCGTGACCTCCGGCAGTTCAGGCAGTTCCGGTTGTTCCGGTTGTTCCTCCGGCACTTGTTCTTCCACGGGGGGCTCCTGTTCTGTGCCTCCCTCCGGTTCTGCGGGGAGATCCCCCATCTCTATGTAAATGTCGCCGAAATCCGGAGCTTTTTCAAACCAACCGAATACAATACCGAGCACAATGGGCAGGGTAAGGACAATTCCGTGACCGGCAAGTACATAACGGAATATCTTTTTTGATACGGCAGGGGATACCATCGACCTGTCTCCGCGGTGGCCGAAAATTTTATTTGGTAATTTATACTCCTGCACGGTCATTGCACCTTTGTTGTTATTCTGCCGCAGTTACCAGCCGTACACGGCTTATTCCGCTTGAACGGACCAGCTTCCATACTTCCACGATCCTGCCGTAACTTTGATTTTCATCCCCTGTCAGGAGAACGATTATTTCAGGATCAGCAGCAAAGGCTGTTTTCAATCTGCCAATGAGTTCATCTTCACTGACATATTCATTTTTAAACTTGATCAACCCCTCCCGGTCAATGGAAATATTGCAGGAATGATCTTCCGGCAACTTGTCAGCATTGGCTTTGGGCGGGGTCACGTCCAGCCCGTGCTGCATCAGAGGCATGGAGATCATAAAAACGATCAGCAGGAGAAATGTCAGGTCAAGGAGCGGGGTGACATTGATCTGATCCATGGCATCCAACTGTGAACGGTTGCGTCGGCGTGCCATAATTATTCTCCATCAAACTGCCGGGCAGGATGCGGACGGCTGGCTGCCAGCTGTTCATTTTTCACCCTTGCCATGAATTCTTCTGTAAAATTATCCATGTGGACAGTCAATTTGCGGATAGCTTGAAGCAGCCAGTTGTACCCGATAAGAGAAGGAATAGCCACAAAAAGACCGGCAACAGTGGTAAGCAGTGCCCCTGCCACACCGGGAGCCAGTGCCGCAAAATCCGGACGTCCGGCGATAGCAACACCGCAGAAGGCATACATGACACCCCAGACAGTACCGAAAAGTCCGAGGAAGGGACTCAAAGTGACGATCGTTCCCAGCCACGGTACCCCTTCTTCAAGTTTCATGATCTGGCTGGATACTTCACGTTCCATGGCGATTTGTACAGATTCTATCTGTGCCGCAGTCAGTGTGTTAGGCGTAGGAGAGTTGGGCTGGACGCTGCTGCTTCTGACTGCAGGACGGGTTATGAAGCGCACCGCTTCCTCCGGATCATCAAAATAGCATACCAGAAGTTTTTCCATACCTTCCATATAAACTGAGGTCACAGGGCATTGATAACGCTGTGCCTCCTGCAGGGAACCGATGATCGTTTCCTGACCGTTGAATGTCTGCATAAAAAACTCTGATCTTTTTTTTGCTTTGTAAACATTCAAACCGTAACGGATCATTGTCCACCATGCCCAGACAGACATGCAAAGGAGCATGGCAACAACCAATTCGCCCAGTACATCACTGTTTTTGAAAGCGTAAATCAGACCCGGTTGATCCTCTGCAAGCTGCGCAAATGATAAAATCATGGAAATATCTCCTTAATCTCTTTAATTTAAAACGTGACTTTTTCAAAAAAGATGTTATATTACTACAATAGCAGTTTTTTTCAGTATTTCGAATTTAAAACGTGTTTTTTTCAAAAAATAATTAACAGGAGAAAAAAATGGACAGAAAACCGTTGAATATACTCGGTATTGATATGGGCGGCACAAAGATTGCTCTCTGTTTGGGAAATGATTCCGGCAAGATCCTCGGTGATGTCCGTTTCGATAACAGAAACACCGATCCGGAGGTGATTCTGCCGCAGCTTGTCCAGGCTGCAAAAGATCTTGCCGCCGGGGCGGGACTTGCTGTCAGTGATATAGATTGCTTCGGGATCTCTTCCCCCAGCCCGGCTGATATCCCCAACGGTATCATAACCACCCCCCCGAACAATCCCTATTGGCGCAATGTGCCTATCAAACAGTATTTGAAAGAGCAGCTGGGCATCGATGGCTACTTTGATAACGATGCCAATGCCGGAGCCCTTGCTGAATGGTTTTTCGGTGCCGGAAAAGGAACCACTGATATGGTCTATCTTACCATGTCAACAGGTATCGGCGGCGGGATCATCGCAGGCGGCAGACTTATCCGCGGCAAAGGATGCCTTGCCGGTGAGTTCGGTCACACTGTAACTGTTCCCGGCGGCCGTCAGTGCAATTGCGGTCTCAAAGGCTGTTACGAAGCCTATTGCGGTGGCAGAGCAGTAGCGGATTATCTCATTGAAGTTCTGCCGGAGCATCCTGAATCACTTATCCATACATTTCTGGAGGACGGAAAGCTGGAAAATGTCGATATGATCGCCTTTGAAAAGGCTATCCGTGCCAATGACAAGTTTGCTGTTGAGCTGTGGGACAGCATCTGTCTGCGCCATTCACAGGCTCTCGGTACGATCATAAATCTTCTCAATCCGGAACTGATCGTGCTTGGCACTTTTGCCTGGGCAATGGGGGATCTTTTCATGGAACCGGTAAAGGCAAGACTGCCTGAATTCGCCTGGAAAGAGGGCTTGGATATCTGCCGCATCGAACCGAGTCAGCTCCGCCGTGACATCGGAAATTACGCCGGTATCGCAGTAGCTCTCAACTGCTTGTATGAAGAAGGCAAGTGGGCCCCGGAAAAATAAAAACAGAGAATTATAACATATAAATAAAAACGAGGTATTTTATGCAGAAAACAAATGTTCTTTATCAGGGAGTCAGAGAAATTTATGCCGCAAAGGGTGTCGATACAGAAAAAGCTATACGTACTCTCGGCAAGATCCGTATTTCCATGCATTGCTGGCAGGGCGATGA
>JAZSGI010000091.1:0-3145 GCA_045532655.1 Victivallaceae bacterium
TTATTGTCTTCCTAAGACCGCTTGGCCTCCGACTTCGCTCTCCCGCAACGCCTTGCCGAAGCCGGTTTTCCGGCATTCCGTACCAAACAGGTCACAGAGTGGGTATGCAAACACAGAGTATATGATCCGGCAGAAATGAAAAATATTCCGATGCCGCTGCGCAATACTCTTTATGAACTTTTTGCTGTAAATGTTCCGTGCCGCATAACAGAAAAATTAAAATCTCCTGACGGCACAATCAAAATGCTTCTGGAACTGGAAGATGGCGAATGTATTGAAGCAGTTCTGATCCCCGCCCCCGGCAGAATGACGCTCTGCCTGTCCACTCAGGTCGGGTGTCCTGTGCAATGCCGTTTCTGTGCATCCGGAAAGAACGGACTGCAAAGACAGCTGGGGGCTCACGAAATAATCGGCGAACTTTTTGCTGCCGCAGAAATTTTGGGAAGGCTGCCGGATAATATCGTTTTTATGGGAATAGGGGAAGGACTTTTGAACTTCAACAATCTGGCAAAAACTCTAGAGTTTTTTTCATCTCCTGACCGTATCGGTATTTCTCCGCGCCGGATAACTGTTTCCACTTCCGGCATCGTTCCCGGCATACGCAAGCTGGCACAACTGGGCAAACCTTACAATCTTGCCCTGTCGCTCCACGCCCCCGATGAAGAAACACGCTCAAAAATCATCCCTGATGCCTGCCGTTACCCCATAGCAGATATCATAGCAGCTGTCAGTGAATACGCAGAAACTGTGAACCGCATGCCCACGTTTGAATATACTCTGCTTGCGGGAGTAAATGATTCTCCTGCACAGGCCATGGCAACTGCACAGCTGGCGAAATCCATTCACGCCAAAATAAATCTCATCCCCTGTAATGCAGTGGATTCCGGATACAAACGCCCGGCCCGTAATGTTACAGAACAGTTCATGCAGATCATGACCGATGCCGGCGCCCATGTCACTCTCCGACAGGAAAAAGGATCTTCCAAAGCCGCAGCCTGCGGTCAACTGAGAGTTTCACGATCACAGACAATACCAACAGAAAGAGGAAAGAATGAGTAACCTGCACAATGTCCCTGCCACCCCCATATGGCACAGCAGCTGCTGCAAAAATCAGACCGTCGTATTCAGAACAGAATTCAATATTCCGTCCGCCGCATCTGCCGCAATTTTCATCGGCAGTGATACGGATTTTATTATCTACCTTGACGGTATGGAAGCCGGACGCGGGCAGTATCCTGATTATCCCGGCACCAAAACCCTCAACCGGATCGATATTCCCTCCCCTGCTCCGGGCAAACATACACTTGCAGTTCTGGCGTGGCACTCCGGGGAAACGTTCTTCACCGGAATTGCAACTTTTGCCTCGCTCACCGCATGGGTTGAATGTGACGGCAAAACAGTTTGTGCAACCGGCGAAAACTGGAAGTGTCTGGAACATCCGGGATGGCGCAACGGATACCCGGTCAAACGTACGGTACAGTTGACTTTCAGCACTGTCTTTGAAGCAGGAAAATTCCCGGAAAACTGGATGGCTCCCGGGTTTGATGACAGCGCATGGGACAATGCAGTAACTGCTGACGGTTCTTTTGATGTATACCGCAGCCGTCCGATCCCGCCATGTGTTCTTGAAGCTCCTGTACGTGGTTCCTTGTGTGCCTGCGGTACATTTGATCCGGCAGAAATAAACCCGGATGACGACACTGCGGCAGTGCGTATGCAGAGAGCAAAACGTTATTTTACAACAGAAATGCCCTGCAGTTCCGGACAGGATTCCGGGATTTTTGCAATTTACGATCTGGGTCAGGAATCTGTCGGATTTATTTTCTTTGAAGTTACCGCTCCGGCGGGAACAAGGATCGATTACGGCCATGGCGAACATCTGGACGACCTTCACGTCCGTACAGAAATCGATGCAAGGCGGTTCGCAGATGAATATATTTGCAGTGAAGGCAGAAACTGTCACGAACTGGTGTTCCACCGTGTGGGAGCAAGGTATATTGAGCTGCATATCACCACTCCGGTAAAGGGGCAGGAAGTAAAAATCAACTCCTGCGGTCTCCGCCCGTGGACATACCGTCTGCCCGCAGAGGCGCCCTTCACAAGCAACGATGCCCTGAGCAAAACTCTGCGCAGCGTCTCTTCCCGCACCCTCCAGCTTTGTATGCATGAACACTTTGAAGATTGTC
Organism: Victivallaceae bacterium; assembly: GCA_045532655.1. Lineage (GTDB taxonomy): Bacteria > Verrucomicrobiota > Lentisphaeria > Victivallales > Victivallaceae > JAVBQJ01. The sequence continues at coordinate 2,187 of JAZSGI010000091.1, forward strand.
CGTGGCGTGAACAATCCATGTATGCCTATGATTCACGCAATCAATCTCTTTACGGGTATTACCTCTGGGGGAATCATGATTTTGTACGGTCAAGCTATCAGCTTACAGCAGACAGCTTCCCCCGCCGCAATGACAATATGCTGGCGATCTGTTCTCCCACGGATTGCCATTTTACCATTCCAATGTTTTCAATGGCATGGCTTACTGCAGCCTGGGAAAACTATCTCTACAGCGGCGAAAAAATTCTTTTCGACACTAACCGGGAAATGGTAAAAAAACTTATGGAGGCGACACTTGCAACTTTTGACCCGGATAATGGATTGTACAAAGTGACTGTTGCTCCAAACTGCTGGAACTTCTACGAGTGGAGCCCCGGACTTATAGGCTCCATTGACGGCACCAGTGACGATCCGGTGTATCACGTTCTTTACAACTGTTATCTGCTGGAAGCCATGCGCAGTTACGTAAACCTGCTTGAAAACGGCGCAGAAAAAGACCGGTGGCAGAAGCTCAGCGATGATCTTGCCACAGCGGTAATTGCCAATTTCCACAACCGGGAAAAGGGTTATTTCACGGATACTCCTGATAACAACCAGCCTGTTGAATCCCTTCATGAACATTCCCAGTTCCTTGCTCTCGCTCTCGGCCTCGTTTCCGGCAGTGATGCGGAAAAACTTTTTGTATCCCTCACCGAAGGCAAAATGCACTACGCCACGTTGAGCTGTATGCCCTATCTGGTTAATTCCATGGCCGATATTTCCCCGGCAACCAGAGCATATATGGCGGACAAAATCAGAAATACCTACGCCGATATGATAAGGAAAGGCGCAACAACAATGTGGGAAACCCAAAGCGGTGCCGATGATTTCGGCAAAGCCGGCAGTCTTTGTCATGGATGGAGCAGTCTGCCCATCTACTATCAGGGAAGAATGCAGCTTGGTGTTCTGCCGCTGACCCCC
>JAZSGI010000123.1:0-3310 GCA_045532655.1 Victivallaceae bacterium
CAAAGGGATATCAGAATCAACAGAATTTATATTTCCGGCATCGGCATCATCCGCTGTCCTGATAGATAAACAAGGTAATTTAGAGATATATTCAAGCGGAACCTTGCGCAAACTCGATGAATATGCCCGCACAGCAGTGTGGTTACCGGAGTCGGAATCCTACCTGATCGCCTTGCGCCGCAAGGATCAACTTCAGCAGCTGGACAAGGAAGGTAATTTTCTTGATATAACAGGCAGGAGTAAACCCGGAGTGCCGGAATTTCTACATGCCCTTCCCAATGGTGAGGCACTTCTTTTTACTGTTACAGGTAAATTCAGCCGTTTGGAATTTACCAAACGCAATATCAGATTCTCCCCTGTTTTCAACAGTAAAAATAAATGATAACTGCGTCGATATTGCAACTGGCTGAAATTGTAAATATAAAAGTGTTCCCGTTTTTTTTTGCAGATTCCATCATCTTTGATTTGACAAACAGAAAATCCCGCAGTATATTTATTCTATTATGAAAAACAACTTTTACAATTCATTTTCTTTTGGTTGGTGGCGCCGGTGGTAATTCCGTCGGGGCAGAGTTGTTTACGTTCAAATAAATCATTCAGAGTGCAGGCGGATTGAACAAGAGAGTTTGATCCGCTTTTTTTATTACCCCGTACGGAAAATTCCGTACGGGGTTGTTTTTTTAACAAAGGAGGTTGAAATGCAAAAGAAAGCAACAGTTACAGAGATCCCTTACAAAATCATTCTTTCAGAGAAAGAAATGCCGCAACATTGGTACAATATGCGTGCTGATATGCCCGGCAGGGTTGCCCCCCTGCTGGATCCCGGAACGATGGAACCGGTTACAGCAGCGGAACTCTCAAATATTTTTTGTCAGGAAAGTGTTTTACAGGAGTTGGATGAGCAGCATAAACTGGTCCGGATACCTGAAGATGTCAGAAATTTCTACAGGATGTATCGACCTTCTCCGCTGATACATGCTGAATTTCTGGAAAAACTGCTGGACACCCCGGCAAAAATATTTTATAAGTTCGAGGGAAACAATACTTCCGGAAGCCATAAGCTCAATTCAGCCATCCCGCAGGCTTATTATGCTAAACAACAAGGGTTGAAAGGTGTGACTACAGAAACCGGAGCGGGGCAATGGGGCACTGCTCTTGCCATGGCGTGTGCCTTTTACGGGATCGACTGCAAAGTTTTTATGGTCAAATGTTCTTATGAGCAGAAACCTTTCCGGCGGGAAGTAATGCGTACATATGGTGCAACAGTCATTCCCTCTCCTTCTGCAGCCACAAATATCGGCAGGGAAATACTTGCAGCATATCCCGATACACCCGGCAGTCTTGGGTGTGCAGTCTCTGAAGCAGTAGAGACCGCCAGAAAAACAGCAGGATACCGTTATGTACTCGGTTCAGTCCTTAATCAGGTCGTTTTGCACCAGAGTATAATAGGTTTGGAAACAAAAACAGCTTTGGAAAAGTACGGGATAAAACCGGATGTCATCATCGGCTGTGCCGGTGGCGGCTCCAATCTTGGCGGACTGATCGCTCCTTTTGCCGGAGAGATGCTGCGGGGAGAAAAAAATTACCGGCTTATCGCAGTTGAACCGGAAGCCTGCCCCAGTCTTACCAGAGGGAAGTTTGTATATGATTATTGCGACACAGGAAAAATCTGCCCGTTGGCAAAAATGTATACTTTGGGCAACGGATTCATGCCATCAGCGATACACAGCGGCGGTCTGCGTTATCACGGCATGAATTCCATAATATCCCAACTGTATCACGATAAAGTTATGGAAGCCGTTGCAGTACCACAGTCAGCTGTGTTCAAAGCCGCAACGGAATTTGCCCGGGTCGAAGGCATCCTGCCGGCTCCGGAAAGCAGTCATGCGATTTGTGCGGCAATAAATGAAGCGTTGCGCTGTAAACGGGAAAATAGAGCGGAAACTATTGTTTTCGGCTTGACTGGTACCGGATATTTTGATATGCTTTCCTATGGCAAATTCAACAACGGAGAAATGCAAGATCAGGCATTGGATGCTGCCGGTTTGACAAAAGGTTTCAGCACATTACCGGAACAGGCAGCTGAAAGATGATTCTTTTTAACAAGTTTTGGCAATTTTGATTTGATAAAACAGAAATCTGTTGTATGTTATATGGAACTGCAGGATCGAAGTCTCCTGCAGTTCCGGACAATGGGTTCCGGTTTAAAATCAACAAGAGACAGCAGAACCAAAATGACAACAAAAGTTTTTATCGATGGGAAGGCCGGAACTACCGGACTTCGTATTTATGAGCGTCTCCAGCTCAGGGATGATATTCAGTTGATGACCCTTTCTGAAGAGGATCGCAAAAAACCGGAATGCCGCAAAGCAATGCTAAATTCCTGCGATATTGCTTTTCTGTGTCTGCCGGATGATGCCTCCCGTGAAGCTGTAGCTATGATCGACAATCCAGATGTAGTAGTGCTTGACACCTCAACGGCCCACCGCACATCGGATGAATGGGCATACGGGTTCCCGGAACTTTCTCCTGCCTTCTTCCAAAAGATCGCATCTTCAAAGCGAATTGCCGTTCCCGGCTGCCACGCCAGCGGTTTCATAGCCCTGGTGCGCCCGCTGATCGATGCCGGAATACTCCCGGCTGATGCCTTGTTGAGCTGCCATTCCCTGACCGGATTCAGCGGAGGCGGCAAGAAAATGATCGCCGAATACGGCGATGCCGACCGTCCTGCGCTTTTTGATGCTCCGCGGCAGTACGGCTTGACACAGCAACATAAACACTTGAAAGAAATGGTGAAGATAACTGGCTGTACCAATGCCCCGGTTTTCTGTCCCATCGTGGCAGACTACTACAGTGGTATGCTGGTGACGGTGCCGGTTTTCAAATCCCAGCTTCTCAATGGGACAGGTTCAGAAGATATCCGCAAAATTTACCGTGATCTTTATAACGGTAATATGGTCTTTTATGCCGAAAACGCCACTGAAGGTGGATTACTTTCCGGCAATGCCATGAGCGGCAGGGACTCCATGCAGATCATGGTGGAAGGCAATGATGACCGTATTCTCCTTATTGCCCGCTACGACAATCTGGGCAAAGGTGCATCCGGGGCTGCTGTGGAATGTATGAATATTGTTATGAAACAAGCCCCGGAAAAAGGTTTGGATCTTTGAACCAATCAAGCCCCCGGCAAAGAGCAGCGTGATTTCTGAAAAAGAAACCGTTTTGGCAGATTATACTGTTCTTTAGTAATATAATCCTTGTATTTGCCGGGGTGTTGTTATATATTGAGGTAATTTCAAAAGTCATTCAA
>JAZSGI010000069.1:0-3590 GCA_045532655.1 Victivallaceae bacterium
CCCTGATATACATAATGTTATGATTATTGATACTGTTATTGTACTTAATGAAAAACTTAACATAACATAGATTATGCGACGTTATAAATGCATTATCGACCCTTCTTGAAAACCACAAAAATACAATAAAATATTCAAGAGGGGCATGTGACTTGAAAAAAACATGCTTCAGGTGTATATTAAACAATACACCGCTACATGCGCCAACAATAAAATAAAACAGAGAATTTAATGAATATACAAAGTTATGATTGCATAGTTATCGGCGGCGGACACGCCGGTTGCGAGGCTGTCCTTGCAGCTGCCCGTCTGGGGGCTTCAACTCTGTTAATAACAGTCAATAATGATCATATCGCACAAATGAGCTGCAATCCTGCCATAGGCGGCGTTGCCAAAGGGCATGTTGTCAGGGAAATAGATGCTCTCGGCGGAGCGCAGGGTTTGATAACCGACATTTCTGCTGTTCAGTTCAGGATGCTGAACCGGGGAAAAGGTCCCGCAGTGTGGAGTCCCCGGGCGCAATGTGATAAACTTTTTTATCAACGGGCAATGAAATTCTACCTTGAAGAGACACCAGGTGTTTCAATACTCCAGGCGGAAGTTGTTGATATATTGACCGAAGATGACAATATTAAAGGGGTAGTAACACAACTCGGCGAAAAAATATATTGTAAAAGTCTTGTGATCTGTTCCGGTACAAGTCTCAATGGTTTACTGCATTACGGATTGAGACATTATCCCGGAGGCAGAGCCGGTGATCCTGCCAGTTGCGAACTCTCCACCGCCCTTTCCTCCCGTCTTCGCTTGAGGTTGGGGAGATTAAAAACAGGGACCCCGCCGCGTGTGCTTGCCAAATCTCTTGATTTCAGCCAGATGGGAATACAGGAAGCTGAAGAGGCAGAGGAAAAATTTGCTTTTGCAGAAAGTGCAGAATTTTCCCAGGCCCCCCTCCCCGCACGTGTTTTTGAAGTCAAAAACCACATGATGCCCTGCCGTTTTGTCCGTTCTAATGATTCCACAAATGCCATTGTCAGGGAAAATCTCTCATTCGCACCGCTTTATGCCGGAGAAATCAAAGGTATCGGAGCCAGATATTGTCCCAGTTTTGAGGACAAAGTTGTCCGTTTCCCTCATCATCCTGATCATTTGATATACCTTGAACCGGAGGGTGAAGGTACCGGGGAATATTATCTCAACGGGATTTCCACAAGTTTACCTCCCGAAGTCCAGCGGCAAATGCTTGCCACTCTTCCGGGATTCAGTAATGTTATAATCTCACGCTTTGCTTACGCAATTGAATATGATTTTATCCCACCGGATCAACTGACCCGCACACTGCGCAATAAAAACTGGCGCAATCTATTTACTGCCGGACAGATAAATGGTACTTCCGGCTATGAAGAGGCGGCTGGACAAGGGGTTGTTGCCGGACTTAATGCAGCCAGAACAGCTGCAGGACTGGAACCGGTGGAATTCCCCCGTGATTCCGGATATATCGGCGTTATGATCGACGATCTGGTGACAAAAGAGATTGTAGAGCCCTACCGTCTTTTTACCAGCAGGGCGGAATACCGGTTGACTCTGCGGCAGGATAATGCAGATTTCCGCCTGGCAGACTTTGCTTATCAATATGGTCTTATTTCCGGCGGACGTTATCAGACGATCAGGAAGCGTATGGAAGAAACTGATGCGGCAAGAGAATTCGCAATGCAGACCAAAATCGGCGGCGGTCAGACCTTATGGCGCAAATTGAAGGATTATCAGGGGCGATTGCCTGCAGATGCAGAACTCCCCTCCCCTGCAGACAGAAAATTCAGCCGCCGCACCTGGGAAACAATTGCCATTGAAGCTCATTACGATGGTTATATCAAACGGGAATCAGCAAGTATCCAGAAATTGCATTTACTGGAAAATATAACTGTGCCTGAAAATTTTGATTACAGTACAATATCCGGTTTGTGCCTTGAATCCAGACAGAAATTGCAGAAGGTAAAGCCTCATACTCTTGCCCAGGCATCCCGTATAGATGGAGTAACCCCGGCTGAATTGGCATTGCTTCAGGTTCTTATAAAACGTCACTGTGCAGGCGGGAATGGATAAATGAGTACCAAAGGAGTATCCCCCCTCGCCCGCAGTATAAAATATTTACGGAAAAAACCTGCGGCATGGTTTGCTTTCGGAACGATTTTTTTCTTTTTCGTTCTGGCTGTGGCAAGCGAGATCCATGGAGTCTGGGCTGAAACCCACAGTACAGTTCCTGTTTATGTTGCCGAAGATGCCGGTATTGCTCCCGGGATAATATCTGCAAAACACTGGCTTGGAGTGGATTATCTGGGACGTGACGTATTTTTACGGGCAATCGCCGGCAGTGCCACTGCTTTCAAGGTCGGCTTTATCGGCGCCGGTATTGCAATTGTGACAGGCGTTACTCTCGGACTTTTTGCAGGATACTTCGGCGGCTTGATGGATGCATTTGTAGTTTGGCTGTACAGTGTGTTTGCTGCAATGCCGACATTGCTTTTTGTATTGGCGTTTGCTCTGCTTGCCAATAAAGGTTTTTTGCCTGAAAGTGTTTTGAATGTACTGGAAAAAACAGCTGCTCTGCTGCATACAGATCCTGCTACGCTTTCCGTATATGCCGCAATAGGTCTTACCGGGTGGAGCAGTATGTGCATCGTCATAAGGGCCGAGGTGATGAAGATCGCCAAAAGACCATTTATTGCGGCAGCCAGAGTAACAGGGGGCAGCAACATAAAAATAATATTCCGGCATCTCCTGCCGAATATCAGTTATCTTGTAATAATCTTTTTCACCCTGCGTTTTGCTTATGCTGTTATGACCGAAGTCATAGTGAGTTTTCTGGGGGTCGGCGGCAGATCTGCGCCGAGCTGGGGAATGATGATTGCTGACGGGCAGGAACGGATATGGCGGGGGGATTGGCTGGAAGCCGGCTCTGCAACATTCTGCGTATTTCTGCTTGTACTGGCTCTTCAGCTTGCCGGTGATATGCTTCGCGATGCCCTGGATCCGAAAAACAGCAACTGATCTCTCAAAAACACCCGACTGCAAGCGGTGGATATTCAAGAAACGGTTCGCCACCCAACTCCGGAATCAGTTTTTTCGTAAGCATCAAGATTTACCCGACTTTAATTTTTTCTGTTATCTCCCTGTTCATTCTGTCGGGAAACTCTGTAAAAAGTTCCTTCAGAGCTTCAAGGAAATATCTTATCTGTTCACGGGTGCCGCAAATCGAAACAGCTCCCGCTTTTCTGTTATTCTCCGTGTTCATACTGACTGCACCGATAGTCATGAAGCCGTTACGCTGAAAATCCGTCAAAGGACTGACAAACATTTCTGCATCACGCAATATGGATAACCCGACTGTACCAACTATTTCCTGCAGGTTCTTGCGCATAACGATCCCTGCCAGACGGTACAGCAGCGGATGCAGCATTGCACACAGTTCCAGAAACTCTCCGCTTTCGCTGACTCCATTACGGATATCCTCCAGTCTGCGGTTGAATTCCATATTGAAGCGCAGAAAATCACCGGTTTCACTGTCGCTGTTTCTGAAGCTGCCCGGACGTATG
>JAZSGI010000133.1:0-3386 GCA_045532655.1 Victivallaceae bacterium
ATTTTTTTTACAATAATGCTATATTATCCAGCAGGTATACGCACCTGCCGTGCAGGGGAAACTACCGACAGGTCCGCTACATTGAACCAACAGGAAAGGAGTTCTAATTTTATGGTGACTTTTGTTGCCGCTGTTGCCATCGCCATGGGTGTTTCTTTTATGTGTTCTGTACTTGAAGCAGCATTACTGAGTCTGCAGCCGGGGAAAATAGCCATTCTTGCCCGGAAGCATCCCAAAACCGGAAAAATATGCGAAGATCTGAAAAAAGACATAGAAAAACCCATTGCCGTAATCCTGATTCTGAATACTACAGCTCATACATTCGGTGCAGCAATTGCCGGAGCGCAATTCGACAAACTTTTCGGAGCTGATTATATCTGGCTTTTTTCCCTGGTATTCACCATTCTTATGGTACAATTTACAGAAATCCTGCCGAAAACGCTGGGAGTTCGTTTCAATGCGCCTGTTTTGCGTGTTTCTGCCTTGCCGCTGCAGCTGGGCATCAAAATCATCCATCCGCTGATATGGCTCGTCCACTTTATCAACCGCCCTTTTGAAAGCAAAGAGCCGGAAGTTGATGCCGAAGAAGAGCTGGAAGCAGAAATAGATGCTCTTGCCCTTATGGCCCGTAAGGCCAATCATATTACCGAAGCACAGGAAAATGCAATTCACAATATTCCCGATCTTTCTGACGATACCATCAGCGAGATCATGACACCGCGAGAAAAAATGGTGACACTGCGTTATGACTTTTCACGGGATGAGGTGATCGATACTGCCCGAAACAGTCCCCACTCCCGTTATCCGGTAGTATCTGCGGATGATCAGGATAAATTTCTTGGAGTACTTTACATCCGTGATCTGCTTTTCAATACCGGGGACTGGCAGAAGTCGATCCGTCCGATCGTCACTGTCAGCGGAGCAGAGGTACAGTTGATGATTGCTGAAAATCTTGAAAAACTTGACTCGAAAATTCTTCTTGTAAAGAATCAATCCGATCGTGTTACCGGTATGCTTACCACCAATGATCTTTTGATGAATCTCTTCAAACAGTAAAACGCAGAAAAGGAGCAGCATTATCTTTTAACTTTTTTCCGGCAGCAACTTGTTTTTATCAGAACCGGACGGTATATTATCCAGCCGGCCGATAACAAGAGGTAATTTCAAAAGTCATTCAAAAAATGGCAAAGATGCCATTCGCAAAGAGCGGCAAAGGGTAGTTTGAGGTTGCTACCTGTAAGGTAACAGCCGAAAACGCTCCCTTTGTCAGATCGAAGTGAGGGCGCTTTGACAAATTTGAGGAGTTTTAAAATTGCCTCAACAATAAAAAAATATAACAGTGAGGAATAAACATGGAACAATACAAACAGGAATTCATCGAATTCATGATCGACTGCCAAGTACTTAAATTTGGTGATTTTGTGACCAAAAGCGGCAGAAAAACACCGTTTTTTGTCAATACCGGATTCTACCGTACCGGAGCGCAGTTGAAAAAACTCGGTGAATATTATGCCAGGGCCATCAAAGAAACTTTCGGCACTGATTTTGATGTCCTTTTCGGCCCCGCATATAAAGGTATTCCCCTCTCAGTGACCGCAAGCATGGCTCTTGCTGCCGACTATGGTGCAGATATCCGTTACTGTTCCAACCGTAAAGAGGTCAAAGATCATGGCGACAAAGGCATATTGCTCGGCGGCCCTGTGGGTGACGGCGACAAGGTTGTTATCATTGAAGATGTTACCACAGCAGGAACCTCCATTGCCGAAACTCTGCCGATACTTCAGGCTCAGGGAGCAGTAAATATTCTCGGTCTTGTTGTCAGTGTTGACCGTATGGAGCGCGGACAGGGGGAAAAGAGTGCCCTGAATGAAATTTCGGAGAAATACGGCCTTAAAACATGCGCCATCGTTACCATGAAAGAGGTTATCGAACACCTTTACAACAAACCATGCAAAGGCAAAGTTATCATCGATGATACTCTTATGAGCGCCATTAACGCTTATTACGAACAATACGGCGCCAAATAAGAACTATTGCATAAAATAACAGAGATATTATGGGAAGCGTAAAAGGCTTCTCATAATATCTCTGAATTTTTACATCCGGCAAATATTGTCAGCGGACACTGTCGAATACAGCTTTTTCTTCCGGATAAAGCAGTGTTCCGTCTTTTTCAAAAACATCGTGGAACCAGAATTCAGGAACACCCTTATCCTCTGTCCAGCCCCAGGGATATATTGTTTGTGTTTTGCCGGAAACCAGCCCCCAGTTGATGGCTGAAATATTCAATTCCCTGAAAAGCGGCAGACAATGCCGGAAGGTATTATGCCCGCGGGACATGTATTCCGAGCAAAGTACCTGACGGCCATCTGCTCTGCGGATAACCTCTTCTGCGACTGCCCTGACTTCAGCGTCCGGCATATAGTTGTGGAAGGTTACAAGTTCTGACTGATCAAAAACAAAATCATTGATATCCTTGAAATCATCCCTGAACATCCATGCCCCTGCAGTAACAGGCTGACTGCGTTTGACCTCTTTTGCCCATTTGAAAACATCTTTAAGCAACGGTAGGGAAAGATTGACCCGCAAAGCCCCCTGGGTAATATGATCGCCGGAAGGTCCGTTGCCCGGTTCGTTGTAAAGATCCCAGACAGCAATGCGTTTATCGTTGGCGAAGTGCGAAATAACGCCTTTGATATACTCTTCCAGTCTCGGCCGCTGGGAGAGATCATCCACCGCAGCGATCCCAGGTGACTGTATCCAACCGCTGTTATGCACAAAAGGTTTCGGATCGGGCTGTTTACCAAGGGCAAAAGATGGATTCCAGCAGTCATCAAAGAAAGTGAACATGGTTTTTATGCCGTGCCGTTCTGCTATAGCGAGATACTCTTCCATCCGTTTCAGGAAGCCGTCTTTATCCTGTACCCACAGCAGGTCATGCAGATAAACACGCATTATTCCCATGCCGATATTTTCGGCATATCCCAATTCACGGTCTATGGTTTCCGGATCGAAGGTTTCTGCCTGCCACATTTCCAACTGGTTTATTGCAGTCGACGGGTAAAAATTAGCTCCGAAACACCAGGGGAAAAACTCTTTTGTACTCATAACGGTTCCTTTCATGCTTCCGCAAAATTTGAGTATAAAATCTGATATGTCGTTACTATATCACATTAGTCAGAACATATCAAATCTGCAACCATATCGGGGTATGAAGTTGAAAAGTTGAGAATATATACTATTGTAATACATCGTTCGGGATTTTCGTGTTAAATATTAAGGATTTGAGCGTTTTTAATATATAACAAGTCCCGACAATTTCAATTAACTCCGGTAATTTTTACCGGACAGTAGTGATTTTTATACTGTAAAAATTTCAACAGGTT
>JAZSGI010000113.1:0-4422 GCA_045532655.1 Victivallaceae bacterium
TGACAATTTGCCCTAATACTGCCATATTATGCTCTTGAGGATTCATGTTTTTCTCCTTTGGATTGTAGCAGAGAAAAAGGTAGCATGGATCCTCTTTTTTGTCAAATCAGAAAAATTTTATGGGATATCTGTGATAAAAAATGTATTTTTAACACCCCTGATTTATACAAATGACATACATAAAAAAACTCATATTTCCACCCCATAAAAAAACACAAAATGCCGCAGTTTCAACAACTGCGGCACTTCTCCTTACGGTCTCTGTACTTTTCCGGCTGTTCTTCAATAAACCCGCCGTCAGCTTTGACCGTGTACACTGACTGCCGTCCGGCACAATCGCCGGCAGCATCAGGCAACCAACTATCAGTCGATGGGTTTGGTCTTGGGCAGACCGAGAACTTTGTCTTCGGTAATGCGCTTTTCAGCAAGAAGCATATCGATACGTTCATAACGCTTCATAACGTTGCGTTTTTTACGGATTTTGCCGCCGACGCGCAGACTGGGATGCTGGGACATTTTTCACCTCATATGTTTAAGTTTTATTTGTTGTCAAATCGGTTATCAGAATAATATGCCACGGTTTTGCAAAAAATCAAATGACAATAGCGAAAAAAACCTCATTTTGTGACATACAGCATATTTTTTACTCTTCAGCACAGTCTTTTAGCGATAATACGACCTCAAAAGATTGCAAAAAAGGACTTTTGAGTGTATATTAAGAGGTTTACAACTGTAAAAACAACGAGGTTTTTGTATGGCGTACGAGTATTTGAGAGAAATTGATCCGGTAAGGAGCAACCTCATCAAAGCCCTGCAGACTATCCAGGAACATGAGGGATACATTGCAGATGAGGCTATTGTACAGGCGGCTGAATATTTCACGATCCCCGCAGTCGAGGTGGAAGGTGTTGTTTCTTTTTACGCAAAATTCAAACGTACACGACCGGGCAAATATAAACTTATTTTCTGTGACGGCACAGCATGTCACGTAAAAAAATCAAGTACATTGATAGAACTTGTGGAACGGAAACTCGGCATAAATCCCGAAACAAAACCGGTTACTGATGACTTCCTTTTTTCCATTGAACAGGTAAGCTGTCTCGGTGCTTGCGGCATGGCTCCCGTGATGCAGGTAAATGAAAAACTTTACGGGTTGATGACCCAGGCAAAACTTGAAAAGCTTATTGATAACATAATTGCTTCGGAGGCAGGGAAATGAACAGAAACCTCACCGATCTTGAAGCCGTAAAGCAGGAATTTGACAGCCGCTCGGCTGCTCTTGCCAACAGAATAATCATCTGCGGCGGCAGCAACTGTGTTTCAAACGGTTCCCTGGAAGTCAGGGCGGCATTTCTGGAGGAACTGCAGAAAGCCGGTATCAATGTGACTGTTGATCTGTATAAAGAAGACACCTGCGGCTGCACATATTTATCCAAATCAGGTTGTCAGGGTTTCTGTCAGATGGGCCCCAATATGTATATTGAGCCCGCCCATATCCATTACGTCAAGGTAAAACCGGCAGATGTACCGGAAATCATAGAAAAAACCCTGATCAATGGAGAAGTCATTGAACGTCTGCTTTACTGTAATCCGGCAACTGGAAAAATCGCCCGGAACAATGATGAAATATCTTTCTACAACCTCCAGAAACGTGTTGTACTGAAAGATTCCACCATAGAACCTGATGACCCGGCAGAATACATTGCCAAAGGCGGTTATTACGGAGCAAGAAAAGCACTGACCTCCATGACACCGGAAGAGGTTTGCAATACAGTTCTTGAATCAGGTCTGCGCGGCCGCGGCGGGGCAGGATTCCCCACCGGCAGGAAATGGCTCTTTGCCCTTGCCAGTCAAAGCGACGAAAAATACATTGTCTGCAACGGCGATGAAGGCGATCCCGGAGCATTCATGGACCGTCTGGTCATGGAAGTTTCCCCACACTCTGTTATTGAAGGGATGATGATCGCCGGGCGTGCTATCGGGGCACATCAGGGCGTGGCATATATCAGAGCAGAATACCCCCTTGCGGTCAAACGTATGCGTGAAGCTGTTGCAACGGCACGGGAAGCCGGATTGCTTGGCAAGAATATTTTCAACAGCGGTTTTGATTTCGATATGACCATTATGGAAGGCGCCGGAGCATTTGTCTGCGGCGAAGAGACTGCTCTTATTTCAAGTGTAGAAGGTATGCGCGGCATCCCGAGACCCAAACCGCCATTCCCTGCCCAGAAAGGACTTTTCAGCAAGCCGACTGTTATCAACAATGTCGAAACCCTTGCAAACGTCCCACGCATCATCCGTGAAGGTGCAGCCGTTTACCGTGAACTCGGCAGAGAGACAAGTCCCGGAACAAAAACATTTGCCCTTACCGGTCATGTTGCCACGTCCGGTCTGATAGAGGTTCCTTTCGGCACCACGCTGCGGGAAATCGTCTACAATATCGGCGGCGGCGTAACGGACAACAGGGGCAAAGTAACAGAAAAACCGTTCAAAGCAGTGCAGATCGGCGGTCCCTCCGGCGGATGTCTGACTCCCGATATGCTTGACCTGCCCATAGACTATGATTCACTGAAAAGTGTCGGGGCAATGGTCGGTTCCGGCGGTATGGTCGTAATGAACGATCAGACATGTATTGTCAAGATCGCACGTTTCTTCATGCAGTTTTCGCAGCATGAGTCATGCGGCAAATGTACATTCTGCCGCGTTGGAACTAAACGTATGCTGGAGATCCTCGATAAAATCATCGCAGGCGAAGGAACCATGGAAGATCTTGACAAACTGGAAGATCTGGCAAAAAAGATCAAGGCATCTGCCTTCTGCGGACTCGGACAGACTGCTCCCAACCCGGTGCTCTCCACTTTGCGCAATTTCAGAAGCGAGTACGAGGCCCATATTCTGGAGAAACGCTGTCCCACCGGAGAATGTGACCCGCTGATCGATATCGAAATCGATCCGGCAAACTGCATAAAATGCGGACTTTGCATACGACGTTGTCCGGTCGGGGCAATAAGCAGCGATTTCAAGGTGGATCCGGCGAAATGCACACGTTGTAAAGCATGTTTTGATGCCTGCCCCAAACAGACCATCTGTAAAATATCACCACGCCGCAGTAACTGAAAAAACGGAAGATACTATTATGGAAAAGAATATAGAATTTATACTCGACGGACAAACGGTATCTGCTGCCCCCGGAGAAACCATTCTTGCCGTTGCCCGCCGCTGCAGCATCAATATTCCCACGCTTTGCTTCAACTCATGTGTAAGTAAAAACACAACATGCCTTGTTTGCGTAGTCAAAGACCTGAAAACCGGCAGATTCATTCCTTCATGCACAGCCTGCCCGGCTCCCGGACAGGAAATAGACGCTTCAAGCGATGAAGTCAGGGATATGCGGAAAACTGCTCTGGAATTGCTGCTTTCGGAACATACCGGCGACTGCGAGGCCCCGTGCCGTATTGCCTGCCCGGCGCATGCTGATGTGGAAGAGTATGTCAGAGCAGGCAAAAAAGGCAATTGGCAGGAAGCTCTGGAAATCATCAAAAAACGCATCCCGCTGCCCATGAGTGTCGGTCGTGTCTGTCCCCGTTTCTGCGAAAAACACTGCCGTAAAAACATTTTCGGCGGTGCTGTTGATATAAATGACTTCAAACGCCGTGCAGCAGATGCAGCGTACGATACATACATGGAAGAAATCGCACCTGATAACGGCAAAAAAATTGCAATTGTCGGAGCCGGGCCTGGCGGACTTGCCGCCGCTTATTTCCTGCGCCTTGCCGGATGCAGTGTTACGGTTTTTGACCAGATGCCCGCACCGGGCGGTATGCTGCGCTACGGCATTCCGGAGTACCGTCTGCCCAAAACAAAGATCCTTGACCGGGAAATGGCTCACTTCGGCAAACTTGGTATCTCGTTCCGCTATAACTGCAAAGTCGGCAAAGATATCACTCTCGCAGAAATAGCAGCAGAATACGAAGCCGCAGTCCTGGCATACGGCTGCTGGCAGGCCTCCCCCATGCGTTGTCCGGGGGAAGAATATGCACTGCAGGGAATAGAATTTCTCCGTAATGTTGTCAATGGCAATGCTCCAGAAAACCCCGGCAGGGTCATCGTTGTAGGCGGCGGCAATACAGCCATGGACTGTTTGCGTACCTCTGTCCGTCTCGGCGGCAGCAAAGTCACTTGCGTTTACCGCAGGAGCGAAGCAGAAATGCCCGCAGAAAAAGCAGAGATCCGTGAGGCGAAGGAGGAAGGTGTCGATTTTGTCTTTCTTACTGCTCCGGTGGAAATATGCAAAGATGCCGACGGATTGAAACTTGTCTGCGTAAAAATGCAGCTGGGCGAACCCGATGCCAGCGGCAGACGCCGTCCGGAGGCCGTACCCGGCAGTGAGTTTGAACTTTGTGCCGACACCATTATTGCCGC
>JAZSGI010000169.1:0-12819 GCA_045532655.1 Victivallaceae bacterium
TGACAATTTGCCCTAATACTGCCATATTATGCTCTTGAGGATTCATGTTTTTCTCCTTTGGATTGTAGCAGAGAAAAAGGTAGCATGGATCCTCTTTTTTGTCAAATCAGAAAAATTTTATGGGATATCTGTGATAAAAAACCTGCATTTCCCCGCAGATCCCTGACTTTTATCGATCCGTCAGAGACAGGTTTGAACCTCCGGCAGCCGGCTCATATATCTTCTGCATATTCCCTGAACAGCTTAAGATACAAGCGGTAATCCTCCAGCGAAACCGCAGGCGGCGTCTGGTGGTCACAGCTCATTATATACCCGCCTTTGCGTGCTGTGGGCATCAGACGCTCAAACTCTTTCCGCAAAGCCGCTTCGCCGCAGTGCATGACAGTTTTGTCAAAACCCCCGGCAAATATCTGTTCCGGGAACTCATCCCGTAAACGTGCCACATCGACACCGGCCATGCGTTCCAAAGGCAGTATGCCCTCCAATCCGGCATCACAGAACCAGCCTAGACATTGCGAGACATCGCCATCAGTATCTATCAGCACCTTTACGCCATTTTCTCTGAATACAGGCAGAAGCTGTTTGTAATAAGGGACAAGAAATTCCTCAAAAAGCTCTCTGGAAAGCATCGGCCCGTGATTATAACTCAAATCTTCGGCAAAAGTCATGAATTCCGGGCGGCAGGTGCGGAAGAGCCGCTCAAGTATCTGAAGCGAAAAATCCACCTGATCCTGATTCATCCGGTGAATAAGTTCCGGTTTGTCGTAAAAGGCAAAAAGATGCGGTTCGATACCCAGCAGTGTACGGGGGAACCAGAAGAACCCTTCAAGGGTGAACCAGAATGCGGCATCGCCTTTTTCATGTTTTTCCCGGTAACGTTCAAACCAGTTGAAGGATATGTTTTCACTGTTGTGTATACAGCCGCTTTTCCGCAGAGCTTCGTATTCCTCCATTGAGCCGAGAACAGGCGCGCCATGATATTCCGGCGCAGGCAGCTCCCCGGTACAGGGAGGGAACCACTGCTGCACCAGCAGGTCGAGTCCGAAATACTCCTGCCTTTCGTGATGATCCATTCCTGCCGGCATACCCTCTTTTTCCCAGCGTGCAACAGTCATATCCCACCATACAGCCCATTCAACTACAGGCAGGCGGTCAGGTTTTTCAAAATTCAATATTTTCTGTATGCGTTCCCGTGTTTTCATAAATCATCTGCCTTCTGTATCGTGTATTTTTTATAATATACCATGCTTAAAAGCGGATTTCCTGCTGTGCATTGTTATTTATTGCCTCCTATTGTCATTATGCTGAAGATTTTTATCCGGGAGATACTCCTCTGCCGAGTTTTGTTTTTTTCAGTATTTTCATTTGACAAAAACCACCTTTGATGTTATCTTATTAGTACAGTACAGTTGCGGGTGTAGCAAAACGGTTATGCTCCAGCTTCCCAAGCTGGCGACGCCGGTTCGACTCCGGTCACCCGCTCCATTTTTCCGTCTGACCGTACCTCCTCCGGCGTATGGGCTGAAACGGGGCGTTCCGGCATCAGACGTTTTTGTGTCGAACAATTTTTCAGAGGACACCGGATACCCGGCAGGTTACGATTAATGAGTGATTTTATACCCGAACTTCTTGCGCCCGCCGGCAACCCCGCCTGTGCAGTTGCTGCAATAAATGCAGGAGCTGACGCAGTTTATGCCGGAATCGACAAATTCAACGCCCGCGCCAGAGGCGAAAATTTTTCCACAGACGACATGGCAAGGCTTGCAGTTTTCCTGCACCGCCGGAAAAAGAAACTTTATCTGACCGCCAATACCATCCTCAAAGAGAGTGAATTGGAGGATGCCGCCGGACTTCTCGCCTTTGCCAATAACATCGGCGTCGATGCCCTGATCGTACAGGATTTGGGGCTGGCACACATGGCACGGGAATTTTTCCCTGATCTCAAACTCCACGCCTCCACCCAGATGGCGATACATAATGCCGCCGGGATCAGAAGCGCCGCCAAACTCGGTTTCTCCAGAGTTATTCTGGAACGGCAGCTGGATATTGCCGAAATACAGCTTGCCGCAGCAGACTCCCCCCTTGAACTTGAAGTTTTTGTACATGGTGCCCTGTGCTGTTCGCTTTCCGGGGCATGTTATTTTTCCTCATGGCTCGGCGGTGCTTCCGGCAACAGGGGTCTGTGCAAGCAGCCATGCCGCCGCCGTTATTTTTCCAGAACAGGCAACGGCTTCTTTTTTTCCACCCGTGACCTTTGCGCCGCAGGCAATATGCTTGAAGATATAATAAAGATCCCCAATGTCGTCTCCCTGAAAATCGAGGGAAGATTGCGACGCAGTGATTATGTCCGTGACACCGTTGCAGCCTACAGGGGTCTGCTGGACAGAAGCATCGACAGGGGATCCGCCCGCAAACTGCTTGCCGGTGCCGGCGGCAGGAAATGGAGCAGCGGGTTCTGGACAGAAGAAAGCCGCAAAACCCTTATTCAGCATAATTCTCTCGGAGCCTCCGGTCAACTTGCCGGCAGAGTGCTGCAGGCGGAAGAAGGGACATTTACTTTTGTGCCGACCCATCCCGTTGCACTGGGCGACAGGATGCGTGTACAGGGTGATGACGGCGGTGATGCCCCGGCATTCAATGTTTTGAAAATGCTTGCGGACGGAGTTCCCGCCCGCAGGGCAAAACCCGGCTGCAAATGTACGATTTCCGCTCCGGTTCCTGTCAGGCCGGGCAGTCTGGTATTCCGTCTCGGCGGGGCAGTCAACATAGACATGAAAGAATTTGAGGCAGTTCCGCTGCCGGGCAGAAAGATCGATCTTGATATAACATTTGATTCTGCAGGGATCTCTGTGGCAATGCCCGCAGTTCCCGCAGCGGAAATATTCAAAGGTGAATGGTCACTGGAAAAGGCCCGCAGCGGCGGAGATGATTCAGCAGTGGAAGCCGTTTTGCAGCGTTTCAGTGAAGCATTTCCCCGGTTCCGTCCCGGTACAGTGAAGGTCACAGCCGCAGAAAACGGTCTTTATATACCGCCGTCACTGTTGCGGCGCATACGGCGTGAATTTGCCGCTTTTGCGGAAAAATATGCAGCGGAGGATGCTGCAGCAGCAGATCCTGCGCTGGAGGCTCTGCTGCGGGAACTTGCCGCAAGAAAGAGTGACAGCGTACTCCCTGCCGGTAAACGGGAAACAGAAACTGTAGCCATCCGTCCCCGGGGTGATGAACCGGGCAATCCGGGGGCACGCAGAGCAGTATCCATACTTGATTTCAACTCAACCACCGATGAGTGCATACTGCCTGATTTCTGTTCCCCGGCGCAGGAAGCAGGGATGCGTAAACGTATAAAAGCCGCTCTTGATGCCGGGATACGCCGCTTCCGCATTACCAATACCGGCGGATTTGACTTTTTTGAAAATATTGACGGTGTCGAACTTGTAACGGGCAATCCCCTGCCGGTGGCCAACAGTATGGCGGTACGTGCGCTTGCCGGACTTGGAGCAGTGCAGATACAGGCCTCGTGGGAGCTGGAACGCAGTGCAATGGAAGCGTTGCGGGATGCTTCGCCGCTGCCTGTGGAGATCTACCGTTTCGGCAGACCGGCACTGCTCACCACCCGTGCTGCAATTCCGGCAGCAGACGGGGAAACAGTCAAAGACGGCAGAGGGATAGAATTTTCGGTACGTACAGAAAAACGTTCCGGATTGACAAGGATTTATGCCCTTAAAACAGTTTCTGTACCTTTCCTGCCCGGCACAAGATCATTTTATGACCTTACAAATGCCTCCTGGCGGGAAAAAAACCTTTCTACATTCAATTTCGATGTGGAATTGATTTGAAAAGACAGATTTCTGTGGTATAGTTTGCTGTGTGCAGTGAACTCTGCAAGGAGAGCGTTTATGAAAAAATGGTATTATCTTGTAAAAGGACAGAAACAGGGCCCGCTGGACGGGATACATATCTCCGGACTGGTTGCAGCCGGAGTCATCCGTACAGAAACCCCTGTCAGGGCCGAACATTCTGCCGACTGGGTGGAATTCAGGGAGTCTGAACTCGCAGGCGATGATACCCCGTGCCGTACCATCAATCATCTCGGCGGCATAAACAGATGTTTCAAAACCATGAAAGTCCTCTTTCTCTTCAACTTCCTGACCGTTATGCCGGTAGTGCTGAAAATAATCAGTGCTTATCTGGAACGCCGGGAAACAGAAAGCGAACATTTCCGCCTGCTTTACAGTGTGCTTGATTTTGCCCTGTCCGGTACTGTAACTGCCGGGATCTGGCTGATGCTTATTACTGCCGCAATGATTTCCCTGCTGATACTTACTGTTTTCTGGGGCGTGCTTCTTTACCGTATGTGGCTGGTGATACCTGCGGAAAACCGTCCTGCCGCTCCTGCATTACTGGCGGTGATAACTATTGTACCTGTGATCGGGGCAATAGCAAGTTTCCGGACAGTTGCGGGTTTGAGTTCCCGTCTTGCAGCGCAGGAAAGACGGGAGGGGGTCATCGGCAGAAGACCGAGCCGGAATCTCAGTATAATTTATTGTATTGCCGGTATTGCCGCAGTTGTGCTGCCGCAGATATTTCTGCTTTTCCATTACCTTTTCTGGATAGGCGTGACCAAACAGCTTCACGATGCCGCATCAAATATTTTACATCAACGATTACAGGAGTTTTGAATAATGGATGACCGCTGGTATTATTTGCGTAACGGCCAATCTGCCGGACCTTTCAACGCTGAAAAATTCAGGGAATTTGCCGCATCGGATATTGTTGACAGCAGGACAATGGTGTGGCAGGAGACACTGCCGGACTGGATCCCGCTCGGGGAATCGCAACTGGCTCATGTGCTGGATGTGCCGCTGAATAACGAAAAAAACACACAGGATATTGCAGGTTTGAACCGCCTGAGCCTGACTGTGACAATACTGAATTACGCTGCCTGGATCATTACTGTGGCGGCAATTGCCGTAGTTTGTGTTTTTCTGCTCCTGAGCCGTGATGCCGGCAAGTGGAACATTCCCTGGGCAATAACGGCACTGTGTACAGTTTCCGCCGCAGTTCTTGCATGGGCAGGTGAATTTACCTGCGGCATGATCCGGCTTTACCGTGTATGGAAGTGTATTCCTCCTGCCGATGCAGTTATGACACCGGTCAAAGCTGTTGTGGGATGTCTTATTCCCATACTGAATATTTACTGGTACTTCCCTGCAGTAGCGGAGGCGGCAAAAATACTCAACGCCCAGCTGGTGCGTGCCGGAGCGAAGAATGAGTTGGTGAACGAGGATCTCTGCCGCCGTTTTGCCATATTTCATGCCCTCTGGTGGCTGATCATACCCATTCCTGCGGCAATGATCTGCTGGTGCCGTATACCGGCAGAACTTGCCGGAGGATGTATAGCATTGAAACAAAACCGCATGATGCAGCGGCTTGCCGATACAAGAAAAGCTGCCTCTGCCAAAGAAAGCGAATAAAAAAATGACCGATCTTGAAATCAAAAGATTTATTGCCGAAAACCTTAACAACGGTGTCAGTCTCAACAATATCCAGAAACTTCTCGCCGAGGAACACAACGTACGCCGCACCTTCCTTGAACTCCGGCTGCTGGCAGCTGAAAGCGAAGAGGTCGACTGGAGCCGTCAGGATCCTGCCGAAGCTGCACCGGCTGCAGAAAAAGAGGAAAAACCTGCAGTAAATGTCCCGGCCGGCGAACCCGGTCAGATCGTTCTGGAAATCAGCAAGATCACCCGCCCCGGAGCCGTTATGAACGGTACTGTGCGTTTCCCGTCGGGCATTACCGGGGAGTGGCTGCTGGATAATATGGGCCGTCCGGATTTCGACAACCTTTCCGGACAGCCCACACAGGAAGATATTCAGGCATTCATCCAGGAATTGCGTACTCAGCTGGGCGGAGCTCGCTGACCATTGGATGACGGATCTTCAGACCGTATAAAAAAGACAGGAACCGGCTGCAGAAGCAAAGTCAGCAAAAGAGCCTGCCCTCTGCTGCTGCGTACTGCAGTTGCTGCAGCGGTGCTTCTGGCGGGTCTGTGTACCGTCTTGCTGGAACTTGCCGGAGAAAGCTGGTTTGTCAAGTGGTGGCTTATCCGTCCTGCCATGGCAAGTGTCGGCCTCATAGTCAACATGGGCCGTCTGGAATACAATCTGCTTACAGGTGATTTTTCCATCTCTGATCTTGAATGGTCTAATTCCATTTATGACGGTCACATGGTGGCTGTTGAGGGCGGCACAAAGAAGCTGCAGGGCAGTATAGAACTTGCCTTTTCCCCATGGCGCGTGACAGTCAACAACACCCGTTCTGCCGGAGGCAAACTTAAACTTGTTGTACTTTCTGATGCTGAATGCCGCTGGGCAATGGGCGAAGATTATGTACTGCCGCCCCTTCCACCGCCCTGCGCCGCCCCCGAACCTCCGGATTTCATGTGGGAGATGCCGCAGGTACTGCCGGAACGTCAGCCGGGCGAACCAATGGGGAAGCCATGGTTTGTGCCTGATGTTATTCTGAAAGATCTGCAGGTGACAGATGCTTCTCTTGCAGTGGACTGGCACCATGATTACGGCAGCCGGGAATACATGCGGATAAATGATATTGCCCTTGAGGTGGATGAATGTTCCCCCGGAATAATGGGCAATATGATTTTTGAAGCCTCCGGCGGCAGTTTTGAAAGCGATTATGTAAACCTTTATTCCGGTGCGCTGTCCGGAACCGCCCGTCTGACACTGGGCCTTGACGGATATATCAATGTGGAAACCTGGCAAAGTGAACTGAACGATTTCCGTTCGGTAGTTTTCGGAGTGGAATGGCCAAATTCAAAGCTCTATGCCAAAGGCCGGAGCGATGGGCTGAACTGGTATTTTGACCGTATCGACGGTATGAGTTATCTGGCAGACGGTCAGGGAGGGTTCAAACTGTCAGGGTTGATAACTTCATGGGGATTTCTGGTCTTTCCCGACAGCACCATACGCTGCGACAGGGAAGCGGTGAATCACTGGTTCCCGCAGCTCGCTGTTGATGATATTATCTGGGATATTGCAATTTCCGGCGGCGGTGAATTTGAAAAACCCTGCTTTGCGCTGGATATGAATGTGGCAAATCATCAGGATCTGCCCCATGATTTTTCCTGCCGCACAAAATTCAAAATCGGTACGGATATGTACAATGGAACTGTATGGCTGCGGGGATTTTTCCTGCAGGCATCAGAGGAATTTACCGGAAAGGACGGCAGCAGGGAAAAGGTGGATTTCCTGCAGGCGGCATTTACAGCAAATGAATTTACCGGTTACGGTTACGAAATAAACAAATTTTTGAACAACAATACATTGCAGATATCAATAAAAGATTTCCCCGCCGTAGGTCTCAACCAGCTCTTCAATATTCCGGCTGATTCAA
Organism: Victivallaceae bacterium; assembly: GCA_045532655.1. Lineage (GTDB taxonomy): Bacteria > Verrucomicrobiota > Lentisphaeria > Victivallales > Victivallaceae > JAVBQJ01. Next base: position 7,412 of record JAZSGI010000169.1, read on the forward strand.
AGGTTGCGTTTGCCTCCGGCAGTGTTGCCGGTATTGCCTCTCTGGAATTAAAAAAAGACTTTGATCTCCCCGGTTCCCTGCAGTGCCGCATAACAGCGAATGATCTTACAACAGATTCAGAGGATATTCTGGCAGAACCGGCAAATGCCGCAGTGGAATTTGATCTGACTCTGGCGGAGAATGATACCTGGGAACTGGAAAATATCCGGGCCCGCCTCGCCAACAGCGCAGGTACTGTAGCAGAAGCTTCCGGCAGCGGGAAATATCTGCCGGAAGAGATGAGTTTCAAAGGCTCTGCCGGTATAACCTCTCTTGTTCCGTCACGTCTGGGGATCGCCCGCAGAGAATGGATGCAGAAGCTCCTTGAACTTACCGGGAATGACGATATAAGCCTGCATACTGCTGCGGAAATTACCGGAACAGGGGTCAAAATAGAGGAACTGAGTATCAATGCCGCGCCCTTTATAGCAGAAATGACACCTGCCGAATATAAATATTCTGCTCCATTCCCTGAAACTTTCTGGCATATACAATGGCAAGACTGGTATCCGGGGAATATGCAGGACTCTGTTGACGGCGATATGACCATTAAAGCTCTTGAAACTTCGGCAGAGTGGCACGGCAATATCAGCTGCGGCAGCTGGCTTGCTTCCACCGCCGGAAGTTTTGACCTCCGTGACCTGCGTCTGGCAATGGACGGGATACAGGTGTCACATCCGGATTTCGGCAACTGGCAATCCGGTGCATTTACTGCTGAATTCAACAGCAACACTCCGGTATTGACTTCGCCCGTGCATCTCACCGGAGCAATAGAGCCGTCAGGATTATCCGGAATAATGCCTGTACTGACCGGTGTCAAAGGCACATTAGAAGGGGAGGCAACAGTTGAATCAGCAGGCGGAAACAGATACAAAGTCGATATCAATATAAATTCCGGCAGGGAAAGTTTCACCAATGATCCGGCAGGAAATATCGTAAGTGTACCGGTTTTCAGGGGAGTATTGGAAAGCGATATCGCAGGCAATTTTACCGCATCCGGCACGCTGGAACACAGCGGTGCATTTGAATTGGATTCATCGTGGCATGCCGCCGGAAGTTTCCCGGAAGCAGATATGCAGATACAGATAAACAGTATAAATATCCCGGCAGTAAAGGTACAGGGCAATGACGGCCGGGTAAATTTGAGCAAACGTGACGGAACAGTGACAATAGAGAGCGATGTTCCACTGCTGCTGCAGGAAAAACTTACCGGCAGAAGCAGAATGGAAATTACCGGAAGAAAGGACAGTATCAACCTGCATGAATTTGTTTTTGAGATTTCAGAGGATCAGAACACTCCTTTGCTGAATATTTCTGCAAGCGGCAGTTCTGATAGAAAAGGCACAGATATTGCTGCTGAAATTAATTTCTCCCTCCCGAAACTGAAAGATGCGCTGAAAGCCGGAGAAAAGGCGGAATCGGTTCAGCCGCCGGAACAGGAAAGTGTTGCCGCAACCCCGGATAAACATAAGGCACAGGAAAGTTCCGGTGCAGATGTTCTGCAGGATGTATATCTTGATTTCGGCGGACATCCGGTGGATATCGCGCTGGAATTTGACCGGTGCGAGATCATACCGGACTATATACTTGCAGGGAATGTGGATATTCATACACATGAGGATACTTTTGACAGTTCAAGCCGTGACCTGACGTTGAACGGGGGCAGGATAGAATTCCAATTAAAAGGGAACGAACTGGCTGCGGACAATAAAAATATAGATTTTGAATTGCGTCTGCATGATTTGCTTATAGGCGGCGGCAATGAAAATGACAATGTGATTTTCTGCAAATATTTTCTGATTTTCGGTCAGGCCCCCTTTGCCACGGGGTATAAACTTGCTGATAATATGGCGGCATGGTGTACAGGGTCACTGGGCGAAATAAAGATACAGAATACCATATTCGACTCTTTTGCCGGTAAAGCACTCATGACACCGCTGGAACTTCTGCTGCGGCTGCGTTCCGCACTGCCTGACCCCAGCCGGGAAATGTTGGGGTACGAAGCCATAGCAGATGATTTCACTGATCTATACGCTCATACAGACACTTTGAAATTCGACAATGCTGATTTTGAAGGCAAAACCCAGGAGGGGAAATTCACCCTCAATAAATGTATATTTTCCAGCAAAGTACACGAATTGCGCTGTCCGGGTTCCGTGTGCTGGGGCAGCCGCAGGGAGATAGATTTCAAGGCAAGTTACTGTATAGGGTCACTGGTTATTCCGGTAACGATACAGGGAACTGTTGAAGAGCCGGAGATAATCTGGTCAGATGCTGTCTGGCGGGTAGTGTCGGAAAATATCGTGGAGGTGGGCAGAGATTCACTGAATATACTGCAGAATCTCAATCCATGGGGCGGCAGAAAAAGTTTACCGGGAAAATATGAAATAAGTGATCCGGCGGCAGAAAAGTAAAAGACGGCAGAAAAGTGATACATTTCCTGCCGTCATGCCGTGATAAACTCAACTGTAAGCCTGAACAGCCATGTACAGAACAGCCTCGACCGCCAAACCACAGAAATCGAACCGTCCAAGCCGTCAATTTACCTGATCGAACCGCCCGTCCACCGGAGCGAACCGCTGCAACCGCCGCTCCGCAGCATTGAACGGTCTTTACAGCCAACCCCAACCGGTCAGTCTTCGTTGAGAGTGATCATCAAGGCTTCGAGAGGGGGAACAACGATTTCCATAGAACCTCTGCCGCCGAAATTAGTACCGTTTTTGCGGAGGATGCTGATAGTGGAACCGGCAGGGGGTTCAAGACGGATCTTCTGCTTAACCGGCATATAGTTTACAATGAACTGAGCTTCAGTGCCGTCAGGAGCCTGCCATGAAGACGAAAGCAAAGCATCGACATCAAAATCAGGTTTATCTTCACATGAATGTTTGATAGAGAACTCTTCAATTTCATGGATCTGCACAAGAGGTTTGATCATTTTGCCGTAAATAAGGTATGGTTTACCATCATTTCTGCGCCAGTAATTCAAGTTCCCGATCAGGGAGCGGATACTTTCCTGTTCCGGAGCGGGCTCATCCCAGTCGCAGACCCATCCCCAATGGATCTCGTTGTCGTTTTTAAGGGTCATGGAAAGCATATCGCCAGCGTTGAAGGCATATGCAGTACGGTAAAGGATATTTTCCGGACTTTCATGAAGATCAAAAGCACTGCTGATACCGCCCTGATTTCCCTGAAAGTTATTGAGATATTCGTGGAAAACGTAAGCGTAAGCCGGTACCGGTATCAAATCATGGATAAACGCAAAGGTGTATCTGGAATCATTGACACGCATGTATTTGATGTAGGGTTGTGCAGCTCCGGCTTCGCAGCCGATAAGCATATTAGAGTCCACAGAAGCGGCTTTACTTTTGATATTTCTGCAGAGATTGATCATAGCTTCGGTCTGCCATGCTCCCGGAACAGCAGGATGTTCGTGCTTGCGGGAATAACAGAAGTGTGCGGCACCGCCGATATTCTGATCAAAAGCCTGTGCGTAATCGATACCGAATTCTGCCAGTTTACGCATTTCGGTACTGTACATTTCCACTGTCCATTCTCTGGCGACACAGCAATCATATCCTATACGCTGTCCGGCTCCCGGAGGGCCGTTGCAAATAAAGGCATCGATTTCGCCCTTGGGACCGCGGCACATTTCGGTACGGAGATTCTCCTCATAGAAGAATTTTTCCTGTGAATACGAGGTATCTATACTGCTGACCTGTGTCCATGCGGTTCCGGAACAATAAAGCCCCAGCAGGTGTCCTGATGCATGCAAACTGTCCCGGAGTTCAGCAAGGGGTTCCTCCCCTCCGTAAGGCGGCCAGACGTATGGCGGAGCCCAGGGGGCGGTACCTTCCCAGTGCATAAGCATGAGCATGACCTGACTGTCGAATTCTTCGGCATATTCTTTGACTGCAGGCAGAAGATTTGTGTAAGGGAAATACTCATTCGGCTCAATATCGCCCATATCCCTGCCCTGACCTCTGACGGGGGCAAAGATGGTTACGGGAGAGTCTTCCAGCCATTCCGGCACAGCAGGGTCATCTGCAAGGCGTGAAGGCAGATGCGGATCAGTCACTGCCCAGTTGCGGTAAATTTCTGCTGCATCCATCCAGTCGCCGTGGAATCCGGCAAGAATGGTTTCAAAAGGTGCAGAGTATTCTTCAACAGATTCACTGCCGGTAAAGGTTTCGATAACGAGCCGCACTTCATCATCTTCAAAACACTCAATCTCGATGGCTTTTGTGGCATGAGTATTGTCATGTGCCGCATAATAAAGTCCGGCACGATCATTATAATAAGCAAGGAACTGCATCTGTGCAGTACCGGGATAATATCCTGCAAATCCGGTATTGGGGAAGGTGACAGGATAAAAATCTTTTCTTTTCCAGGGATCATCAATAAGGATGCCTTCAAATACCGGCTGAAAAATGAAGCCGTCACCGCCTCTGCCTTTGAGTCTGCCGTCAACAACGACCTCAGGACAGCTGAACCATTCCAGCAGGAACCGTTTGTCCTGTCCTGAAACGGAAGTATGAAACTTGAAAGAATTTCCCAGAGCCTTGATTTTTACAGCAACTTTAATGTCATCGTATTCGGGGTGTTCTGAAAATTTCAACAGAAGACCGCCTGTAATGTTCCCGACCTCAAATTTCTCAAATTCATTGGAAGAGAGGATGATCTGATCACCGGAAACATTCCTGAAACTCAGGGTAAAAAGCTGGCGCGTACTTTGAATAAGGATCTCTCCGCCCAGCGAAAACTCATTGATCCTGCCGTCACTGGCACTTAACTCCAAACGACATAAACCACTTTCAAGATCTATTTTACTTTTCATATTTCCTTATTGATTGCGGATATACAGTACCGTGTCCGCCCCGGGGGGAACACGTCAGCCGCAAAACCGTACCAAATCCTGCGCTGCTGTGATCTTGGCCAGATCATAAAGGATTAACACCATATACCCTGTTTACAAGAGTTAATATAGCGTGCAGAAAACCAAAGTCAAGAAAAAAAGGAGGTAAAAATCAAAAAAATTGCAAAAAAATATTTGCAAATCCTGCTATTTGATATATAGTAATAGTACGCTCAATAAGCGGAGAGGTGGCTGAGTGGCCGAAAGCAACGGTTTGCTAAACCGTCACAGGGGTAACTCTGTCCGGGGTTCGAATCCCCGCCTCTCCGCGATTTTTTTACAAAAAAGTGGCGGAATGAAGCCGTCAGGCTTTGCTTCATGGCACGCAGTGCCGCTTCATGCATCGCAAGATGCGCTTCATATTTTGCGGCATCGCCGCAATATGCTTCATAAAACACGCCTGACGATGAAGCAGCTCCATTTCATTCTGCTATGAAGCATTCGCTTCGCTCATATG